>CAJBLH010000033.1 GCA_903953895.1 uncultured Desulfobacteraceae bacterium | reverse complement strand
GTAGGAAAAAGTTTAACATACTGATTGATTTAGAAAATTGCAGCGATACTTGCACATAAAAGCAGAACGCCTATGTTCCATCGCAGCAAATATCATGCCATTAAGTTAATTTATTGAGAATTATTTTTCGAAAACTCAAGAATATAATAACCTAAAATAAAGATATCAGAAACTGCAACTATGAAGCGAGCATTGATTACTGGCGTAACCGGGCAGGACGGTGCCTATCTGGCGGAATTTCTATTGGGCAAAGGGTATGAAGTTCATGGCATTAAACGGAGAGCCTCTTCTTTCAACACCCGCCGCGTGGATCATCTCTACAGGGACCCGCACGAAACTGATGTGCATTTTTTGATGCATTATGGCGATCTGACCGATGCGACCAATCTGATCCGAATTGTTCAGGAAGTAAAACCGGATGAAATATATAACCTGGCAGCGCAAAGCCATGTTCAGGTATCATTTGAAACGCCGGAATATACCGCCAATTCAGATGCTCTGGGGGCGCTCAGAATCCTTGAAGCCGTTCGGATTTTGGGACTTGAAGGTCATACCCGCTTCTATCAGGCGTCAACCAGTGAAATGTATGGAAAAGTGCAGGAAATCCCTCAGAAGGAATCCACCCCCTTTTACCCCAGAAGCCCCTATGGTGCTGCCAAGGTCTACGCCTACTGGATAACGGTGAATTATCGCGAGGCGTATGGCATGTTTGCCTGTAACGGAATTTTGTTCAACCATGAATCTCCGGTGCGGGGGGAAACATTCGTCACCCGGAAGATCACCCGTGCGGTGGCCAGAATACGCCTTGGACTCCAGGACAGGCTTTACCTTGGCAATCTTAATTCCCGGAGAGACTGGGGGTATGCCGGAGACTACGTGGAGGCGATGTGGCTGATGCTTCAGCACCCGTCACCAGAAGACTTTGTGATTGCAACCGGCCGCGCTCATTCTGTCCGGGAGTTTGTAGAAAAGGCTTTCGAAGTTCTTGGCATCCATCTGGTCTGGCGGGGTTCGGGCATTGAAGAAAACGGTGTGATCGATTCGGTTTCCTTTTCTGATAATTGCAAAAACAGCTTGAAAAAACCGCCTGAACCCGGCCAGATTGTCGTCAGCATCGATCCGCGGTATTTCAGACCTGCGGAAGTGGAGTTTCTACTGGGAGACCCGACAAAAGCCAAAACGATTCTGGGCTGGGAACCCAAAATGGATTTTGAAGAATTGATTCGAATCATGGTGGAAAAAGATATGATGGAAGCGCAAAAGGATTTTCTGGTGGAGAAGGAAGGGTTTCAAATCTACAATCATTTCGAATAACCCAGCGAGGACTTGATGCTTTCCATACCCCCTTTAACACGCGATTCACGGATATTTGTTGCAGGTCACCGCGGCATGGTAGGATCTGCCATCATGCGATTTCTCAATGATGCCGGATATCAGCGCCTGATTACCCGAACTCACCGCGAACTGGACCTGCTGGATCAACAGGCCGTGCGCCGTTTTTTTCAGACAGAACCCATCGATTATGTGGTTCTTGCTGCTGCAAAAGTTGGCGGGATTCTGGCCAACAATACCTATCGGGCCGATTTCATTTATCAGAACCTGATGATCGAATGCAACGTGATTCATGAGGCTTTCATCGCAGGGGTCCGGCGCCTTCTGTTTCTGGGAAGCTCCTGTATTTATCCAAAACATGCGCATCAGCCCATGAAAGAGGCGGCCCTGCTTTCCGGATTTCTCGAGCCTACCAATCAGCCCTATGCCATTGCCAAAATAGCCGGAATCGAACTCTGTCAATCCTATAACCGCCAGTATGGCGCCCGATATCGTTGTGTGATGCCGACCAATCTCTATGGCCCGAACGATTCCTACGACCTGAACAACTCCCATGTTCTGCCCGCACTGATTCGAAAATTTCATCTGGCTAGGCTCGCACAGGATAACAACTGGACTGCCATTCAGAAAGACGAAGCTGGTTTGGGTCCGATTCCGGATTCAGTCCGGGCGTATTTGGGTCTTCCCTTCCGGTATGGGGCGGGTATCATGGATGGAGAAGCCCAGAAACCTTCCGATGTTGGATTCCCGAACGTGCTGTTGTGGGGAACCGGTTCCGCCCGGCGCGAGTTCCTCCATGTGGATGATATGGCATCCGGAAGTGTGTTTGTCATGCAGATTGAGGATAATTGCTATGACCAGGCAACTGAAAACGGGCGGATTTCCCATATCAACCTGGGAACCGGTGAGGATCTGACCATTCGCGAACTGGCTGAAAAAGTCCAGTACGTGGTAGGCTATTCGGGCAAGGTCACCTGGGATACCACTCAGCCCGACGGAATGCCACAGAAGCTTCTGGATGTTTCTGTCTTAAACAGTTTGGGATGGAAACCCGGCATTTCCCTGTTGGAAGGAATTCATCGCACCTATCAGACTTATCCGAAAATGGTTGACGTTTCATGAAGCCATCCACCCATCAGGTTTTGGAAAATCTCGAGCAGCGTATCCTTCACGGCTTGTCGTGTGAATGGGATGCCGCCCTGTGGTCCGTCACAGCCAACTTTCGAAAAATGGTATGTAAGCCATTGTTTTCACTGTATGATTATAAAAACAGATTGGGCTGTTGGTCATCAGAAAAGCGGGAGATCGGCTTTAGCCGTAACTTCGTGTTGAATCATTCCTGGAACGATATCCGCGAAGTGCTTTACCATGAGATGGCGCACCAGGTTGCATCGGAGGCATTATGTGTACAGCACGAGCCGGCTCATGGCCCTGCATTCCAGAAAGCCTGCCGGATGTTGAGCGCCAACCCCAGAGCAGCCGGAACATATGTTCCTCTCAGTCGGCAGATTTCTCAGATATCGGAAAACGACAGCGACAAGATCAAGCTCCGGATTCAAAAACTCCTGGCGCTGGCTCAAAGCAGCAATTTTCATGAAGCGGAATCCGCCATGATCAAAGCCCATGAGTTGATGGCAAAATACGAGTCAGAGCAGATTTTTCGAAATGTGCCAAGGGATTATTTCAGCATGTTTGTTGGAAAGCCGGCTCTCAGGCATTTTGCGGAGGATTATGCTCTGGCCCATCTCCTGATGGATTATTATTTTGTAAAAGGCATCTGGATCGGCGCCTATGTGATTGAAAAAGGCAAAATGGGAAGGGTTCTTGAAATCAGCGGTGCAGCCCGGAATCTTCAGATCGCTACGTATGTTTTTGATTTTATCGGCCGTTTTATTGATGCGGAATGGGATCGATACAACACCGATGCTAAAATGAACAGGTATCGAAAAACCGATTTTGCATCCGGAATTTTATCAGGGTTCAAAATGAAGCTGGAAAGCGAATCGTCCATCGGCAAAACCGTTTCAGACTCGCATTCATTGGTTCCTACAACCGATCTGCAGTTAAAGCAGTATTTTTCGGCGAGATATCCCCGTATTGGAAGTTTTCGGAGAAAAGGCCGGCAATATCATCCCGATGTGGTTTCAGATGGGGTTGAAATCGGGAAAACCCTGGTGATTCGCCAAGGGATTTCACAGCCGTCTACCAACGTTCCGACCCGTTATCTGGAGTAACCGCTTTTATTGGACTGCCATATCTTCATTGACGGCGATTGGCAGCTCAATAATTACGCGAACGCCCAATCCTTCTTTGCGATTTTCAATCCGAATGCGGCCGTCGTGGGATTCAATGATGTTTTTTACAATACCCAGACCAAGCCCGGTTCCTTTTTCTTTGGTTGTGAAAAATGGATCCCAGATTTTTTCCAACAGATCCTCCGAAACACCGGGGCCTTCATCTTCAATGCAAATGGTGACAATATTGACAGCGGCTTGGATGATGACCTGAATTTTGCCGCCATCCGGCATTGCCTGTATTGCATTCATGAAGATATTTAGGAAAGCCTGATACAGCATGTCCGAATCAGCCTGAATTTCGGGCAGATAATGCGCAAAATCCTTGATAATGGTATACCCCTGATCCTGAATCTGAGGGGTGATAAAAACAATGTTTTTTTCAAGAATGTCTTCAAGCCGGCAGGCTATGCGGTGAGGGGGTCTGGGCTTGGCAAAATTGAGAAAATCCGTGATGATGAGGTTGAGTCGACTGGACTCTTCAACGATGATATCAGGGATGGAATTGGACGGATCGAATTGCGCGACCTTTTTTTTCAGAAGCTCTGCGGAGCTTCTGATGATACCCAACGGATTTCGAATTTCATGCGAAATGCCTGCGATCATTCCTCCGAGAGAGGACATCCGTTCCGACTGCGCCAGTTTTTCTTTTAAGCTGAGCTGTTCCTGGGTTCGCTGCTGAATGATGGCCTCTCCGCGTTGCACCACATAGATCAGAACACCGATCAGGATGCTCATCACCACGATGCAGGTTGCAATCACCAGCAGTTGAAAACGGAGGATGGTTTGATAATCCTCTGAGATATCCTGAACAATCTCCACGACCCCTAAAACAGGCCCGGAAATACGCAAAAACTGCCGTTCAGCTCGAATCGGTGCAAAAGTTGTCAAGCGGCTTTCTTTTGGGAAGCCCAGGGGAATTTCCCAAGAATTCCCGCGTTGAACCAGTGTGGAAGTCGGGGTACCGGAAATGGCGTATTCATAGCCGGTGCCCCCCATATTTTTCCGCCCGATAAGTTGCTTGTCGAAACTATAGGAAATGGTATTGTTGGTATCATAAATATTCACCATATCCACTTTGAAACTGTGCAGCGTGCTTCGAACAATCGTATCCATTCTCTCGAACTGATCGGGATTGCTCAGTTCGATTTTTCCGAATTTCAGGACAACCGGAATGATGAACTGCAGAAAAACCTGGTGGTTGAGATTTTCAACCAGAACCAGCGCATACTCTTCGCTTTTTTTTAATTGCAAGGCCCTTGCCCAATGAATATTCAAAAAACTGAGTACGAGTGCGCCGATAAAAATAACCAACAGACTGATAATCGTAAAAAATTTAACCAGCCTGAAGGGTTTTATTTTATCGTTTTCTGTCTGTGCCATTAGCAAGATGGGAATGATTCGAAGATGAGCCTAACAATTCAGGGGGTTTTATCATATAGCGTTTATAGGCAACACTGATTTCATTGTCAAGGTAAAGTAGATGTAATGTTATGGTAACGAATTTAAATACTTTTGATACACAGATCAATAGGACTGAGGTGAAGCAAATATTTCAGAAGTTCAATGGAAAAAATATTGACTATTTGATTATTTAAAGGCAATTGTAGGGAAGTGACATTATCAGAATAACCTCATGTCCGGATTGGTCTCAACGAAGAATAAAAATGATCATTTTCACATAAAACCAAACTGATACTCTGTTCTGTTTGGGTTGTTGTTTATTGGCAATGATTCAGAGCGATCAAGACTTGCTTTACATGACCTGATACTGTGAAACGTTGGCTGCTTTCCTGATAAACCATTTAGACAGGTTTCACCCACAAATGCTATTCGCAAAAAAAAATCATCTGATCGGCCTCGATATCGGTTCCAAAGCAATTAAGCTGTGCGAGGTATTTACAACTCGGAAAAGTGGGTTTCTGTTGAACAAATTCGGCATGGTCAACATACCGAACGGGGCTATTGAAGATGGGATTATCAAAGATTCGCAAACCGTTTCGCAGGCTATTCGGGAACTTTTCAGTGCTCAGAAAGTCAGAGAAAAAAATGTGGCTGTTTCCATCGGCGGATATTCGGTCATCGTAAAAAAAATTCAGGTGCAGAGTATGACGGACGCTGAATTGCAGGAAACCATTCAATTCGAGGCGGAGCAGTATATCCCTTTTGATATCAACGATGTGAATCTGGATTATCAGATCATCGGGGAAAGCCCTCTCAGCGCCAACAGGCTGGAGGTGATTCTGGTCGCTGCCAAAAAGGAACTGGTCGATGAGTATGTCAGCCTGATTGAATTGTCCGGCCTGCGACCCTGTGTAATCGATGTCGATGCATTTGCACTTCAAAATATTTATGAGGCGAATTACGATAATATGGATGAAGTGGTCGCCTTGATCGATATCGGCGCCGGCAAGACATCCCTGAATATTGTCAGGAACAGTTCCTCACTTTTTATGCGCGATGTATCTCTAGGATGTAATCAAATAAATCATAAAATATCGGATAAAGCGGCATGTTCCTTGGAAGATGCCGAAACGATAAAAAATACCGGCAAATCGGATAAGATAGCCCCTCGTGAAATCACGGAAATCGTTTCATCTGTGATTGGAGACTGGTGTCTTGAAATTCGGCGGGCCATTGATTTTTTCTATTCAACGTATCCGGATGATCAGATCAGCAAAATTCTGCTCAGCGGCGGAGGCGCCAATATTACAGAATTTCGGCATATTCTGGCGTCAGAAACTTCATCGAAAGTGGAAATCATCAATCCTTTCGGTAAATTTTCCATTGATAAACGGCTTGATGCGTCGTTTCTTGAAAAGGTATCCGCCCAGGCTGCAATAAGTATGGGTTTGGCTATCCGGAGAATTGGCGACAAATGATACGGATTAACCTTCTGCCTTTTCGAAAGGCTCGGAAAAAAGAAAATGTCCGGCAGCAGATTTCCATCTTTTTTCTTGCGCTGATATTCCTGACATTGGGGATGTCGTATTTAGCAGTATCTCTCAATCGGAAGATTCAGGATATGGATAGTCGGATCAAAACGTCCACTAAGCAACTGGATGAGCTGACTGTCCTGACCAAAGAAATCGATGAGATCAAGAAAAAGCTGGATGTTTTAAAGAAAAAAACGGCTGTTATCAAAAACCTGGAGCTTAATCGCAAGTCATCCGTCGTTCTTCTTGATACTCTGACCAGCATGGTGATACCCGGCCGCATGTGGTTTACCAGTCTTTCAGCCTTGAGCGACACAGTGGAAATCAACGGACTTGCTCTCGATAACAAAACCGTGGCGGATTTCATGATTCAGCTGGAGGGCTCCAAACTGTTCTCGAGTGTCAACCTTAAAACCCTCAAACAGCAGGCCATCAAGGATGTCGTGTTAAAAAATTTCGAAATATCATGCAGGAAAATTGTTGTACTCGACACAGAATCTCCTGATAAGGCTGTAAAAAAATGAAATTTCCCGCCATCTCTTTGGAATCTCTGGAGCCGGCAATTGAAAAAATCGCAGGTCTGACGCCGATTCAACGGATTTTGATATGTGTGGCGACGGTAGGACTCCTGGCAGGCGCCTTCGGTTATTTTTTTTATTATCCGCAGTACACTCAGATAGATAAAATGACTGGGCAACTGAAGGAGCTCGATCAGAAACTGGCGACTGCCAGAACAGCGGCGGCACAGATTGGAAAATTCAGACAGGAGATGAAAGATGCGGAAGAAGATTTCAATATCTCCCGGAATGCATTGCCGGATAAAGAAGAAATTCCTCTGCTCCTCACCAGCGTTTCGCAATTTGGTCATGATGCGGGTCTGGAATTCATTCTTTTTGAACCCAAATCGGAAATCGCTAAAGATTTTTATGCTGAAATACCTGTTTCCATTACGGTATCTGGAACTTATCATCATGTCGGCGTATTTTTCGACAAGGTCTCAAATCTGCACAGAATTGTCAATATCAAGGATATCAAGATGACCCTGCCCGCCAAGGATAGTAAGATGACCACATCTGCCGGCGATACAAACCGATTGATTACATCGTGTACGGCGGTGACCTATAAATTTGTGGAAACACCGGCAGCAACTGAAAAAAAAGATGCCGCCAAGGGCGCCAAGAAACCAAATGTAAAGAAATAGTCCGGGATGAAGCCGCAAATATGATTCAGTTATCCAAAATCGTGGTGATTTTTTCTCTGGTTGGTTTTTTTTCCGGCCTTGCAGGATGCAGCAAGTCCGAAACGCCACAGAGCAAGCCGGAGATCATCCGTAAAAAAATTTATGAGAAACCGGAGAGCATAAAACCAGCACCTGCAACTGTGGCAGCCGGTTCTTTGTCTTCAGCTTCCTCTACAAAAAATCTTCCAGACAGCGTTGTGACGGGTGCCACAACGACAACTATTGAAACGAGTTCAAAGCCACCTGCCGGGAATATGGTTCCCGCATCTGTTTCCTACGACCCCGCAGGAAAAATCGATCCATTTGTGCCGCTTCTGAGGGATGAGCCTGTCAAACCGTTGCAGGCTGAAAAGATAAAAAGGGAAAAACGCGAACCCACAACTCCCCTTGAACGGGTTGATTTAAGCCAATTAAAGCTGACAGCTATTATCCGGACGCCGTCCGGGTTCAAAGCGATGGTAGAAGAGTCTACCGGCAAGGGGTACATTGTCGGTATGGGCGCCTATATGGGAATTCATTCCGGGAAAGTGGTCAACATTCTGAAAGATCGAGTTGTTGTAGAAGAAGAAGTCGAGGATGCTCAGGGCAATGTTGTCAATCGTAATTCAGAACTTAAATTCCAGAAACCTTCCGGAGAATAGTTGTATGAAGTGTGACGATTTTCGGTTTTCCCGATTCATCAAACTGCCAGTCCTGCTTGTATTTTGCATTGGAATGGCAATGGGCTGCGCCACAGATACGGGCATCCTGCCAACGGCTCAAGAAAGTCAGCAGGCGGATACGTCCAAACAAATTATGAGAATTCAAGTTGCGAAAGAATTCGATGCGGATGTGGTGAATATAGAGGGGAACACGGTACTGTCGTATACATCCATCAAACAACCCTCTCCCTTAAAAGTGATTTTATTTTTTCCGGAGACGATTGTCGGTGCTTTGACACAGACAGTGCCGGCTGATGCCGAGGTAATCAGTGATATCGCGGTTTCACGGGTCGGAGATGCACAGACCAGCAAAGTCGAAATAGCTTTGGTAAAAGATGTGCCTTATCAGGTTCAGCGTGAAGGCAACAGTTTGAAAGTATCCTTTGCCGGAAAGAATGCAGGGGCTACTGCAAACGTAATAGCCCCTGCTATCAGGGAAACGGCAATTTCGGAAGTTGGTCTGTCTTCGGGAACTGGGGGTGAGGCCGGCGATGCGACACTCAACCGGACATATCCGGTTGGTGCTTCAAAAAAGGGTGATTCCAAAAAAGCCACAGGTGATGCCTGGGTGAATCGAATCGATTTTTCCAGCGAAAAAAAAGGAAAATCCACAGTTATTATCGGAACCACCAAGCCGGTCGAGTATCGCATGGAAAAACTTTCGCCGACGGCTGTTCAGTTAAGACTTTACCGGACGCATATTTCTGATTTCAGAAAACTGCCTCTGATTACATCCCGGTTTGAAAGCGCCATCGACCGGATTCGCCCCTTGCAGACGTCCGCCATGAAAACCGACTCCGTCATTGCACTGGATTTGCGCGAAGCGGTACCCTATTTTGTAGAGCAGGATGGCAATGTTATCAGGATTCGTTTTGAAGCATCTTCCATTCCTCCCAGACCGGATGCGCCGCTGACGACGACATTTGTTGAAAAAACCGAAGAAAAGCAGCCCGGCAGACCGGACGAAGCTTCGGCTGGAAAGCGCGAACATATTGTGGAAACTTCCGGGGAAACGCAGACTGTTCCAGCGCAACTCCGACGATCAACCGGCGTCTACCGAAGTGACGTCCCCAAGGTCTATACGGGCGAGAAAATTGGGATCGATTTTTTTGATACGGATATCCGGAACGTTTTCCGCCTTCTGGCGGATTACAGCGGCGGGAATTTCGCCATTGACAAGGATGTTCAGGGAAAGGTGACCCTGGCACTTGAAAAACCTGTTCCCTGGGACCAGGTCCTGGATCTGGTTCTCAAAATGAATCAACTGGACAAGGCTGAGGAGGGGGGTGTTATCCGCATTGCCAGATTGAAAACGCTGGAGGAGGAAGAAAAATCCAGAGAGGCAATCTTTGAGGCTGAAAGAAAAGCCAGGGAACAAAGTCAGTTCCTGGAACCGCTGGTCACTGAATACATACCGGTGAATTATGCCACAGCTTCCACTAACCCCGGAAAAGATGAGATGTTAAAGCATGTTGTACCGCATATCAGCACAATATCAGGAACTTCTGAGATTCGTAAGGGTTGTGGCATTACTGTGGATGAGCGGATCAATCAGTTGATCGTGACGGACATCGCCAGTAAGGTCAAACTGATTCGTTCGATAGTTCAGAAGCTGGACCGGGTGACCCCTCAGGTCGTGATCGAAGCCAAGATCGTAGAAGCCACAACAGACTTTTCCAGGGAGCTGGGTGTTAACTGGAATGCCCAGTGGGGGATCCAGAATTCCGACCCCAATGCTGGCGTTGGGCCGCAACCGGGTTATGACACACTCGGCGGCACCCACGGAGGAACAGCGTCAGTGAATTTCCCTCTGTCATCACAAAATGTTGGCACCATCGGATTCAATTTCATGCGGATACCCGGAACCCCCATTATCATCGATGCCCAGTTGCAGGCCATGGAAGCCAATAAGAACGGCAAGATCATTTCCGCTCCCAAGATACTGACCCTGGACAATAAAGAGGCAAATATCGAACAAGGTCTGGAAGTCGGGTATATGGAAAAAGGCAAGACCGATGAAGCGCCGACCACAAAGTTTAAAAAAGTGGTTCTGCATCTGAAAGTGGTTCCGCACATAACCCTGGATAATCGAATATCCATGAAGATAGAAATTTTAAAAGACGATGTGGCGTACTTAACCAATGGTGTTCCAACCATTGCCACCAAAAAAGCCACGACAGAGTTATTGGTGGATGATGGGGATACTCTGGTGATTGGTGGTATCACCAAGTCTTCAGAGACGACAGGCGATGATGGCGTTCCCTACCTGGCCAAAATTCCACTTCTGGGGTATCTGTTTGGCACAAAAAGTGAAGTTAAGAGACAGGAAGAGCTTTTGATTTTCATGACCCCAAGAATCGTTCAGCTTGAACAGCGGGCGGATAAAGGCAGCTTGCCAGCAAGCTGAAATTCGGTTAGGTTTATACCTGCTATATTCTGAAATCTAATATTACTGTTTTCCAGATAAGGAGTTTTATGAATCGCTCATTGTTGTCGGCCAAGGCTGTCCTGTTTGTTCTCATTGCTTTGATTTTTTGTAGCGGATGTGGCGGGTCTTCGTCGGGATTAAACGATAACCAGGGCGGATCAACGCTGACGCTGACGGCAAATCCCACTACTGTTAAGGCGGATGGTGTATCCTTTTCAACGATAACAGCCGTGTTGACTGACAACACCGGCAAGCCGGCAGCGCAGGGAACACAGATAAATTTTACGACGACTTTGGGTTTTTTTGCGAACAATTCCATACAATTTCAAACTGTGACAGATGCGAATGGAACTGCGGTCGCCGTTCTGTATGCGGGAACTGCGGCCGGCAACGCTCAGGTTCAGTGTTCCGGGGGTGGTTTGGTATCATATGTGTTGCTGAGTTTCACCAGCCAGGGCGGGGCGACGCTGAAGCTCTCGGCAGTTCCCACAACCGTCAATGCGGATGGCATCTCATTTTCAACGATTACCGCTGTATTAACGGATAGTACCGGCATTGCGCCGAAGCAGCCCACTTCGGTTCAATTTACGACAAATCTGGGTACGTTTGCAAATGGTTCCAGTACATTTACAACGCAAACCGATGCTACGGGTACTGCGGTTGCTGTCCTCTATGCGGGTAAAACTTCCGGAGATGTGACCGTCCAGTGTTCGGCCGGCGGACTGGCTGCTTATACCTATCTGAAATTTATTGGCTCGACTCCGGGACCCACGGCAAGTATTACGCTCTCCGTATCGAATTCATCGATCATTGCGGATGGCATCAGTTCGTCTGTCATCACCGCCGTGTTATTAGATCAAGCCGGCATTCCAGTGGCTATCGGTACGGCTGCAACGTTCACGACAAACCTTGCTGTTTTTTCGAATAACAAGAATGCTTATGCTACAACGACCATAGATGAAAATGGCACGGCTACGGCAACGCTGATTGCCGGTCTGACACCGGGAACCGCCACGATTACATGCACTTCCGGCAGTGTTTCTGCAATAATTAAAATTGAAATCAAGTCTTTTTAGTTCAGCAGAAGTATATCCAGATTTATCGTGAAAATCATTCCCACCTTTACATCAAGGAGGGGCCAGGGGGGATTTCAGAGGGTATCCTGCAGACAATGATATTTTCATGATTGGCTATCCGAAATCTATGAGACACGAGTTTTATACTGAAAATAGAATCATTCTGGTGAATCTGAAGGTAAAATACAGGTACTTGCAACCAGAAATTGCTATCTGACTGCATAAAAGAAAATGAATAGAAAATGGACATGCGCGATTTTCGTAAATCCTGGGGGGCAAAGATGAAGACAAAATCTTTAATCATTACTGTATCGGCCATCCTTTTCTGTATTGCCTGTGGGATCAACACAACTTATGCAGGACCCACCGCTTCCATAACGTTGTCAGTCAGTCGCATATCCATACCTGCGGACGAGGTAAGCTCGGTTGCAATTACAGCGACATTGCGAGATAGCTCAGGATTGCCGGTTGATAATGGAACTACTGCAACATTTAAAACAACACTCGGCAAGTTTTTAAATGGAACTCAAACCATTGGCGGAATAACCTCTGGCACCGGCATCATAGTTGTCTCTTTAATGTCAGAAGCAACTCCCGGTATCGCTGAGATAGAATGCACGTCGAATAATGTTAAGCAGTATACAACTGTTTCATTTGATGCAACTGGTTCAATTACTTTGACTGCTTCACCGGAGTGGATTCCTGCGGATGGCCATAGTTCTTCAACTCTTACTGCGGTTGTCTTGAATACTGGTGGACTTCCTGTTGAAATTGGTACGGAGGTTGCCTTTACCACAACACACGGTCTTTTTTCGAATGGAACGGCTACGATTGCTGTCCAAGTTAGCAACGCCATAGGCTCTGTTTCCGTATCATTGATTTCAAGTTCAAGTCCCGGGGTTGCTGAAGTTACTTGTACATCGAATTTAATGACTCAAACCGTTACAGTAGCGATGGGGGTTGGCTCAATAACGCTTACTGCAACACCGACATCGCTTCCCGCAGATGGCCATAGTTCTTCCGAAATAAAAGCTGTTGTAAAGAATTCTGCGGGTGTTCCGGTATCTAAAGGTACGAGCGTTACTTTTTCAACAACACTGTCTGAAGTTCATTTCAGTAATGGTACTCAAACGATTACCATGGGAACCATTGATGCTTCCGGAATTGTAACAGTTGCATTAATTGCCGGAACAACATCGGGCCGGGCTGATGTTCTTTGTTCATCGGGCGGCGTTACCCAATCAGTATCTGTAAGCATTGGCACGTTACCTATTGCAGCAATAACACTTACGGCAAATCCAACAATACTTCCTGCAGATGGGACTAGTTCATCAACCATTACTGCAACAGTACTTGATGCATCGGGTAAGCCGCTGAATGAAGAAGGTGTTTCTGTTACATTTACAACGAACCTGGGGCAATTTTCAAATGGACGCCAATCCATTACTGTATACACTACTTGGCTGGATTGGACTGATCCAGATGTGTCATCATCAGACTTTGGCAAGGTGCTTGTGTCACTTATGGCAGGAACAACTCCTGGTGTTGCACTCATTAAGTGCGAATCCGGGAATGTGACACAATCCATAAATATGACGATCGGTTCACCTGCAGATGTTGCCTCTATCATACTGTCAGCAAGTCCGACCTCACTTCCAGCAGACGGTGGCAGTTCATCAGCCATTACAGCAACAATATTAGATGTATCGGGTAATCCGCTGAACAAAGATGGTGTTCAAATTAAGTTTACGACGACCTTGGGTAATTTTGCTGCTGCTGACGGAACAAAACCAAAAACCATTACTGTATCAACGACCTGGGTGGATCCTTTAAATTTAGACGGTCGAGAACCAGGCAAGGTGGTAGTCTCACTTATAGCAGGAACAGAATCTGGAATTGCGCTCATTACATGTCAAGAACTCGGCGGTGGGGTGACACAAACGACAAACGTTACGATCGGTACATCAGCACAGGTTGCCACCATAACGCTTTCAGCAAGCCCGACCTCACTTCCGGCAGACGGAATCAGTTCTTCGGCCATTACAGCATTGTTAAAGGATATAACGGGTAATCCGATTACCCAGTCTAATATTCCCGTTACATTTACCACGACGCAGGGTCATTTTTCCAATGGATTAAAAACCATCACAGTGATAACGGCAAATTCTGGCGGTAGTTCCGGTGCGGTTGTAGTTTCTTTGATTGCCGGAACAACATCTGAAACGGCTGTGATTATCTGTGCTTCGGGCGGTGTTACGCAGGCCACGACAATCAATATCGGATCTGCGACATCTCAAGCCGCAAGCATTGTGCTATCCGCTGATCCGACATCCATCCCTGCTGACAGCACATCGTTTTCAACAATAACAGCAACATTGTACAACGGAAATGGGCTGCCGGTTGGCGGTGGTGTGACGGTAACTTTTACAACATCGGTGGGATATTTTGCAAATTTACAAAAAGCGATCACCGCTAATACAAATGCCGAGGGTGTGGCATCCGTTAATGTATATTCCGGCTCAACCGTGGGTACAGCGAATATTATGGCAACTTCAAATGGGATACTCAGCTATGTTCTCGTGAATTTTATAGGGTCAGGCTCAACAGCAGACATTTCTCTGTCATACCAATGTGATGGTTCCTGTGATAGTGCTACGTCTTTTACGATAACGGCAGCATTATATGATAAAAATATGCAGCCCGTTACCAGTGGAGTGCCAGTTAATTTTACAACAACATCTGGATATTATTCTAATAATCTTCAAACGATAACCGCATATACAAATTCTGTGGGAATTGCTTCTGTTGCATTCTATTCCGGAGGTACACCGGGTACAGCACATATCAGCGCAAGTTCCAATGGAATAACCCGTTTTATTGATGTGGTATGTGCTGGGGGGGTGGGCCCGCTGGCAGACATCGTATTATCCTTCGACTGCGTCTACCCCTGTGACAGTTCATCATCTTTTTCGATAACAGCAGCATTATATGATACCAACATGCAGCCTGTTTCCAGTGGCGTGCTGGTGACTTTTACGACAACACTTGGATATTTTTCTAATAAACTTGATAAGATAACCGCATATACAGATTCCGGGGGAGTGGCAACAGTTGTTTTCTATACTGGAGGTGTACTGGGTACAGCCCAGATCACTGCCAGTTCCAATGGAATAACCCGCTATATGGATGTGATATGCTCGGGTGGGGGGCTGCTGGCAGACATCGTATTATCCTTCGACTGCGTTTCCCCCTGTGACAGTTCATCGTCTTATACGATATCGGCAGCATTATATGATACCAACATGCAACCTGTTTCCAGTGGCGTGCTGGTGACTTTTACGACAACACTTGGGTATTTTTCCAATAAACTAGATAGGATAACCGCATATACAGGTTCCGGGGGAGTGGCAACAGTTGTCTTCTATACCGGAGGTGTACTCGGTACAGCGCAGCTCAGTGCCAGTTCTAATGGGATAACCCGCTATATAGATGTGATATGTTCGGGGGGGCAGCCGCCGGCGGACATCTTTTTGTCACTCAATTGCAATGGCTCCTGTGACACCTCATCGTATTTTACGATAACGGCAACAGTATACGACAAATATATGAATACCGTTTCTAGTGGCGTGGCGGTGGATTTTACGACAACACTCGGTTATTTTTCCAATAAACTTGACAAGATAACCGCATATACAGATTCCGATATAGATCCCGGGGGAGTTGCTACCGCTGTCTTCTATTCCGGAGGTGCATTTGGTACAGCTCAGATCAGTGCCAGTTCCTATGGGATAACCCGCTATATGGATGTGATATGTACGGGTGCAGGTACACCTGCACTGATCTCCCTCAGTTCAGCTCGTAACTGGATGCCTGCAGATGGAAACAGCTATACGGCTGTAACTGCGGTTATATTGGATGGCGGTGCGCGACCGGTTGCAGCGGGTACGCTGGTGACATTTACCACCGCAGCGGGGGTTTTTGAAAATGGAAGCAATACCTATATGGTTGCAACGCCGGATGCTATGGGAACTATTACCGTTCATCTGAAATCGACAAGCACCCCTGGATTCGCCTATGTTACCTGCACGTGGGATAGTGGCAGCGGTAAGGTCGAGCAATCCATTACCCTGCAGATCGTAACGCTGGAATACGAGACTGAGCCCAACAACGACATGGTTCAGTCTGATCAAATTTGTTTTGATAATGTATATTTAAGCCAGCTTTTTTCTCCCTACGAGGAAGATTGGTACACGTTTACCATAAAAGAGTCCAGCCGGATCGGAATCAACTTCATTACAACGGCCGCACCAGCAGACGCTGGCTGTGAGGGAGGAACTACGACTGTTGGAACATGGAAAGTGGATATACGGGATAAAGACAACAACATGCTGATGTCTTTTCACAATATTGATTGCATCTTTGATAATGGAATTTGGGAAACCGGAGTCGTTCCTCCCGGTACTTATTATGTTGTCGTGTACTGTCCCAGGCTCGGTTCTGGTGATATTTACCTATCAGATCCATACTACATGCGAGTTTTCAACAATTTCTATTTTCCTTGCACGGAAAACGATAGATTGGTGAACTCCGCATCCCTGACCCAGAAAGATTCAGCTTATCATCTGCATGTTCCGCTTATTAACGCGGCCCCGTATTTGTGGGCTGATCTTCAGTATGATCCGATTTCAGCCGCGGGCTTGATGTTCAGGCTGACAAACTATGCAGAGATTACAGACATCGACAAATACAGTTCCTGCAATATGTCAATCCTGTCACTACTTGACGGCAATTATGTTCTGCACATTCCGGTACTGATGCTTGATGGCATATCCTATCGGGTTGACTTAACTTATGTACCTTCGACGGATGGGCTGATTTGGTTTATGCTTAGTGGGTACTGGTTAAACTAACAGGTAGGGGCTTGCCGTGAAAATACTGGGGGGAGTACCGGCCAGAAGATATTCTGATCCCCCGGGCGGGACGCAAGTACTCCCAGTGACATTTTTGAGCCTGGGGGCGGCCAGAATATTATGGATCCGACCAGTTCGGATAAATGGCGTTGGTTTGATGCTGAACTGGCAGGATGTTCTTATTCAAATGATGTTTACTATCCATGCCAGTTTATGAGTATACGGCGCTAGACATAAAGGGCGACACCCTGTCGGGTATTGTCGATGCGGACAGTCCGGCAGGCGCCAGACAAAAACTTCGCGCGGCAGGAAACTATCCTGTGGCTGTCAAGGAATCTGTAAGCCTGCCCGCCGCCCAGCAATCCCCCCTGTCTCTCACACGATTTCGCCGTGTCAGGCATTCAGAGCTTGCAATAATGACCCGCCAACTCGGAACCCTGATGTCTGCGGGCTTCCCCTTGGTTGCCGCCTTGGACGCCTTGATTCCACAATCCCGTTCATCCCAGCTTAAAAATCAACTGACCCGGATCAAGGATGCCGTTGTTGGCGGAAGCAGCTTTTCTCAAGCGCTTTCAGCGGGTTCGAATACATTTTCACCTCTCTACATCAACATGATCCAGGCTGGAGAATCATCCGGCGCCATGGAACTGGTTCTGGACCGTCTGGCGGAGATGATTGAAAAACAGCAGCAGGTAACGCAGCGGGTAACATCCGCCATGACTTACCCGGTTTTCATGACAATCATCGGCGCTGGAATTCTGTTGTTTTTGATTACCTATATCGTTCCGACAATCGCTGGATTATTTGCCGATATGAAGCAGGTTCTGCCGGCGCCTACACGCATTCTGATTGGAATCAGTGACATGCTTAAACGCTGGTGGTGGCTCATCCCCATCGCGATTGTCATTATCACCCTGAGTTTTCAACGCATTCGAAACACGGTGTCCGGACGTTACGCCATTGACAGAACACTTCTGTCGCTGCCGATTATGGGGGATTTTTTGCGTAAGCTCTCTACTGCAAGGCTTGCAAGGACTCTGGGGCTGCTTCTGGAAAATGGGGTTACACTGCTTTCCGCCCTTGAAATTGTCAAAAACATTGCAGGGAATGTACTCATTGCCAATGCTGTCGAAGCGGCTGGAAACAAGGTTCGACAGGGTCAAGGACTGGCTGGATCACTGGATGAAACCCGCCAGTTTCCTGTGCTGTTTATTCAGATGATTCAGGTCGGAGAACAAAGCGGGGCTTTGGAAAGCCTGCTGAAAAAAGTGGCGGATCTTTTTGAAAATGAAGTCGAGATCGTGCTGATGCGTATGGCTTCGCTTCTGGAGCCGACCATGATTCTGGTCATGGGCGTGATGGTGGGGTTTATTGTACTGTCGATTTGTCTGCCGATCTTTGAAATGAACCAGCTTATCCGGTAACCTGATGGCGGCAAGACATGGATAAATGCATGGCAGAAATGATGATCAAGTCCGATATCATTTAGTTATGTCATAAAATACGCATAACTTAACGATGTCATTAGGTTGGACATAAAACAATAATCAATTATGCCGGGCTTCAGCCCCAAGCATGAAAATTTCACGTTACATTTTTTCGTGTTGATAGTTGCACCTAAATCAATTGATCTTTATAGATTAAATATTGATGTCCGAATTTTGCTGGATTTTTACTGGTTACTTTCATGAAATGCTGGGGTTACTTGACGATGATCCATAGCAGGCAGGCTGTTTCCTGTGTGGGGTTGACCCACCGGTCGGGGGTCCCGGTGGTCAGGTAGATGATTTCTCCGGGTGCGAAAGTGTAGTCTGTTGAATTGACGGTCAGGTGCAGTTCGCCGGACAGCAGATATCCGAATTCTTGTCCCTTGTGGGCGAAAAAATGGGACTGGAGTTTAAAGCCCGGAGGAAATTCAATCAGATACGGAACTGCGGCGGCATCTATATTTAAAGGGATCAGCCGCTTTCCCTGAAGCAAAGGCTGAGGAAATCCAGGATATCTGATCTCGGTGGCATCCTCGGCTGTAAAACGAATCTTTCTGCCGAGCTGCTCGGATTCCTGAAAGAGCTGGCCCACTTCGACACCCAGCACTTCGGCCAGCTTCAGCAGTGCCGGGATCGACGGATAAATCAGGTTCCCTTCTATCTGGGAGATCGTACTGGCCGTAACACCGATCTGCCTGGCCAGATCGCTCTGAGAAAATCCCTGGCGGGTGCGCAGTTCCTTCATCCGGCTTCCCACATCGATCCGGCTGACGGGGTGTGCTTCGGCCTCGAAAGATATCTGCATATCCTTTGCCCAGTAGTCATAGGGCGAATTGGGAGAAGAAAGATGCCGCTTTTCAGCCTTGATCAGCGTCAATGCTGTTTTACCACGTTTGACCGACAGATCGATCACCACTTGTGCGATCTGATTGATCTGCGCCCTCAGTCGGGAAGAATGAGCGCGTTTTTCTATCAGCCAGTAGGCCACGGTATTGAGTTCATACAATCTGGGGCAGGAATGGGCGTAAAAATTCAAAATTTGATCTTCCCCTTGCCACAATTCCTGCATGCCGGTCAGACTTTCGAAGATGAATCGGACATCGCCCTTGAGTTCGGCGTGGACATTGTAAAAAATTTCCATGACATTGTGCGTATTTCTGGGATCTTCCACACATACAATCCGACACGGCCAGGGCGTGGCTTTATCCTCATAAAATTTCAGGAAAATATCCGAGCCAGCCCCCTTTCCATAAGAAAAGCAATCGATCAGAATCAAGCTATCATTGGCTGCCAGGGAGCCCAGTTTGTCGAGAAGGTTCTTGGGAGACCGATCGAAGCTGACATAAATCACATCCTTTTTCTGCTCCAGCGAAGACTGTAAAAAATTGTGGCAGAAGGCGCCAGCCAGGCTTCCGGCATCATCATACCAGATGACGTTGTCACCGATAAAAAGACCGCCAAGAAGCGCGTCCAGATACCGGATTCCGGTGGATACGGCTGCGGCCTTGTCTGGAATAACGGGCGAATTTTCCATCATATGTTACCTCGTTTAGTCAGTGGTCTGTCAGAGACAGCGTGTTTTTGTTGATGGCCATGCTGAATTTCGGTTGAAGCCATTCGTGATGCCCACTGCGAAAGGGAATATATACCAGCGCAAATCGAAGCGGTTTGATATGAATCTGCGGCAGTTTGGGAAATCCGGTATCCGTCGGTTTCATCATGCCTGCCAGGCTGGTTTTCAGGGTATCGACGGCTTCGGTAACCGAGAGAGTGGCCGGGTAAAGTGTTCCTCGCGGATTTCCAGGCACTGGTTTCTCCTGAGGCTGTGTCAGGTTCATGCGAATGGACAGCGACAAAAAAACTTTCGGGCTCAGCCTGAATGCCAGAGACCAGAAATAAAACGGCACCTGGTCCCATCCTTTCTGCACCACCCGGGGCAAATTGGCCAGATGAACCAGGTCTGCGTAAGAAGATAAAGGAATTCCGGAAATATCGGCCGCAATTCGCCAGAACGGGAGGAACAGATCAGCATCTTCATCCACAAGAAATCCATTGGGCACCTGTTTCAGGCTGCCTCCTGCCGGCTGCCAGGCCGAATTGCAGTTGGTGCAGGTAAGTACGATGGCGTTGCGCTCTCCGGATAAATTCCAGCCGCAGGCAGGGCATATGGCGGAGAGAAACCGCATTTGCCGCGCTGATGGGTCCAACACAGCCACTGTATCGAGAAAAGATTCGGGCAGCGTGTCTGAAACCGGACGGTTTAAAACGGCATCGACCACCTGCGTGCCAACATAAAATGGGGAATAAATCAAACTGAGAACTTCGCCGACATGAGATTGGTGATAGGCATTCCGGCCGACCATCTCTGATTTGAAACGCTGCTCCTGGCGTTTGAGAACATCCTGGACAGACAATGCCGGCGCCAGAAACCGTCCGGTGGGTTGAGGCGAAACAAACGATAACCGCATGGCCTGGGCCCGTAACCCCATGGAAGCTGGAAAAAAAGGGGAATCGATGGCCTGATGGGTGACATCGACAAACTGGTGTTCGATCTCGTTTTCGATGCAGTTGAACCGTATCCCCCGATATCGCCAGTATGGAAAAAAAACAAGCTTTTTTCCGGGATGTGGTGTATGCGCAAGCATATACCGAAACACCCCTTTGGGAAGCAGGCAGGATTTAACCCGGCAGTATGTGCAGGTAAAGATTCTGTCGGTTTCTTCCAGCTCGGCCGGAGCGCCGCACTGCGGGCATTGGTGATCGATAAGAATTTTGATGGGCGGCTCCGGTTAGTTTTTTACGATGCTGGAATGCCCGCATGCAGGGCAGAATCGGTCTTGGGAAGACAGCGGCTTTCCGCATTGAATACAGACGATCGGAGCATGCAGCGGATGGCCGCATTGCGAACAGAATCTGGCGTCCGTGGATACGACCTGCCGACATTTCGGACAGGCTGTGCCGGTCTGCTGCGGCGCACTTTGCTGCGGGGGCATCCCCCCTGCGATATACGGCGCCATGATTCCGGGCATCATGATCCCGAGTCCGGCGCCCATGCCCGCACCGACCGCACTTTCGTTTTCTGCGGCTTTTTCAATGGCCATGGCGGTCTTCATCTGCATCAGTTTATTCATATCCTGGATCACTTCCATCCGGCTTCTGTCGTCAATGGCCTGCTGGACTTCCTGCGGGGGAGTGATGGCGTTGATGAAAAGCTGACCGAGCGACAGACCGAATCGGGAAAAATCGTTTTTCAGTCGTTCCGACAGCGCTTCGGACATTTCATCATATCGGGCAGGAAGATTCAGCAGGGTATCCAGGGTTTCCCCCAGATAATCGTTTAAACGGGAAACAATTACCTGATTGAGATAGGCTTCAATTTCTTCCGTATCGACAATTCCCTGGGTACCGACCAGGGAATTGATGAAAATGTCGGGGCTGACAACTTGCAGGGTAAACACCCCGAAGGCCCGCAGCCGGATGAGTCCAAGCTGTGAATCCCTGAAAGCCACGGGGTCGCGCGTCCCCCATTTAAGATTGGTAAAGGTTTTTAAATTGACGAAATACACCTCGGCCCGAAGGGGGCTGGTCATGGCCCACGGTGTGCTGAGGAGTTTGGTCAGGATCGGGATATTCAGTGTTTTCAGGGTATGACGGCCCGGGCCAAAGACAGCAACGGCCTTGCCCTGATAGAAAAATACCGCAGCCTGACTTTCCCGAACCGTCAACTGCGCGCCGAACTTGATTTCTCCGGAACCGCTTTCCGGAATGCGGTGGACCAGTCCCTTGCCGGATTCCTCTAACCATTCGATAACTTCTAGAAAAACAGCATGATTTGTACCCATAAACCCTCCCGTTAAAACGGATCGCAAGCCATCACGGCTGAAACAATTCCGTGCTGATATATCGTTCACCGGTGCTGGCAAGAATGACGACGATGCGTTTGCCTTTAGACTCGTTTCGTTTGGCCGCTTCCATGGCTGCCCAGACAGCCGCGCCGGAAGAAATGCCGCAAAGGATTCCTTCGCGCCGTGCCAGGTCCCGGGCTGTCTCGAATGCCTGGTCATTGGTTACCGGAATGATCTCATCGATGAGCGAGCGGTCCAGGACACCGGGTACGAATCCGGCCCCGATCCCTTGAATTTTGTGCGGCCCCGGCTTTCCCCCCGACAATACCGGAGAAGCGGCTGGTTCAACGGCAATGACACGGAAAAGCGGATTTCGGGGTTTGATGAATTGGGAAATTCCGGTGAGTGTTCCACCGGTACCTACACCGGCCACCAGAATATCGACCTGTCCATCCGTATCGTTCCAGATTTCAGGCCCCGTTGTCTCCCGATGGGCCTGGGGATTGGCCGGGTTCTCAAACTGGTTGGGCATATAGGCATGACTGTCTGAGGCAACAATGTTCAGAGCAGCATCAATGGCGCCTTTCATGCCGCTGGCGCCCGGTGTCAGGATCAGCTCCGCGCCCAGATGCTTCAGAAGCTTTCTGCGTTCAATGCTCATGGTTTCCGGCATGGTCAGAGAAAGGCGGTAACCTTTGGCCGCACAGATAAAGGCCAGGGCAATCCCGGTATTGCCGCTGGTCGGCTCTACGATTCGCGTATCCGCCTGAATCAGCCCCGATTCTTCGGCAGCGTCAATCATACTTGCAGCAATTCTGTCTTTGACGCTGCTCAGGGGGTTGAAGAATTCCAGTTTCGCGATAATTTCTGCAGGCATCCCGTTGCAGATGCGATTGAGACGGACAAGGGGGGTCAACCCGATGGTTCGATCCAAACGATCAAATATTCTCATGGACTGCTCCGATATGATAGGCTAAGTAATGTTGATAATCAGCGTTTTTTATGTTGTAGTATTTTTATGATCAACCCGTAAAAAAGTCAATTTATACTGAACACGACAATCAGCCTTTCGTTGTAAAACTGTCATGACAATCCTCTCCAAGATACTTCCCATTTTTATTGTCATCATGCTGGGCTGGATTTTTCACCAGCGGGGGTTTATGCCGCAGTCCTTTTTAGGGCCAGGCAATCGATTGGTTTTCTACTTGGCGATTCCGGCCATGATCTTTCGATCGATTGCGGGAACCAATCTGAGCTCTCAGTTCGATATCTATGTTGTGGCGATTTCGCTGTCGGCTGTTCTGATCGTATTTCTGATAGCATGGTTTGCCGTCGGTTTTATCCGTGTAGAGCGGACAGGACAGCGAGGAACGATGGTACAAAGTGCTTTTCATGGGAATATTGGATACATCGCGCTGGCGATTGCATTTTATGCACTGGGAAACGAAGGGTTGGCCCGTGCTGGCATCATTGCCGGATTTGTCATGATACTTCAGAATGTGTTAGCCATATTCATCCTGCAGTATTACTCCGAAAATGATGCGATCAAAGGAAAGATGAGCGCCATCATTGTCAACATGCTGGGAAATCCAGTGATTCTGGCTTCCATGGCTGGAATCGGCGTATCCGTTTTGGGGGCGCCCATACCCAAAGTCGTGGATCAGACGATAGAAATTATCGGTGGGCTGGCGCTTCCCATGGCATTGCTGATTATCGGGGCGTCATTGTCGTTTGAGTTGGTTCGGTTTCGTATCATATCGGTACTGTCGGTCAGCCTGGTGAAGCTGATCGTTCTGCCGGGACTGGGGTTTATCGGCTTCCGGCTGTTGGGTCTCTCGCCTCAGGACTATGTACCGGGGTTAGTTCTGCTCGCTACGCCAACAGCAACTATCGCCGTGGTCATGGCGCACGAGATTGACGGCGATATGGATTTTGCCGCAGCCACGGTTTCGGTTAGCACCCTGCTTTCGGCACTGACATTTTCGCTCTGGCTCAAACTTTCAGGATTGATATGAACGGCAATTTACTCAAACCAGGGGGATGAGGCTATGTTCCGGATGTTTCGGTCAGGTGTTGGATTACGCAGAGCAAAAGCCCTTCCGCCAGGAACACGGTAGCCGTTTGGCCGCAGAACACATTGCTGATCCCTCTGGTTGCGCTGAAATGAAGTTTTTCACCGTTCAGCGGATATTCCAAACCAGTGGTGTGGATATTTTCTGCATTCATTCCCAAAGGAATCAAGGAAAGGATATCTCCGGATTTGCCTTCAAACCGCCGCATTTCTCCGGCATGAACCAGTGAAAGTTCCTGTTCACCGTCCAGAATACTCACCCGGCGCCCGGCCAGTTCCGGAGATGCCAGAAGCATGACATTGGCGATGGTCATATCCCACCTGCCTCCCAGCGCGCCCAGCAATACGATATCGTCGGCCCCCATATTTACAGCAGCATGCAGCGCCAGTTCCAAATCGGTATGGTCTTTGCGCGCCGGATAACGGGAAATCGAGATCCCGGACCGGATGACGGTATCGATTTCTTCCGGAAACAGTGAATCCATATCCCCGATGAGGGTATGGGGGATGATTTTCAGCGACAGGCAGTGGCGCAGGCCGCCATCGACGGCGATGATGGTATCATCGGGAAAAATGACGGGGGGAAAGGCGCCGATCAGTCCGTTGGCAATAATGACGGCACGCATGAAACCTTTCCTACAGTTCCAGGAGATGTTCCAGCTCTTTAAGGCTGGTAATGTGAAAGTCGGACCGCAGAGAAGGGCTTTTGTATGCGACCAGAATGGCGCCGGCTGCTTCCGCAGCCATCTGATCCAGCTCGGAATCGCCGATATAAAGCAGTTGATCCGGTTCAATGCCAAAATGTCGCAAAATTTTGTTCAAAGGGTCTGGGTGAGGTTTGGGCCGATCGACATCCCGGGCACTGACCACCAGATCAAAAAGATCTACCAGACCGTGAGCCTCCAGTACCGTTTGGATGGTATTGGTTCGGTTGGTTGCAATCGCCGTCGGGTAGGTGGGCCGCAGTCTGTGAAGCAGGGGTTTAAGGTATGGTTCGATTTCCATTTTTTCCAGAAACGGCAGATAAGGCATCTGCTTGCGGTAGGCATTTGCTTCAGCAGCTTCGGACTTATCCGGGAACAGGTAGGAAATCGCCACATCTACTGTATGCATGTGAACAAAGGCAAACTGATCAGACGTCAGATCGGGTTTGTTTACATGCTGGAGAATCTGATTGTAATACGCTTTGTTGACGGCCTCGGTATCGAACATAACCCCGTCGCAGTCAAAGGCGACCACCCGGATGTGTTTCATGATTGCCGGCTACTGCGTTTTCTTGACAGCTTCAAGGATCTGTCCATAAACGCTGACTTGAAGTTCCGGCTTGATCGGGCTGTCGGTTTTCAGTGTGATGACGTCATAATAGCGTCCGGGATCTTTTTTCAGATTCTCGACCGAGACAATATATGTTGTGGCGTTGTTTTCCTGTTTTTCTTCAGTTTTGGCCTGAATGTCGGTGCCATTTTTGGATGTGGTTTCAAGAACTTTGAATGGATACTTGGCATCTTGAGTGATCGTGACGGACCCGGTGACAGGTTCGCCGGCGTTACCGCGAAGAATCAGTTTGCTTGGCGTGATGCTGGCGAATTTTTCGACATTGCCGGCAATTTCAATAGACACATTGGGCTGTTTGGGTGCGCTGGTCTCTACCATGATGCTTTTTTTCAGTAATGTTCCGCCATATCCGTTGGTATTCACTTTAATGGTAATCTTTCCCTCGCCGCCGACGGGGATCTGTCTCGTATAGGAGACGGCCGTGCATCCTCAGCCGGTTTTGACGTTGAGAATGGATAAAATATCTGCCCCTTTGTTCTGAATGACAAAATCGTGTACAATCTCGGTTCCTTCTACAACCGATTGAAAGGTAAACTGTGTTTCCGGCACTGCATACGATAGGGGCTCTTCGGCCTTTTCTTCAGCGCCGGATGCAATGGGAAAGGCCACAAGACATATCACTAAAAACAATTTAACATAATCAATTAATTTCATGCGTTAATTCTCCTGTAAATCAGAATGAGTCGATATCTGGTGTATCAATAGTAAAAATGAAACGGTCTCAATTTATTCTCCATTTCGAAGAATGTCAAGGCGGTTTGAATGAAAGCGCCCCGGAGTATAGACATTCAGAAAATTCAGTTCGCAAGGCAGCAGGTCGGAGATAATACTGTAGTATATCTCCGACAGATAACGCTGCGAAATTATTTTTCTGAATGTCTATAGCGTTCTGCACAGCGTTCAGGGCGCCTAATCAGCGGAATCCGTCAAACCGAATAGCTAAGATTCTCTGGTTTCCTCTTTGACGGAGGTCTCGAATTTCAACCCGTATTTTTCGATTTTTGAATGTAATGTGGGTCTTGAAAGCCCTAAAAGCTTGGCGGCGCGGGAACGATTACCGCCGCTGAGGTTCAGTGCTTCACTGATGAAAATGCCGGCAACCTGATCCATGACAGTATCAAAAACATTATCACCGGAGTGGGTCATCAAAGCGTGGTGAAGGATGCGCCTTAGCATCAGATCGTGTTTCTCACCGCTGTCTTCGGTTGTCGGAGATTTCACGCTGATGGCGTTTGAAATGTCATCGGCGCTGAGCGGGGACCCCCGGTTGAATATCACGGATTTCTGGATGGTGTTGGCCAGTTCCCTGACATTTCCAGGCCAGGGATGATTGGATAGAAGCAGTTCCGCCTCCGGTGTAACACCCGGACAGTCCATGCCCAGTTCTTTGAAAAATCGTGACAGAAAATATTCGGATAGCAGGGGGATATCGCCGGAGCGTTCTTTGAGCGGCGGAAGCCATATCGTAACGACTTTCAGCCGGTAATAGAGGTCTTCTCGAAACCGACCGGCTTCTATGGCAGCTTCAAGATTCCGATTGGTGGCGGCAATGATGCGGACATCGACCGGAATGGTTTCGCGCCCCCCGAGCCGTTCTATACTTCTTTCCTGCAGCAGGCGCAACATTTTGGCTTGAAGGCTGAACGGCATATCGCCGATTTCATCCAGAAAAACGGTTCCGCCGCTTGCCTGCTCCAGTTTGCCGACCCTGCGATGATTGGCTCCTGTGAAAGCCCCTTTTTCATATCCGAACAGTTCGCTTTCAAGCAGGCTCTCGGGGATGGCCACGCAGTTGATCACCAGGAACGGTTTGTTTGCCCGCAGGCTGTGCTGATAAATTGCTCGCGCCACAAGTTCTTTGCCGGTTCCGGATTCTCCCCGCACCAAGACTGTGGCCTCTGTCGGAGCAACGCGTCCAATGGCTTTGTATACTTCCTGCATCGGAATGCTCCGGCCGATAATAGCCTCCCGGTTAGCGCTGTCCGGCGCACCGTTCATGTCAACGGGAGAGCGCATGAAACGTCCGGCTTCGATGGCCTGGCCGATGACGGTGAGCATATCCGGTATGTCAAAGGGCTTCAGAATATAATCAAAAGCACCCATCTTGGTGGCTTCGATGGCGGTTTCAGTGGTTCCGTAGGCTGTCATGATGATTACAGGCAGTTTTGGCTCGAGATCATGAATTACCTTGAAGGTTTCAAATCCATTCATTCCCGGAAGCCGCATGTCCAAAATGACCAGATCCGGCGGGATCTGCCGGATCATCGTAATTCCGGCCTCACCCGAGGCCGCGCTGTCGATGCTGTAGCCTTCCTGAAGCAGCAGCTTGTGAAAACTTTTCCGCAACTGGTCGTCATCGTCAATAATCAGTATTCTGCTCAAGAGTCAGTTCCTCACCGGAAGCAAAATCGTAAATGTGGTACCGATTCCTTCAGAAGATGCCATATTCAGCCTGCCTCCATGTTCTTCGATAATTCGGGAAGCGATACTTAGGCCGAGTCCGGTGCCCTCCTCTTTCGTCGTAAAAAACGGCTGAAGGACTTTGTCTATAAGATGTCCGGGGATTCCCGGGCCATTGTCGCCGACACGAATCTCCACCATTTTCCCAAAGGGTCTTTCGATGGTTTCATCTTCGGAAATGACAATCTTTCCTCCCTTTTTCATGGCTTCACAGGCATTGACCACTAAATTGACCAGGACTTCCTTGAGTTGTTCCGGATCAGCGCTAATAGGCGGCATGGGGCGTTTGCGAATCACTTCGATGCTGACTTCATAAGAGATCAGGCGATGTTCGAGTAGTTGAATGACCATGTCAACAATGACCGAAGGGCTGACCTGTTGCATTATCAGCTTCGGCGGACGGGAGAATTCAAGAAAATTCTGTACAATGGTGTCTATATGTCTGATTTCCTGTGAAATCACATCCAGATCATCTTTTTGCGTTTCAGTCAGCTTCAGGGTTCGGCCCAAAGAAAACATCCGCATTTTCACTGAGGTAAAAGGGTTTCGAATGCTGTGGGCCATACCGGCAGCCAGTTTCCCGACCAGAGCCATTTTTTCTGCCTGAAGCAGGGTTTCGCGGCTTTTCTGCAGTTCGGTATGGGTCTGGTCGATATCTTCAATCAGATCGTGGACGCTGTGGCTGAGAGATTTGATTTCATTTGGCGAATCAGCAGCAGCTCCTTTGCGACTGGCCTTTCCGGCAAGCCTGCGTAGCGGCTCCAGAATCTGATGAATAAAAAAGAAAATCAATATTACCGCTATAATCACCACAAGAATCGATACGAATACTGAAACAAATCTCAGTTTTCCTGCCTGGTCATGGCCGTTGCCCGCGACTTTATGGATTCGCTCCACCTGCATTTCCTTGTATTGTTCACACAAATCCAGAATAGTAAAAAACAAATATCGAACTTCTTTGTGCAGTTTGAGTCCGGTTTCTTTATCGCCGTCTCTGTAATTTGTGATAACGCGGTCTTTGGCGGTAACATAGGCGCTGTAATCACGGTCGATCCTGTCAATTATCTCCATCTGTGCATCTGTATCCGCCGAATGCTTGGCGGCGATCAGTTTTTCCTTGAAAATCTGCCGATATTCTCCTAGCTGCCGAAGCCATTCCGGATCACCGTCCAGAAAAAAATAGGAGACAAACCCTTTTTGATTTATCAAAGCGGTCTCTATGGATTCAGCCGTCTGGAAAGTCTGCAAATACTTTTCGGTAATGGATATCAACATCTCTTCCATCCTGTGTGTATACCACACCGTAATGAGACTTCCCACGAATGTTACCACTACGAGCGTGGACAATATAAAGTAGATACGGATTCTCAGGCTGACGGGTTTCCACATATGTACTTTCCTTCTTGTCTCCGGTCGTCTTCCGGAGGATAAGCACGGTGATTTTGTTCTAATGCATAACTATCTGAAATTATTCATATTCAATAAATCAAATATTTCATATTCTCGTGATATTCCAGCATGTTGTTGATGATATCGTCCGGATAATGATGTAACTATTTGTTATTTAGGTCAATATTGTTCAGGACAAAATCACCGTGGAGGATAAGCCTTGACATGGACTAAGTAATTTGTAATCATTTACGATCAATGACTTAGCGATTTTCCCCTAATTTGAACGTTAACCATACGTATGAGACGCTTATTTTTCAACATGAATATTACAGGGGGTAGCATTTGAAAACATACAGATGCCTAACAATTCTTCTAATGGGAATTCTCCTGTCCTGGTTGAACGGTTGTACACATCAGACAAAGGGGCTATCTTCAACGGAACCGGGCGCAACAAAACATGTTTCAAACGAATTATCAAGCGATTCCGGAAAAGACGGAACACCCGGCCGCCGCTTTCCCGCATCTTATCGCATATCTGAAGATGCTCAACTTGATGACTCGACCGACGGCGATGATGCCGAAAATGACGATAAGCAAGGAGATCGCATCAATTTTGGCATCCAGAATCAAAATATTCTGGATGAAGCACTGGACTACTGCCAGTTGGCTCAGGATTACTGGCTGAAAGGCCAGCTTGAAAATGCCATTTCAGCGCTGGACCAGGCGTATGCCCTGATTATTAAAGTAGACACGTTCAACCGGCCGCGACTCATTCAGCAGAAAGAAGATCTGCGGTTTTTAATTACCCGAAGGATTCAGGATATATATGGCTCCCGCAACGTTGTTGCCAAGGGAAGTATCAATGCCATTCCCAAGGTCATGAACGACTACGTGAAGGCGGAAATAGAGTCTTTGACCACAGGATATGAAAAAGACTTTTTTATCAATGCATATCAGCGCTCGGGGCGTTACCGAAAATATATCGAGGCTGAACTGGCCAAGGAAGGACTTCCTGTTGAACTGGCCTGGTTGCCGCTGATCGAAAGCGGCTATAATGTTAAGGCGTTGTCTCCAGCCAGGGCATTGGGATTATGGCAATTCATTCCTTCAACAGGATATCGCTTCGGTCTGTCTCGAGACAAATATGTGGATGAACGACTGGATCCTTACAAGTCCACGAAGGCGGCTATTTTGTATTTAAAAGAACTGCACCACCTTTTCGGAGACTGGGAGACGGTTCTGGCTGCTTATAACTGCGGGGAAGGTCGGGTACTTCGAACGATCAACACGCAGAGCATCAATTATCTGGATAATTTCTGGGATCTTTACGAAAGGCTGCCTCGCGAGACCGCCCGCTATGTTCCCCGGTTTCAGGCTACCCTTCATATCGTGCAAAACTTGAAGCAGTATGGCCTTTCGGAAATCGATCCTGAAATGCCAATGGAATTTGAAACCGTTCCTGTCTCCCGCCAACTGAATATCAAAAGCATTGCCGATTCTACCGGGATAGCGGAATCCACCCTCAAACGGCTGAATCCAGAGCTGCGTTACGGGGTTATCCCGGGTGACAACTACCCGTTTAAAATTCCGCAGGGTGCTTCGGACACGCTGTTGGCCCAGATGGACGAGATTCCGGAAACCAATGGCCTGCCGGCGGAATCCACTGACCAGGAAAAGGCCGCTTCTTCTCATCAGGAAAAGCTGGCATCCCACAAAGTCAAGCGCGGTGAAACACTGGCGTCATTGGCCAAACAATATAAAACGACTCAACAAAACATCATTCAGACCAATAATTTGAAAAAAACAGCAAAAATCAAAGTCGGCATGGTGCTACAGATCCCATCCAAGGCTCCAATTGCTCTGGAAAAGCCTCCAGCCGCTCTTGCAAAGGCTCCAGCCACGCCGGAAAAGGCTCATCCCACTCCAGCAAAAGCTCCGAGTGTTCCGGAAAAGGCGTCTGCCAATGCAGCAAAAGTAAGTCCGGCTGCTGCAAAATCTGCGATGGCCAAGAAGCCTGAACCGGTTCGAACGATCACCCATGTGGTTAAAAGCGGTGATTCGCTTTTCAATATTGCCAGCCGCTATGGCGTAACAACCAAAAAAATTCAAGAGATCAATAAACTTTCATCTTTAAATATTTCTGTTGGTCAGAGCCTTACTATCCCGGAACCGACCAAAACCGCAACTGTCGAAACCGGTTTAAAGAAATATATGGTAAAGAAAGGCGAAAATGCTTTCTCCATCGCATCCGGCCACAATATGCCGGTTGATCGGTTTTTAAGCATAAATAATTTGTCATCAGGGAGTAAAATTTTTCCCGGACAGAAAGTTTATGTTGAATAAGTGTCAGGGAAGAGGGATAACTTACCTATTAAAGAAGGCTTTGCTCGATTAGGATATTGCATGTCTGAAATGCCGATAGTGTTGATTGTTGACGATGAAGAAGGATTTCGGTCTGTTTTGGCTAGACGGCTAACTGCCAGAGGGATTCAGGCCTTTGCTGTCGGCCGCGGCGAAGACGCCTTGGCGTTTTTGCAGGCTCGGAATGTTGACGTGGTGCTTTTGGATATAAAAATGCCGGGAATGACCGGTGTTGATGTTCTCCGGCAAATGCGTGAACACGGATGCAAGGCTGAAGTCATTGTCTTATCCGGCCATGTGTTTCTGGATACTGCCGTTGAAATCATGGACTTCGGTGTCAACGATTATCTGTTGAAGCCATGTGACACCGAGGAGTTGATGGATAAAATCACGATGGCTCACGAACGGAAGACCGAACGTGAAGGAAAAAGCGTTAACGGTAAACCGTAATACGTGCCGGCCTTTTCGCCTGTTTATGCTTCTCGTTTGGTTTCCAGGCAGTAGTCTCCCTGTAAAAAACATTCCGCCAGGTGGTTGACGCTGGCCTCTGTTGTCATCAGCATATCCATCTGTCGCGTAAAAAGCAGCAATCGGCCGATATAATCCAGTTTTTCTTCAATGATTACCGGTTGTGCTTTGGCAAATCTTGCCGTTACTCTATCCCCTTGTGATTCTACCAGAAACCCCAGCGCCCCCAGTATTTTTTCGATGGACCGGACACGCCGATTTTTGCGGACGTCATCCGCTGCACCTCCTTTAAACTGGAAGTTAATGTAGTTTTTGGTCTGTGTCTGTCCGCAGTAGCTATCCAGAATACTGTAGTGATATCCCACTCGAGAGCTGAAATTCAGATATTTATCCGAAATGATAGCGTAGCTTTTGTCTCCGAACCGTTCGATAGCCCGGTTCGGAGGCGCGAGCATTTGCTGACTCATAACGGAAAACAGTCCTTTCAATTCAACAGGCCGGGGTTCCATCGCTTTCAGATCCTTGCGAAGCATGCCTTTGAGAAGAGCGTTAAATGGGACTGATGTGATTTGGTCCACAGTAATCATTGAAGATCGAAACGCGTCATCCGACAACCCGTTGCCCAAATCGATGATATACAGATCCAAGGGTATGCGAGCCTTCAGACGTACGGACATACTGCCGCGATCCGATGCCATGTCACTGATTTGAAATACTTCCGCATACGATTTTTCGTGGATATATCGCATGATGTCATGAATGGTTTTACAGTTTTCCGGTAAGAACTGGGGGGATTTCGGATCGATCAGATTGAGCGGAACAATCAGATCGGCTCGCTTCCTGAGCAGATTATACACCGGCGTATCTTTCATGAACCATTTTTTTTCAATCCTCATCTCAAGCAGTTCATCCACTTTTCCATCATAAACCCTTCCAGAATAAGCATCCACGGTAATCATCCTGCCGTGCTCGATGGCTGATGTGGCGGTTTGGGCGTTTAACAGCGCCGGCACTTTGAACTCCCTGGCAAGAGATGCCATGTGTCCTGTAATGCTGCCGAAATCGGTTACCAGGGCCTGTGCTTTTTGCATGACCAGAACATACTGGGGGTATGAGTAGGAAGCAATCAATATCCCACCATCCGGAAATGCAATCAGGTCGGATTCCGAGCGAACATGGTAAGCAGGGCCGTAGCCCACACCCGGGCAGGCGATACTTCCGCCGTCTATAATTATGGAATGGCCTGGTACTGGTTCAGAAGATGCAGAGTCTGCTTCTGTATTGCTATTCAGGTTTCTTCTCAGCGGACGGGTTTGAAGAATCAAAATTTGTCCGGCAGTATCTATCGCCCATTCAATATCCTGCGGACACTGGAAATGATTTTCAAGCCGAACGGCATAAGACGCCAGGAGCTCGGTATCTTCCTTGGTCAGGCAGGGCTGATTCTGCTTGTTCGTATCGACAGTTTCCTCAGATAGATATCCATCCTTTCCGCAGACCAATTTAACGGACTTGCTGGAAATCTTCATATCGAGAATATGAGGAGGGTCACTTTTCGAAACTGTATAGGAGTCAGGTGTAATGATGCCATCCGCCACATAAGGCCCCAATCCCCATACAGCCTGGATGATGATGTTGTTTTCATGGAGGTTGAAAGGATGGCTGCTGTACATAACACCACTGACGATGGCGGGAACCATCTCCAGACAGGCCACACTCATGGCGGCATCTTCAAATGGAATTCCCATGTGCTGGCGATAAGAAATGGCTCTATCGGTAAACAGGCTTGCGATGATGCGTTTGTATTCCTGGATGATGTTGCTTTTTGGAACATTCAGGACGGAAAGATATTGACCGGCGAATGACATATGGCTGTCCTCGCCGATGGCGCTGCTTCGCAAGGCGACAAGAACGGAAGCCTGCGTGGTTCCGACAGGAGCGAATGTCTGGTGGTAGGCTTTCAGAATCGCAGTTTCGATATCTTCCGGAATCTCAGCCTGGGTCAGCAATTGCTGGATATTTTCACTGACACTGACAATGGTTTCCGGGGCGATGATGTCCAGTTCCATTTTTCGCTTCCGAATTTCATCGACCAATCCCTTCGACTGAATAAACCCATCAAAAGCTGTGGTCGTAATTGCAAATCCCATGGGAATGGGTAAATGAACACAATTCAGGATTTCACCCAGGTTAGCGCTTTTACCGCCGACGTATCCAGTTGTTTCCTTTGTAATACGATCGTACGGTAAAATGTATTCCGGAATTTTCGGCAGGGGCTGAATTTCCTGTTCCTGCTGAATCTGTTGATGAATCAAATCTAAAACAACCGACAGCGCTTGAACCGATCTGCCAGAGAGGCTTTCAAAGCTTCGAATCATCCTTCCGGCATGAAAGAGAGCACGCAGTGTCTGAGAGCGGATAAAAGTCATTCCGAATACGGTTTCACCCCGCAATTTATCTTCCATCTCAGAAAGTATTTTTAGCAGTTCTGAATTGGAATCTAGCAGAATTTTGAAATTGACATACTTGGAACGGAAAATAGCTTGAATGTCATCTCGGGAAAGTTTGGATTTTCCCTTTGGCTGAAATAACGATTTGATTTTGCCAAGGAGCATAGACCCTCTTTATCAACAATGAATGAACGGTTTTTAGAATTATCAGATACCGCTCTGATCAAAATAACACATGTTCTTGCAAAAATGAACTGCCAGCGAGCAATTAATTATCCAGAGTCATGGGAAATATTTTCATGATGCATCACGGGAATACGGCAAATCAGAACAAAAATATCAGTGAGACAATCAGTAAGTCAACAAGTGTTTGTTGCGAGTACCAATCAATTTTTTTATTGCGGTATTGCGAAAAATCTTGCGCATAAATCAGCTAAAGTTTGCGGGATAGTAGCGTGTTGCAGGACCATTTCCGGACTTTATCAGGAATCCTTTTTTAACCAGATCCTGCAGGTCGTATTGGGCTGTGCGATTTGGCAGGTCTTCTCCGATCAGTTGTTGATATTCTATACGGCTGGTACCCCCTTTTTGCAGAATCGTGGGAAAGGCTTTTTGCTGTCTCTTGCTTAAATTCGGAAGATCGCCACGAGAGACTCCACGGGAATATCCTCGGACCGGAACTACTGACGGAGAGTGTGGCGGCTCGATCAAGGCCATTGGCAATTGCTCGGATGGCACTTCCAGGCGAATGTCTTCAGTTTGTATCACATCCGATTCCACCATGGCCACTGCACGGATAATGCAATTTTTAAGCTCACGGACATTGCCCGGCCAATTGTAATTTTTTAGACGCTCCAATGCCCCTCGGCTCAATCCGATGCCCTCTTTATGCATTCTATTAGACGCTTCCTTGATAAAACAATCAATTAGAGCCGGAATATCCTCCTTATGGTCCCGAAGAGGAGGTGTCGTAATGGAGATAACATTCAGGCGATAATAAAGATCTTCACGAAAAATGCCGCGATCGATCAATGATTTAATATCTTCGTTTGTGGCTGATATCAGCCGCACGTCAATGTCGATTTCCGCATCCGATCCCAAAGGCTTTACTTTTTGAGCGGAAAGGGTACGAAGCAAAGCTTGTTGTACCTTTGGCGATGCATTTCCGATTTCATCCAGAAAAAGCGTGCCTTTGTCGGCGGCAAGGAAAGCACCTTTTCTTTCGGTTTTGGCATCGGAAAAGGCGCCACTGACATGCCCGAAAAGGGCATCTAGAAGGAGATTCTCATCCAACGCACCGCAATTGATGGTAATGAAGGGTTCATTTCGCCTCGCACTGTTATGGTGAATGGCCTCAGATGTCAATTGCTTTCCGGTTCCGGTTTCGCCGGTGATTAAAACGTCTGCAGTGATACTTGCCGCCTTCAGGATTTCGGATTTCAGCGATTCAAGCATCGGGCCGTACCCGACAATGTCGTTGAACAGCATCTGTGACGTCGATGCAGCCGGAAAGGATTCCTCCTCCAGCCTGATCTTCTCACGTTGACCAGCTATCTGTAAGTGTCTGTCTTTGCGCTTGATTTCCTCAAGCTGATGGGCCATTGTCGTGATCATGGCATTGATGGCGTTTTTCAGGAGAGTCGATTCCTGATCCAAATCGGGAGCATGTATCTCTTCGAATGGCTTTGAAGGGTCGATTCCGGACACCAATTTCGCCAGATCCAGAATGGGTCGGGTTATTTTGCGATTAACCGCATAGATGATGGCGGTGATGACAATAACAGTCAGAATTGTCAGAACAAACAAGACATCGTATTGACGTATCTGAGCTGCCAGGGTCAACCGGGTTCTGTCCAGATAAGCCAGACCTAGAATCGTTTCCTTTCCGGACTGGGAATTGGACCGGAAACGTATGGGCGTATAAGACAGATAGTAGTTGTCGGTCAATGAACGTGTCTGATTTCCTTTTTCATCGATAGTGATGACTCCGTGATTTCCGGTTTGAACATCAACGATCATTTTCCAGAAGGATTCATGTTCCGGGTCGGGTCGGAATGCCGTATTCAATCCCGGCTTGCCAAGCACCCCTGTTAAACCGGACCGGATTCTTGTGGTCGAAAGTGGGGCGATTTTATCCTCAAAGCTCTCCGATTGAAACAGCATCCAGCCATGACTGTCAAATATAAAAGCGTAGCGGGGCTCGGGGGTACGGGGAAAAGCATGAAGGGGAGACTGCGCGGAATTGAACAAAGATAAAATGTTTCTCAGGTAAAGGACATCCAGTCCCAGAATCAGGAAACCCTCGGTTTGTCCCTCAGAATCCAAGCAGGGAACGGCTATTCGCAGGACAACCGTGGTAAGGTTGTGTCCGTTTTTATCGAGAGGGAGTGGATAGAACGCTTCTACGATATCGGAAACATAAAACTGACCGGAACTCAGCGACCGGATGTGTTCAAAGAGAATTAGCGGGTTGGGTTTGATTTCGGAGAGCTGATCCGGGCGAAGCTCCAGAACCGATGGGCCAACATTCAGAAGAAAAAACCGGTTCTCAATGTCAACGCCTATATAAGCCAGCTCTCGATAGAAGTCCCCACCGGTTTGTTTATGCGTGGACAGAAACTTCTTTAGATCATCTTTGATGGAAGAATGTTGGGACAGGGTTATCAGATCGATTCGGCATCTTTCCAGCAAACTTTCAATTTCATGTCCCTGTGCAAGGCATTGCAACCGGGAGGAACGTTCCAGAGCCATGTTTAAAAATTTGGAAGAAAACCAGTTGGAAACAAATCCGGTGACCATAATGATGAAGATCACGGGAGGCAGAATGGCTGTAATCAGTTTTTTCCGAATACTCCAGGTGGCAAATTTGTCTGAAAGCAGGGAGGCTCTTGAAATATAATTCTCCCTGAAAATCAATCCCATTGATTTCCCTCTCATTTGCGCAAAAAAATCATAACGCAATCTATTCCAATGATTGTGTTGCGCAAGATAATAAGTACATTTCGCGCAAAACTCAAGCTTTATTTTAAATTGTGTAGGTCATTTCTCATGGATTAAAGATAATATCGATTTAATAATTTATTATATTAATAATGTGTTACTGAGATTAATGCTAATTTTGCGCGATTGTTGGAGATATTTGGTATGTAAGTTGCATATGCCTTAAGTCGAATCAAATCGCGCAATTTGATAAAGACGGGAAGTAAATTGAAAGTTTGAACTCAAACATATCATGGAGAGGTGAAACATGAAGATTCTGGTGGCTTTGGACAATTCGGATCCGGCGTTTAAAGCTTTGGGCAGAGCGGTGGAAATGGCCAAAAAAGAAAAAGCGGAATTGACGCTGATGACCGTATATCCGGATTTTCCGGAAGATGAAGGTGGCTTGAAGCAGGCTACTGCATCGCTGATGCAAATGGCTGAGAATACGGTCGCCAGGGGAAAGTCGGAAGCCGAAAAGGCAGGCATTGCTGTTAAAACGGTTATCGAGGCAGGAACATCGGCTGCAGAGAATATTGTTAAACACGCTGGAAAAAATAATTCAGACTTAATCGTTATGGGTCATAAGAGCAAGACCGGCATGGAAAGGCTTCTGGTAGGAAGTGTTGCCGGAAAGGTCGTGACCTATGCGCCATGTTCGGTTCTGGTCGTTCGGTAATTTCAACCCATGACAGTCACAATCATTGGAGGGCACCATTTATGAGGAAGCATTTTAAAAAAATTTACTCGCGTATGGCATCGCTTGTTATAAGCGGAACCAGTTTGATTCTGCTGCTCCCGGCTCTGGCCATGGCGGCCGGTGGGGGCAAAATTGACATCATGGTCATTGTGGCCGATACTCGCGGGTTGCCGGCATGGGAGGCATGGTGGGCCAATCTCTATAACGAAAGCCATCTCTATTTCACCGTGGTCACCGTCGTTTTGATTCCGATCATTGGTGTTGTCTTCGGAACGATTGCCGATTTTTTTATGAAATTCCTGGGTCTCGACCTGGAGCACAGAGAACTGGCCGAACATTGATATTTCATTTTAACGGTTCAAGGAGGGGATAGTATGGATTGGTTATATGTATTGATGCCTATTGCAGGCGTAAAAATATTCTGGCCGGGTCTGATCATTCTTGGTGTCGGCGTTGGCGTAATCGGTGGTTTTTTTGGCATGGGCGGTGCGTGGATGGTTACCCCCGGGCTGAATATACTCGGATTTCCCATGGCTTTTGCCATCGGCACGGACATCGCCCATATGGCCGGGAAGTCTCTGATTTCCACCATGAGACACGGTAAGTTCGGCAATGTCGATTACAAGCTCGGCATGATTATGATCGTAGGAACGGTCGGTGGATTTGAAATCGGCGCGCAGATGGTCATGTGGATGGAGCGTCTCGGCAATGTGGAGAAAGTTGTGCGATATATTTATCTGGTGTTGCTGGTACTGATTGCATGGACGGTTTTTGCCGATGTAGCAAAGAAAATGAAGAAGGACCGAGATGCAGTGAAGGCTGGAAAAGAAGTTGATGCTCTGAGTACCGGTATTGAATGGCATAAGACTTTCCATAAACTGAAGATCCCACCCATGGTGAATTTAAGTGTCGCAGGGATCTATTGTTCAGCCTGGTTGCCGATTGGCGTTAGCTTTATGACCGGCTGGCTGGCCGGAATTCTGGGAATCGGCGGCGGCTTGATCCGCATGCCGGCCCTGATCTATTTGCTCGGCTGCCCCACACATGTTGCAGTGGGAACCGACCTGTTTGAGGTTATGATATCAGGTCTTTATGGGGCAGCTTCATATACGTTCAAGGGAAGAACCGAACTGGTGGCGGCCATCATCATGCTGATCGGCGCAGCAATTGGCGCGCAGGTCGGCTCCGTGGCCACCAAATACATCAAAGGTTACGGCATTCGCGTCGCCTTTGGTTTGGCTGTCGTTGGATGCGCGCTTTCCATTTTACTGAAGTTCTTCGGAAAATGGTATCCGTCGTACGCCACATTAATGGATAACTCGGCGACTGCGCTTATTCTGGGTCTGGTTGCCGCTCTTTCACTGTATATCATCATGGCTTTCATCAAAGGCGCCAAAGCAGAGATCGCCGCGAAAAAAGCAAGAGCTTGAATTGCAGAAAATCAAATCTAAATACTATTCAAGGAGTCGATATATGATCAGAAAAATATTATGGACAATGATGACCGCAATCCTTTTGCCGATATTTCTTTTCGGGTGTTCGGAGTTTGGTACGGTGGATCAGGGAAGGGCGATCGAATTTGATAAGGAAAAGGGGCTTGTAACCATCATTCGGGATGTCAAGCACGATGCCAAGAATCCGGATTACAGCTTTCTGCCGCCGGTAACCTATCAGAAGCCGGTCGATCCCCAGGAAATGGGCGCAGACCCCAAGGCAGGCTATCGCATGAAACTGGACACCAAGAAAAAACAGATTGTTATCTTTGATAAGGCGGCCCAGAATTTCAAGACCATTGATTATGTTCCCATCGACGAGCAGGAAAATATTGATCGAAATCACCCGCTGGTCTATGATAAAGCATCTGAAAAGGCCAAGAAATTTCCTGCGGTTGACAAAGACAAGAAACAGATCACCATTTATTCCCCGCGCCAGAAAATTCTTGTGACGATCGGTGTTCCGCCCGAGTACTTTGCGCTGCCGGATTATACTTGGGATTCCGGGGATGAGGTCCGGATTTATTTTAAAGAACCTGGTAAGGCATTGCGGTTAATGAATATCAGCAAGACGGACATTTTTAAGAAATAGCATCATTTAATAAAAAACCGGACGGAACTATGTTCCGTCCGGAACATCGAGTCTGAAGGAGTCGGGAAATGATAAATGTGTTCAACAGCGATGCCCAAATGGATGTTCCGGTTGTTGACGGATTAAACCTCAGACAGAAGATAGTCATCATCACCCTGGATGTGCTGCTTCTGGTTGAATTGTGTGTCGCCATGTATTTTGCCAACCTATCGCCTGATTCTTTTACCCCGACTTTTATGAAAACTTTCTTCAGCATGCTTGTACCGACAGTTTTAACCGCCTTGTTTTTTCTGCGCCGGTTCAAGACCAAAGTCGCATGTGCTACCTCATGACCCTGAGTCATTTATTTTTTCTTCGGAAGACGGCCGGCAGCATCGGGGCCGTCTTTTGCATCTTGATTGCCGTCGTTCTTGTAGATTCATTGATCTCAAGATTCGCATATGAATTTAATGTTATTTACACCCATGTGAATGGTCAATACGAATTGACCGGCGTTATGCCGGAGAAGTCTGAAAACGTGAAGGATTTGTTTGCCGAAACGGAGTCCCCTGATGTGATTCTGCATTTCTCCGAGGTATTTTCCGGTTTCTGGCTGGGAAACACGATGTGGCGCGGTACAGTACTCGTTTCCGAAAAAGCCCTTCCGGGCGAATATGTGATCAAGGTCCGTGATGTCAGAGATATGAAGATCAATCCGGCACTGGTTTTTCGGACCAAGGTGTATGCGGATGAGTTGAGTCTGCGAAAAAGTCACGGTCCCTATCTGAGCCGCTACTACGGCATTACTGCGGGATGGGCGGCATCCATTCTTTTTCCGGGACTTGGTATGATTATGCTTTTCAATTATATTGTTTCATGCCGTCTGGAAAAGGCAATGGCAAACGTCGGCTTGGCCGAGGTCTATATGGTCAAGCGAATACCGGAAGGACTCCAGATTGGATTTTCTTTAGGGAAAAACCAAAGTTTGAAGCGCGGTGATCAGATTGATATCTTGAATTCTAAAGGCTTGGTGGTAGCAGAGGCGGAAGTGATGATTCCGGGAGAGACGGATTCCATTGCTGTCACGGTTACTGTTTTGGATTTTGTAGAAATCTGTAGTGTTCGACAGCGTCCTGTCTGAAAAAGATCCAAAAAATGATATTTTTCTTTAGCCCCCAGATTGGTCTAACTGGCAGAAATTTATACTGTAATATTCCAGCAGCGGTGAATCGTCTTTTTTTTGCTTACATAATCTTCAGGAATGGTGACGGCAGTGATTTCCTTTGCATCTGTAATTTCGAGTCGATCCAAGTGCAGCTCAAAATTCTGATGATTTGTTGAAAAAAAGATCGTTGCTCCGGCGTTCATTACCGAAATGACTGCGGATAGAAGACTGGGGTGATCGGCTGAAACATCAAAAGCATATGTTTTTTCACGGCTAGTTGAAAAAGATGGCGGATCGACGACCGCCAGATCAAATGTTCGATGCTCGCGTTTGGCGTTCTTTAGAAAATCAAACGTATCTGCCTGAATCAGCGTGTTAGCTGCTTCATCGATCCCGTTAAGATTCATATTCTCTCTGGCCCAGCGGAGTGCTGTTTCCGATCTGTCCACAGAAACCGTTGTGCGTGCCCCCCCTTTGGCTGCGTAGCAGGAAAATGATCCGGTGTAGCAATACAGGTTCAGGAAATCCCCGCCTTCTGACTGTTCTCGCACCAATTTCCGCGTATTTCGATGATCGGAAAAAAGCCCTGTATCCACATAGTCCCAAAGATTTACATAAAACAAGAAATCACGTTCGGAAACGACGATCTTCTGATCCGTATAATCAAGCCTTTCATACCTGTTTCCTTCCTGGGCTCCCATAAATCTTTCTTTCAGATGAACATTTTCTGCTGGAACATTCAATGCTTCGGCCACTGCCGCCCCCATCATGGGCAGCCATTCTGGGGTAGATTGTTTTCTCTTGTATTCTGCTATGACAAGATGTCCGGCATACCAATCTACAGCAGCACGGATTTCAGGAATATCCCAGTCATAGAGCCTGAAAACATCAATATTTTGTTCGGCGAAACGCTTACGAAGGTGTTTGAACCGTTTTTTTACCTTGTTCGCAAACATCTGCGCCTGAGATCGGTATGTTTCCTGTAATTCAATTTTCGGAAGTGTCATGATTTTTTCTTTTTTGTTGGAGGGCTATAGTGTAAAACGCTGGTGAGCGATTGGGCTTGGGCATGGTTCATAAGATTGTTCATATGATTTTCATCAGGTGAGCATTTCCGGTAATACCTATGTCTGGTTCAAAATATCCTGAACCACGGCGGAAATGTCTGTTTACCTCCAATATCCGAAAAAATGATGGACCGGGCCGTGCCCATTTCCAAGCTGATAGCCTGCTCCGGCTTCCAGGGCCCCGGTGATATAGGCTTTTGCCTGCACGACAGACTCATCTAACGAGAGGCCTTTTGCCAGATGGGCGGCAATTGCAGCGGAAAGTGTACACCCGGTACCATGCGTGTTGCGGGTATCGATTCTGTCGGATTCAAACCGTCTGATCCGGGCATCTTTGGCAGTATAGAGTAAATCCAGCATTCGATGAGACTTCCCATGCCCTCCTTTCAGAACGACCGCCCGGGGACCGAATGCAGACAGGTGTTTGCATGCGGTTTCAAGCTGAGAGCTGTCTGCCGATAGCAATGCTTCAACAGGTTGGTTCAGTAGCATGGCTGCTTCCGGAAAATTGGGCGTAATGATGTCCGCAATCGGAAAAAGAAGAGTTTTCAAGGCATCAACGGCGTCATCCTGAAGCAGCTTGTCTCCGCCGGTTGAAACCATCACCGGATCCACGACGATATTTGGAGCCCGGTGGTGTACGAGCCGCTCCGTAACGGCGGCGATGACCTCCCGGGAATGCAGCATGCCGATTTTTACGGCATCCACACCGATGTCTTTGATGACAGTGTCGATTTGAAGTGCGATGAATTCCGGGGGAACCGGATAAATTCCGGTCACAGAACGCGTATTTTGAGCGGTCAGAGCGCAGATTACGGACATGCCGTAGCACCCGAGAGCGGAAAATGTCTTCAGATCCGCCTGAATTCCTGCGCCGCCGCCGCTGTCGGAACCGGCAATGGTTAGAAGTCTGTAATACTTCATGGATTCCCCCCTTTGTAATTCTGTTATCCCTTTTGTGTATTGAATATCAGGGCGTACTCGGCGCTCCGGGCGTCAAGGATGAGGTGCCGCAGATGTTCCGTGGCTCGTTGCGGGTCAGCAGCGGAACAAATCGCCGAAACGACAGCCAAACTATCTGCCCCGGCTTGCATCACATCGACGACATTGGCGGCATTGATGCCGCCGATAGCCACCAGGGGGTGACGGGACATGGCCCTGATTTTCCGAAGGCCCGCAAGTCCCCAGTGGCAACGGATGTCGTTTTTTGTGGGAGTGACGAATATCGCACTGACACCTAGGTAGGTGACATCGAAATCTTCCGCAACTGCAACCTGCTCCGGTGTTTCAACCGATAAACCGATAATGGCCTCTGGCCCCAGTAATTTTCGAGCTATCGGGTACGGCATGTCTTCCTGCCCGATATGAACTCCTTCAGCCCCGACAGCCAGCGCCACATCCACACGGTCATTGATGATCAGGGGGATGGCATATGGAGATAAAATTTTCCGGATGCGCCTGGCTTCTTCGATAAAAAAGCGGGTGGATACATTCTTTTCTCGGAGTTGGACCATTGTCACGCCACCTTTTACAGCATGAAGAATCACGTCATCCAGGGATTTTCCGAACAGTGATGCCCGGTCCGTGACCAGATAAATGCCTGTGATGTTCATAATTTCAGCTTTATCCGCATGTTAATATCCGATTCTGTTACGGTATGGAGCATATCAAGAAAATGCATTTGGAGACTCCCCGGTCCCTTTGATAGTTCCACGGCCATTTCGCCGGCAATTCCCATCACCGCCATCGCATCAACGGCTGCAGTAAAAGCAGAGATGTTGACGCCTATAAATGCACCGCAAATCGCTGATGCGGTACATCCCAGGCCTGTGACCTTCGGCATCATGGCATCGCCGTTCATTATTCTTGCCATCCTGTCGCTGGAAACAATAATATCGGTTTCACCGGTGATGCAAACAACGGCGCCATATCTCCTGTTCAATTTCTGTGCGGCATCCACAGCAGACGCCGAAACGGACAGGCTGTCTACCCCCTTGGTTTTTGAGTCGTTCCGTGCAATGGCGCTGATTTCAGAGGCATTTCCCCGAATAATGGCGACTGGTGCCATGGAAAGCAGATGTATCGCCGTTTCCGTGCGATACGGGGTTGCGCCTGCGCCTACCGGATCCAGAATGATCGGCACACCGCATCTTTTGGCATGAAAAATGGCTTTTTGCATGGATTGAATCCATTTTTCGCTCAACGTTCCAATATTAACCACCAGCGATTTGGCGATTCCGACCATATCTGCGACTTCTTCTTCGGCATGCGCCATCACCGGAGAGGCGCCGATCGCCAGCAGTGCATTGGCGGTTGTATTCATCACGACATAATTGGTGATGTTGTGAACCAACGGTGCCTGGTGACGAATAGCAAGTAAATCGGACCATACGGATCGAGCCGTTATGTTCATGCGCAACCTCCATGATTAAAGACGCTTCAAAGCACACCATTCCCCGCACATGGTGCATGGCAGGTCGGTTTCTGTGCCGGGCGATTCGGTTTCGATTTTTTCAAGATAGCAACTGAATTTATTTTTGTCGATGGCCAGTTCCTTCTGTGCCCCCCAGTCGAAACGCCGTCTTGCCTTTGATATCTCCAGATTCCTGGATATGGCATCGGGCCGTTTTCTGGCAAGATCCGCAGCGGCGGCAGCAATTTTAGATGCAATGACACCTTCATGAACATCCGAGATTGTCGGCAGGCGCAGGTGCTCTGCAGGGGTTACATAACAGAGGAAATCCGCACCGAACATTCCCGCCAATGCGCCGCCGATGGCGCCAGCAATATGATCGTATCCGGCCGCATAATCGATGACCAACGGTCCCAGTACATAAAACGGTGCCCCATCACAGATTTCTTTTTCCTTTCTGACATTTTCTTCGACAAGATTCAGTGGAACATGTCCCGGTCCTTCGACCATCACCTGGACATTTGCCGAACGGCATCGCTGTACCAGCTCTCCGATGATTTCAAGTTCTCCGAACTGCGCCGCATCGTTGGCGTCGTGGGTGCAGCCGGGCCGCAGTCCGTCACCGATGGACAGAGTGATATCATAAGCGTTTGCCACCGCAAGAATGTCATCGAAATGTGCATACAGAAAACTTTCCTTTTTCTGATGTTTCATCCATTGGGCCATGATGGCGCCGCCACGACTGACCACGCCAAGGGTCCGCTTTTCGATCAAAGGCAGATGCTTTTGTAACAAACCGGCGTGAATGGTCATGAAATCAACGCCTTCCTCGGCTTGTTTTTTCATGATATTTAAAAAATGCGAAAAACTCAGTTTGTCCGTGGTGTTCAATCCGATCATGGCGTCGTAGATCGGAACGGTTCCAAGCGTGATATCGAATGCTTCAATAATGCGTTTTCTGAAGGCGGATGTATCGCCGGCAATGGATAAATCCATGACTGTATCGGCGCCGGCGGCCATCGCGGTCTGAAGCTTTTTGATTTCATTTTCAAAATCACAACTGGCCGGAGAAGTGCCAATATTGGCATTGATTTTCACGCGGGCGCCCTTGCCGATGGCAACGGGGTTCAGAGCCTCGTGCCGGTTGTTTCGTGGAACAACGACATGTCCCTGGAGGATACTCTGAATAAATTGTGGCGATTGAATGCTTTCGGATTCCGAAAGCATGGGAATATGTGCTGGAATACTTCCTTGTTGCAGTGCTTCGATGAGCGTACTCATGGGTACTTCCTTTCCAAAAACAAAAAAGCAGGTGAACGCGTAAGAAACGTTTCACCTGCTTTCGCAAAATCATCATGTTTCCTTACGCTGGCATTATCCAGGTCAAGTTCAAGGGTATATTCTCAGCCCGTTGCAGCAAGCAACATCTATTGTCCGGGCACCCCTAACAGTCATGACGGCCTTTAACTGATTGTTCATAGAATAAGGTAACTTCTCATATCCTGTCAAATGATATTTAATGATCTTAATTCTTGCGACTGGATATCATAAATATCCTTTATTTTTTCACCACAAAAATGCGAAGATAAGATTGTTTTTTTTGGGGGGGCAATGATCAAAGTCAATTACAAAATGACGGAGGATGGTGCGAATGAACGAAAAGTACCTTTCGCAGCAGGCCGATGACTATATAGCGATAGAAAAAATAATCGGCTATATGTCGGCCAATCGCAGTTCCCGGCTTACAGTGGATCAGACCGCCGAAAATGGGCATGTGAGCAAATATCATTCTGATCAATTGTTCAAACGATGGGCAGGGATCAGCCTGAGACGATTCTTTCATTTTTTGACGGTTGAACATGCCAGGCGCAAACTTGTCGAATCCAGGAGCCTTCCCGATACGTCTCCGGAAGTCGGACGTTTGGATTCCAGCCGTCTGCATGATTCATACGTTACTTTTGATGTGATGACACACGAGGCGTTCAAGCAGACGGGATCGGGCTTGAAAATGGAGTACGGATTTCATTCCACGCCGTTCGGGATGTGCTTTCTGGTGCGTACCGAAAGGGGGATTGTTCATCTCGGTTTTGTGGAGAATAACGATCGTACTGTTGTCTTGAATCGATTTCAGCGGCACTGGCCTATCGCATTTTTTGCTGAAAACCCTATTGATACCGGTTTCCTTGTCAATCGAATTTTCAGCACCGATCACCACCATGGGGCCTGTTCCTTTCACTTATTGCTGAAAGGAACGGGATTTCAGGTAAGCGTCTGGCAGGCCCTACTGACGATTCCTATGGGAAACATGGTCTGCTATGAAAATATTGCTGCCGACATCGCTCACCCAAAATCCGTTCGAGCCGTTGCCAATGCCGTTGCCGCCAATCCGGTGGCTTACCTGATTCCGTGTCATCGCGTGATCGCCAAATCGGGACAAATCCATCAGTACCGCTGGGGAGCCGTTAGGAAAAAGGCGATTTTAGGCTGGGAGGCCGCCAAGATAGAATTAAATGGCACATAACAGTCCGTATTTTGACCAACAAGCCGACTGAAGCGTCCGTCCGGCGCTTTTTTCCAAAAAAAAGAGCGGGGTATTCTGCTACCCAAATTCCGGGCAGTATTGTTGGAGACGTTTGTTGATCCGTGGTATTTTGAGGGAACAAGTTATCTGTCTGCGTCTTGGAATGATGATCAGAGAGGGGGGGCTTGCTCGGGGGAGGGCAAGAGCTACACGACGGCTCCGAAAATGACAGACGTGCTGCCTTTAGTGAAGGATTTGCGATTGGTTCTGCAATCACCGGTGCAGGAGGAAAGCCATGATCGAGGGGACGGACAACATTAAAGGCTTATTAATCAGCCATAAGCTCTGGCCGTTGTCATGATACACACAAATCTGCACGCTCCATGCCATGGCATACCCTGCATCCACAATTTGATCGACCACAATGCATTGTTCATTTGGCTTTTTTTTGTGCTATCCACATCGTTTCGGATTCCAAAATCTCTCATGATACGCACAAACCGGCATGCTCCATACCAAGGCATGCCCTGCATCCACATTTTGATCGACCACAATATATTGTTCATCTGGCATCTACCTGTGCTATCCATATCATTACTGATTCCACACGATCTCATGATATGCACAAATCGGCATGCACCAAGCCAAGGCATGCCCTGCTTCCACAATTTGATCGACCATAATGTATTATTCATTTGCCTTCTCCTATTGCTATCCAAATCATTCACAATAGCCGGATCCCTGTTGATTTTCAATAACAAGTCTGTCACAAGTTTCCCTTATAAAAGACAAAACGAAAGCAGAAAAATTTTGTTGTCAGTTACAGGTGTTGAGTCTCAAAATGTTTCTTTTATTTCAGCTTTTTCAGGTAAAAATGTCAAGATTTCAGATAGTTGAAAACTATTTTTCTATGAGAAGTTGCATTGACACTCACAAATTTCAACATAACTTGATTGTATCATTATCAGTTCGATTTGTAATTATCAAGTATTATTTTGTCAAAAAACAGATTCTCCACTCCGTTCATACGTATCAAAAACAGCAGAACGAAGAAACGGAATGCGGTAAGGAACCAGCCTGAGGGTGAAACGTGAACTGAGTTTGTGGAACGTCATATAAATCTTCTTAAAGTATCTTGGCAGAAGGTGCCTTTTTCTGCCCGGTATCGCTGCTGCTTTATTCCTGTAGAGAGAGCCAAGTCAATGATCGCAAATCGATCCTTGCAGGGGTCAAGGTATCAGAATACGGGATGTGCCGATGGTGATGAGAGAATCCCCTTTCCGGACGACAGTGGACTCCGGTACATTCAGGCGGACGCCGTTGATCGAACTTGTTCCCAATACCAGGTGTTGTCTTTCCCGACAAATTTTTACAAACTCACTGAAAGGGGCGTCCCGGTTCAGTTTAATGAAATATATCTGCTGCCCATCCCGGGCGCTCAGCATGTCGTTGATTACTTCCTGGACACCGGGATTGAGGAGTTCCTGACTGACAAAAATGGCGCCAAAGCGGGATGTACAGATAATTCTGTCACATCCAACCTTACGGAGCAACTCCTCCGAAGCCTGGTCCACACACTCAACCACGGTATTCGTATTACGGTTGCGCCCTTCGATGGCAAGAGCAATGGTTACGTTGAGATTGTCCGATGCCGGGTCTCCTGGATTGCGGCACAGGATGACGGCATGACGGGCACGGTCAACGGCAGCCCGTGAGAGGGTTTCATCCCGGACAGGATTCCCGCGTACGAAATGAATGCCACGTCGCGATAATTCCGGCGGAAGCTCATCAAGAAGTTCATCCACCAGGACAACAGGCGTGGATCTGCCGAATGCCGGGTCCAGAGCAAGCTCGTCAAGAATGCGTTCAATCTTGGCCAGACCCGCAAAATTGAAGATGATCAAATGGTTTTTCAACTCAAATGCAGACATGCCTTTCATTTCCTTGCTCTTTGAGGTGATCAGGACCGCCGCGATAACCGACAACGCGTAGCCGAGAAGTCCGATGCCGATGGCCATAATCGGCCATCCTACCAAGAATCGTCCGCCCGCTGTTTTGGGAAAAAAATCGCCATAGCCTACGGTCGTCATGGTAACCACTGTGTACCACAGCCCATCCGACCAGCTCAAATCCGGATTTTCTGAAAGTTCAAAGTACAGAAACCCGGTTGTTCCGTATATCAGGACCGACCCCAGCAAAACGATTATCCGCATAGGGATCGGAGGATTCCTGAAGATATTTTGCAGAAAATATTGCAGGACATTGAACATTATTGCAAACGCCCCTGCCATTCACGAATCAGCGCCAATGCTCTTGATGTCACTTCGGTGTTGGCCCACAATCCGCGTCGCCCCGCCTTGGCCAACTCCTGCTCCTGCAAATAAAAAGACATGGCAGGAAAGGGATAAACTGTATAAACCAGAGCCAGTCCTTCTTTGATCAGACGAAGACCGATGTCCTGATCATCGACATACAGCATCGCGATATATCTTCCATATCTGTCTTTGGGGGTGGAATGGAGAAGCACGCGCACCGGCTGGTTGGCCATCAGGCGCTGTAGGGTATCAATTGCCGCCTGTCCGTACGGAGCAACCACGTCCTTTTCAATGCTTGCCTCTAAAGATTTGATACCGAGGATACGAATCACAGATGACGACTGTCCCGCCAGAGAAACCGAAACCGTGTCGCCATCGATGACATGATCCAGCGTGACGATGTCTCCGCTGTCGACTTTGCCACCGTTTCCGTGCATCTCACGTCGCATCCTGTCGGCATTGACCCCATAAAAGAGCGAAGCGGAAAGAAGAAACGCAATACATCCCCAAAATAGAGTTGCCTGTATGTCTCTCTTCCAGACCATCATCTATCTCTTAGCGCGGGCCAGATGTGATTTCAGAACTGTTTTCCGATGCAGATTCCGGCCACAGCAGTCTTGCTGCGTTTTCCCCGCAGATGGCGTGGATCTGCACATCCGGCAGTCCGGCTTTTTTCATATCATCCATGTACCGCAACGGTTTCAGCAGTGGGAAATCACTGCCCATGAGAATTTTATCATGTCCGAAAGCCATTGCAGCAACCGGATAAATCGACTGATCATACAGAAACGGTGAAGCGGCAGTATCCACATAGACATTTTTAAGGGCATCCTTAACTTCTTTTTTCAGCAGATGATAAAAAGGCAGCCCTCCCCCCCAGTGCGCCAGCACAATCGCGTTATCCGGAAATCGACGCACCATCCGGTAAATTTCGGCGAGCGTCATCGGTGCTTTGCCGGGATATGCATGGCCGATCGGTTCATTGGTGTGGATCAATACGGGAAGGCGATGTTCCTCACAGCGGAACATGATCGGAGAAAGTGCATCCAAAACCGGCTCATCGATTCTCGACTGGTAGAACGCCAGCTCTCCAACACCCTTCAGCCCGGCCTGTATACAACGATCCACCTCATCGGCTGCAGCCGGATGCAATGGATTCAGACAGCAGAATCCGATCAAGCGGTCCGGATGCGCTGCAACCATTTCCAGTATGTAATCGTTTTGTAACCGGGCGGTTTCAAAGCGGTTCCAGGGGAAGCCAAAAACAACGGACTTGTCGATTCCCTGTTCATTCATACAGGCAATCAATTCGGAAGCACCAACCAATTTTGATTTCGGAGAATCATAAAGCAGTTTGAATTCAGGTTCTTCGGAAAAATATTTCTCTCGATGCTCGCAGATGTTCTTCGAGAAGATATGCGTGTGAATGTCAATGAACATAAATTCCTCAAACCAGTTGTTTTGCCTTTTCAATTGCACTGGCGGCATTGGGTGCAAAACCATCTGCACCGATCTGAAATGCAAAATCGGCTGTCACCGGAGCACCGCCGACCATGATCCTGACTTTTTCCCTGAGTCCCGCGGCTTTTATTGCTTGAATGACTTCCGCCATTCGCGGCATAGTGGTGGTCAAGAGCGCGGACAGCCCCACAACAGAAGCCTGGTGATCCAGAATTGCCTGAACAAATGTTTCGGGCTTGACATCAGCTCCCAGATCCACCACTTTGAATCCGGCGCCTTCAAACAGCATGGCCACCAGATTTTTTCCGATATCATGAATATCTCCCTGAACGGTTCCGATCACCAGGGCGCCGACCATGGGAACACCGCTTGCAATAAGAAGCGGTCTTAAAATGGACATGGCGCCATGCATGGCTTTGGCGCTACGCAGAACTTCCGGAATGAACATGTCGCATGCTTTGAACCGTTGCCCAACGATATCCATTCCAGGCAACAGCGCCTTTTCCAGAATATCCTGAGCAGAACACCCGTCATCGACTGCCTGCTGCGTAAGTGTTTTTACCGCATCGATGTTTCCGGCGATCAGCAATTCTGAAATGTGTGTCTCTTTTAAATCCATTAACCTGTCTCCTGAATGAACTATCTTGTTTCATTACCTTTAATTCGGGATCAATGTTTTGTCAACTGGTATACCCGTACCAGATTCGTATTGATACGTTTTGATAACGGTAGTAACATCAACAAATCTGCACACAGCCTGAAATGAGCATTGTTTTTTTATGAAATCTTCTTACTGTATAAAGATTGGGGAAGACAGCAGGGAGGGGATAGACCTTTTCCTGTCATCCCCGACCGATAACGCACCCAGAATCATTATATGGAAAGCTAAAACCATTTTAATACAAAAGAGGACATGACATGAAAATTGCGTTTCCAACCCAACAGAATTTCGGAATTAACAGCCCATTATATAACCATTTCGGATCTGCCGTATTTTTTATCGTTGCAGATACGGACTCAGACCATTTAGAAACCGTAGTCAATCCGGATAAAGACCATGTTCACGGGCAGTGTTCACCCCTGAAGGCTCTGAACGGAACGCCGGTCGACGCCATTGTGGTCGGCGGCATCGGCAAAGGTGCGCTTCAAAAACTACAGGCAGCCAATATTAAAGTCTACCGGGGAGTCGAGGGCAATATTGCGGAAAACCTGGAGCGGATCAAATCCGGAAAACTGATTGATTTCAGCATGGATCTAACCTGTGCCGGGCACGGTATCAACGGAGAGTGCAGCCATTAATGTCGATCAGCCCCTATCAGCAGGAGCATCTTGAAGCCACTTTGATTGCAGCCAAGCATCTGGATTCGCTCAATCCCCACCAGATCGAAGGCCTGAAAACCGCTGCCTGTGAATACCTGCTATTCCGAAATGACGTGGATGCCTTTTTGAATACCTATTTTACATCCATCTGTACGCAACAATGCTTTCAAAGCAACATCAGCGCCTGCTGCTCCCGGGAAGGCATCATCACGTTTTTTGGGGACATCGTGATAAATGCCTTGTTTTCTTCACCAGCAGACATAAATATCCTCATAAGGGCTCTTCAGACACCGAATGTTGGCCTCAAATGTATTTATTTGGGGCCCCAAGGCTGTTTGTGGCGGATCAAGCCGATTGTCTGCCAGATGTTTCTTTGCGATACCGCTATGCATCAGATTTTTTCAAGAAATCCATCGGTTGAATCCGCTTGGAAGGCGATGAAGAATCGCGAAAAGCATTTTACCTGGCCGGACAAAAAAATCCTGTTTGATGATGTGGAAACGTTTTTCATAAATGCCGGTTATGATTCGTCCCTGATGTACCTGCATCACAGCCCCGGCCTTCTGTTCGTCAAGAAACGGGCCGGGTTGTAACCCGCGATCAATCCATGCCAACTGAAAAACCGCTTTCAATAACAATCGACAGGGAGATTCTGCTTCAGGGAATCCCTGATTCTCTCGACCAGTTTCTGCTCAGTGAGTTGAAAATCCCCAATCCCAAATGGCTGGAAAACGACCGCATGGGAAGGTGGAATCGGGAAACACCCAAAACACTATGCTTTTATACCCGAACGCCTGACGGCGGTCTGATCCTGCCGCGGGGATATATGGGACAGCTTGTCCGCTGCTGTCAGAAAGAAGGCATCGATTACCGGATTTACGATCACCGACAGTTGCTGCCGCTGCTCGATTTTACCTTTACCGGCTTGCTGAAACCGTTTCAGCAGGCCGCCGTCGATGCCATGGCGCCCAAACATTTCGGCACGTTGACGGCTCCGACCGGAAGCGGCAAGACCATCATGGCCATGTCCCTGATCGCCAACCGGCGCCAGCCGGCCCTGATCGTTGTCCATACGAAGGATCTGGCAGATCAATGGATAAACCGAATCGAAAACTTTTTGAATATTCCGGCAACGGACGTCGGTCGGATTGGCGGCGGGAAAAAGCAAATCGGCACACACATCACGGTTGCACTGGTTCAATCGCTGTATAAATGCGCAGAGGAAATCGCCCCTCATATCGGGTTTCTGATTGTCGATGAATGTCACCGTTGCCCCAGTCGGACATTTACCGAAGCTGTATCGCTCTTTGATTCCAAATACATGTTGGGACTGTCCGCCACCCCCTGGCGTCGGGACAATCTGTCAAAATTGATTTTCTGGCATCTTGGAGATATTCAACATTCGATCGACAATCATCAACTGGTTGATTCGGGAGATATTTTATCCCCGGAAGTTTTCTTCCGACTCACCGAGTTCAAAGCCCACCATGACCCGACGAAATTTTACAGCAAAATGCTGGCGGAGCTGACAGCGGACGACTCCCGAAACCGACTGATTGCCGAGGATGTGGCGATGGAAGCCCAAGAAACAGACGGTATCTGCCTGGTACTGTCGGATCGAAAACATCATTGCGAAACGCTGAAAGCCATTCTGACATACCGGCACAAAATCGCCGTGGATGTGCTGACCGGGGATGTGGAAGCCAGCCAGAGAGCGATGATCATAAAACAACTATCAGAAGGAAACATCAAAGTGCTGATTGCCACAGGACAACTTCTGGGGGAGGGTTTTGATTGCCCTAACCTGTCTTCTCTTTTTCTGGCAACCCCCATCCGCTTCAGTGGCAGGGTATTGCAATACATCGGACGGGTGCTTCGTCCGGCGCCAGGCAAACACGGAGCAAAAATTTTCGATTATGTGGACGTTCATGTCGGAGTTCTAAAATCCGCAGCCATCGCCAGACAAGCCGTCTATAACGGCAAAGGCGACTGATACCCATTCGTTAAAACTTGCCGTGCCGGACGATCTCCCCATCGGTCAGATAGATGACTTCTTCGGCAATGTTGGTGGCGTGGTCTGCGATACGCTCGATATGGCGGGAAATCAGAAACATGTTGATCAAGATGCCCAGGTGTTCCGGCTTCTGAAGGATGGATGATTTCAGCTCCTCATACGCTTCCCGGACATAAGCATCCACTTCATCATCCATCAGACACACCTTGAACGCTGCATCCGTATCCAACTGCACCATGGCGTCAAGGCTCATTTTGAGCATGTTTCTGGCTTTCTCCGCCATCACCGCATAGTCGAAGATAAATTTACACGTTTTATCCTTGGAAATGATCTTGATGCGATGGGCGATATTGACGGTTTCATCGGCGATTCTTTCCAGATCGTTGTTGATCTTGATCACGCCCACCAGAAATCGCAAATCCACAGCCACCGGCTGGTGCAGCGCCAGCACCTTGAGGCATTCTTCTTCGATATCCACTTCCATCTCATTGATTTCATAATCCATGCTGACAATCTGTGCTGCGATGTCGGCATTTCGGCTGTCAATGCTCTTGATGGCCAGACGGACCCGGTCTTCCACCAGAGCACCCAGGCTGAGAATATTCTTTTTGATTTTTTCGAGTTCTCTTTGCAGATGTTTTGCCATATGACCTCTGATCAGCCGAAACGGCCGGTAATGTAATCTTCCGTTTGTTTGAGACGGGGACGGGTAAAGAGAGTTTCGGTTTCATCCATTTCGATGAGTTTTCCCATATAAAAAAAAGCCGTTCTGTCCGATACTCGGGCCGCCTGCTGCATACTGTGCGTCACGATGATGATCGTATAATTTTCTTTGAGTTCACCGATCAAATCCTCGATTTTCTGCGTAGCGATCGGATCGAGGGCGGAAGCGGGCTCATCCATCAGTACGATTTCAGGTTCGACTGCAAGGGCTCTGGCAATACAGAGCCGCTGCTGCTGACCACCCGAAAGCCCCAGCGCCGATTCGTGCAGTCTGTCTTTGATCTCATCCCAGAGAGCCGCTTTTTTAAGGCTTTCTTCAACCCGGCTTTCGATAAACACCCTGTCACTTACCCCGTTGACCTTCAGGCCATAGGCCACATTTTCAAAAATGGTTTTGGGGAAAGGATTGGGTTTTTGAAAAACCATGCCCACCCGCCGCCGCAACATGACCACATCAACGGAAGGATCATTGATATTGACATCATCCAGAGTGATTTCCCCCGCGACACGGCTGATGGGAATCAAGTCGTTCATCCGGTTCAGACATCGCAGGAATGTACTTTTTCCGCAGCCTGACGGCCCGATCAGCGCCGTTACCTGAGACGATTTGATATCCAGCGAAATATCATACAACGCCTGAGCATGGCCATAAAAGAAATTCAGATGCCTGGCGCGGATTTTGATTTTTTCAGTCATGATCTCTTTCTTTATTTGATCTTTTTTCGAAGCCTGGCCCGCCATACAATGGCCACAAGATTCATTCCCAGCACCAGAGCGATCAGAACCAGCGATGTGCCATACTGAAGCGGTCGGGTGGCTTCGATGTTCGTTCCGGCAGTGGCCAGAACATAAATATGGTATGGTAGCGCCATGATTTTACTGAACGGCGAAGTTGGCAGGGTTGGCGTAAAAAACACCGCTGCCGTAAACATGATCGGTGCAGTTTCGCCGGCGGCGCGGCTCAGTCCCAGAATAGCGCCTGTCAGGATACCCGGAAGGGCGGCCGGCAGAACGACTTGATGAATGGTCTGCCATTTGGTGGCCCCCAGCGCCAGCGACGCTTCCCGATATGTATTGGGAACGGCTTTCAGGGCTTCCTCAGTTGAGCCGATAATGACCGGCAACGTCAGTGCGCCCAGGGTCAGTACCCCGGCCAGAATACTTTCTCCCATTCCCATCCAGGTCACAAAAAAGGCCAGACCGAAGAGACCGAATACTACGGACGGAACGCCGGCCAGGTTGTTGATGCCCAGCCGAATCACCCGCAGCACCTTTCCGGGCCTGGCATATTCATTGAGGTAAACGGCGGAGGCGATCCCAATGGGCAATGCCACGAAAATGGCCCCGATGCCCAGGCAGAGTGTTCCCACGATGCAGGGCAGGATGCCGCCTTTTGTCATGGAATCGGTCGGCGCCTGTGTCAGGAATTCCCAGGTAACAGCCTCCCAACCGTTCCATGCAATAAAGAAGACAACCATAAACAGTCCCATACCGTTGATGATGGCGGCGGTTCGAAACAGCATGAACAACACCTGTTGAATACGTTTCCGACGACCATGAACCCGATTGAAAGAAGATTCCAGAGTATTGATTTTCTTTTCCGATGCATGGATTTGGACGGGTTGCATGCCCGATTGATTGTTGGTCAGAATATGTGTTTCTGCCATCACAGTGATGCCTCTCCTGTCTGGCGGTATTTATGTGCAATCTGGTCTGCAACGATATTGAACATCAGCGTAAATAAGAACAGAACGATACCGGTTGCAAAGAGTGCGTGATAATGATCACCGCGAAAGGATGCCTCGGCCATTTCCGCAGCGATGCTGGCCGGCATGGGCCGCACCGGGTCCATCAGCGATGTGGGAATCATGGCTGCCCCCCCGGCCACCATCAGCACCACCATGGTTTCGCCGATGGCTCTCGACATGCCTAAAATGATCGCCATACTGATGCCAGATATCGAAGCTGGCAGAATCACCCGGAGCAGGGTTTCCCAGTGTGTGGCGCCCAATGCCAGCGAGCCTTCTTTGAGTGCGGTGGGAACACTGTAAATGGCGTCTTCGGAAAGGCTGCAGATGGTGGGAACGGACATGAAGGAGAGCATGAGCGCTGCATTGAAAAGATTCAGTCCTGTTGAAACGCCGAACGCGTTCTGAAGAAAAGGCGCCACCACCACCATACCGAAGAAGCCGATCACTACTGAGGGCAGTGCTGCCAGCAACTCCACAATGGGTTTTATGATCTCGGCCACCCGTTTATGCGCCAGTTCCGCCAGATAAATTGCCGTCATCACACCGAGCGGAACAGAGATCATCGCAGAAACCAGGGTTACGGCGATAGATGCCAGGATCAGAGGGAAAATGCCGAAATCCGGCGGGCTGGATGTGGGGTACCAGTATTTGCCGAACATGAATTCGAAAAGCGTCACTCTCTTAAAAATCGGCAGCCCTTCCATGAACAAAAAAACCATGATCATGAACAGAATGGCAATGGATGCCAGCGCCACGGTGAAAAAGACGATGCGCACAGATATATCTGTTTTCATTTCAACCTGATTACTTCAAAGGAATGAATCCTTCCGCCTCGATCAGTTTCTGGCCCTTGTCGCTGATCACATAATCCATGAAACTCTTGACATCCCCGGCGGGCAGAGCAGGTGTGTACATATAAAGGGGTCTGCTGATGGGGAATGTCTTGTTCAGCGTGGTTTCTTTGGAACCGACAATGCCGTTGACGGAAATGAGTTTCACGGTCTTCTCCGCATATCCAAGACCGATATAGCCGATGGCATTGGGATTTTTGGAGACCGCTTGAACAATGGCGCCGTTGGATGCCTGAAGTAAGGCGCCCGGGAAAACCCGTTCTTTTTTCATGACCTTTTCTTCCCAGACCTCATAGGTCCCTGAAGATGTATCCCGGGAAATAATGACGATCGGCTTGTTCGCGCCGCCGATTTCTTTCCAGTTCTTTATTTCTCCTTTATAAAGGGCCTTTAACTGATCCAGCGTGATGTCTTTCAACGGATTATCCGGATGAACGATCGGCACGATGCAGTCATACGCTACGATGAGCTCGACAGGATTGGCGCCTTTTGCCTTGGCCTGTTGGGCTTCTTCGGGCTTGATTGTCCGGGAGGAATTGGCAATGTCCGTCGTTTTGTCGATCAATGCCTTGATGCCGTTTCCGGAACCGCCGCCGGATATGGAAATGGCCACATCCGGATGTTCTTTCATATAAGCTTCGGCAACTTTCTGAGCAATGGGAAGTACCGTGGTCGAACCGTTGATGGAGATATTTCCAGCAACAGCCAGGCCTGCCGAGAAAATCATCGCCATTGACACGAAGCCAGCCATCCATTCCAACTTTCTCATGTTTCCCTCCATACCTTTTATAACTGTCTGTACTGTTGACAAAAACGATTTCTGTTTCCCTTATGGGAAACGAAACCTTCCATTTGCCTTGCAGTATAAGGGAGAATTGTTAGAAAATGATTAGGGTTGATAAAAAAATCAATGCGGAATATGTACGACGAACTCACTGCCTCTACCGGGAGAGCTCTCTACAGTCATCCGGCCGGCATGGGCATGAACGATATGCTTGACAATTGCCAGTCCCAAGCCGGTGCCTCCCAATTTACGACTCCGGGAGGGGTCTGCACGGTAAAACCGCTCAAAAAGTCGCGGCAGGTGATCTGTGGCAATTCCAATACCATGATCTCGAAACGAAATGGCTACCTCGGCGCCCTGTTGCTGCACAGCAATTTCAATGGTGCTGCCGGATCCGCTGTACTTGATGGCGTTATCCAGAAGATTCACGAAAGCCTGCTCGATCAGCGCGGCATTCAGTTTGATCGAAAGTGTTTCACTGCATGACAGCATGATTTGGATCGCTTTTTCATCGGCCGTTGGCTGGCAGATCAAGCAGGCGGACTGCAGAACCGGCAGCAGCCGACGATTTTCCAGAAGAATTTCCTTCTTGTCTGCTCTCTGTTCGATGAGGGATAGTTTCATCAAATCGTCGATGATGGCATTCAGGCGGTTGGCGTGTTTTTCGATGATATCGATGAACCGGGCCGCTTCTTCCGGATGATTCAGTGCGCCTGTCTTCAGCGTCTCCACAAACCCCTTAATGGCGGTCAGCGGTGTTTTGATTTCATGAGAGACATTGGCGGCAAAATCTTTTCGCATGCTCTCGAGGCGTCTTAACCGGGTGACATCATTTAAAACGATCAGGATGCCGATGCGTTCCCCTCTGGCATTTTTCAGTGTGCTGCTGCGTGCTTCAAATATCGCCTCCCCATTGATATAAAAAAACAGATCTTCCTCCAGCGGGATCACATCCCGAAACGCCAGCCTGATAAAACGATGAAAATCCGGGTTGCGGATGGCTTCCTGTACGCTACGGTTGATCAGTTCAGACGGCTTTCGAGAAAACATCTTTGCGCCGGTGTGATTGATGCTGAGGATTTTTTCCTCCGGATCGATCGCAATCACCCCTTCGATCATGCTGGAGAGAACCGCTTCAAGTTCATTTTTCTGACCGATGATCGTATGCATGCGCGCATCGATGCTGGCCGCCATATCGTTCATGGTCCTTGCCAGATGAATCGTTTCTGCAGAAGCGAACACCGGCAATCGGTAAGACAGATCGCCGTTGGCAAAATATTCGGCGCCTTCGCGGATTTTCTCCAGCGGCCGGCTGACCCGTCTTGAAAACAACAGACTGACGCCTGCTGCCAGCAATGCGACCAGTACACCGCCAAGGGTTATATGTCGATGAATGCTTTGCAGTTTTTTATCGATCGTGCCGACACTTACAGAAGCTCTAAGAACACCGACAGGTTTATCGCCTTCCAGCAATGGAACCGCCAGATACATCATGGGCTCGCAAAGGGTGTTGCTGTAATGGGTGAAAATGCCGATTTCCCCAGACATCGCCTTGACAAACTCCGGCCGATCCGAATGATTCTCCATGGTATTCGGATCAGTCTCCGAATCTCCCAGCACCTTTCCAGAAGCCAGCACAACCGTAATCCGCGTATCGGATAATTTCCCTGCTCGTTTACTCAACATATCGATATTGCTCGAATCTTCGGCAAGAAGATAAGCCATCATCGGGTCTTTCAGGAGATTGGCTCTGGCTTCAAGGTTTGTGGCTGTTTGATCCATGAAAAACCGGCGCAGTGAAAAGTCGGCATACCAGCTGACAGCGATGAGCGGTATCAGCACAATCAGCAGAAATGGCGGATACAGTTTCCAGAACAGAGGGATGCGTTTTTTCATGGATTTTCCTTGAGCCGATACCCAACGCTGCGCACGGTTTCAATGTAATGACCGCAGGACGACCCCAATTTTTTTCGCAGCCCGACAATCTGAACATCCACGCTGCGTTCGGTTACTGGGTAATTATCCCCCCGGACTGCATCCACGATCTGGGAGCGCGTAAACACCCAGCCCGGCCGTTTGCACAGCATCGTCAGTATCTGAAATTCCGTAAATGACAGGTCGACCGGTTCACCGCACACTTCGACCCGCCGGCGGCCTGGATCGATCGAAATCTCGCCCCGGCAAAGGATGTCTTTTTCCGTCGCCCCGCTTTTTCGTCGAAGCACTGCACTGATTCTTGCGCTCAGGATTTTCGGGCTGAAGGGTTTGGTGACATAATCATCTGCCAACGCCAACCCTGAAACGACATCGGGCTCCTCGCCTCTGGCAGTCAGCATGATGATGGGAATATTTTGAAATTCGGGCTCCGATCGCAGTTTTTTCGCAACATCGATCCCGCTCATTCCCGGCAGCATGATATCCAAGACAACCAGATCGAAGCGTTCGGAGCGAATCATCCGAACAGCATCCTCACCAGATCCGGCACAGATGACAGCATAACCTTTCAATCTCAGATTATATCGGACCAGCTCGGCAATATCTTCCTCATCTTCAACTATCAGAATCCGCGCTACATTCATAACCTGTTCCCTGGGCTCAACGAATTCGGAAGGCGGCATGATCTTTTCGATGTCACTATAGACTTTCAGAAAATTCATTTCGCAAGGCAACAGGGAGGGAATAGGCATTTTTGGCCATTCCCGACCGATAACGCAGCGAAAATATTTATCTGAATGTCTCTACTATATATTAACATTCCGACAAGGGTCAAGTTCACGTTTTCATCTGACCCGGTCGGTTTTACCGATGTATTTTCAGAAAGAGCCCATGTCGGCAATCAAGGCGCGTTACGCTCCCACGAAGCGATATGTGTCGGCATAACGCCTGTTCGGTAACCAGTTTCACCAGGTACGTGACGGGTAAAGTTTTTTGACAACAGGTATCATTCTGCATTGCGGTTTTCGGACAGCCATTCCTTGACTGCGATTTCGATTTGGTCGCGAACCCGCCGTGTCTCCGACAATCTCTGCTCCCATGTTCCGGTAAACTGTGACGGATCATCGAAGGGCCAATGCAGTCGCTTGGCGACACCCGGAAAAATCGGGCAGTTATCCGCCGCAGGTTGACACACTGTGATGACGGTATGATACAGTTTGCCCTGCTGAAACAAATCGAAAACACTTTGCGTTTTCTGGTCGCGGATATCGATGCCAACTTCATGCATAACGGCAATAGCCTGCGGATTCAGTTGCCCCGGTTCCAGCCCGGCGCTTTCGACATCGAATGCATCGCCGCCGAATTTCCGGAGAAATGCCGCTGCGATTTGACTGCGGGCACTGTTATGCCGACAGATAAACAACACGCTTTTTTTTGTCATCACTTTTTCCTTTCATTTGATTTATCATGGTTTCAAACACTCTTCTTCAACCGGTAACCTGCATTTGAACCGTTTGAAATAATGACCATACCCCCCCCGGCTTTTTCATATCCCCATGATCTGGATGACATACTGTACTCGATTACGGTATCGGTCATCACCACTATCTTTATCCATGATCCAAAATTGCGTACCCAGTTCGATCATTATGCATATTCTGCCATTCAATTATTAGAATTGTGTTAGCATACCCCATAGAACAGACCTCGTTAATTTGAGTCGAAAAAGTACATTTTTTTTGGACATTCAAATTAACCGAAAGGCGAACTGCCGACTTCGATTTGAAGCAATTTACCGCTCGGTGTAGTTACTGCCAAGTCATTTAATTTTCGACAAAAT
>CAJBLH010000032.1 GCA_903953895.1 uncultured Desulfobacteraceae bacterium | reverse complement strand
TGTAGAATGGAAAGAGATAATCATGGATTTGTCGTAGAAGATGATCGAAACTGCCCTCTATTGGAAGCAGAGTATAAAACCATTGAAGCCCAGCTATCGCTGATAAAAATTCTTGAGCAGATGACCTGTATTCCAATCCGAGAAGTTATCGCCGCAGGACTGGATCGATACATGGAATATGTGTATTTTTCGCTGAAACACATGGAGTCCTAAAAAAACATAACCAAATGCGAAATGATTCCCGTTACAAAAATGCGGGAATCAGCTCTTTGATAAATTGGGTGCAGATATTATCTCATGGTATAAATTTCAATTGGATTATTTTGTTTCTGCCTGTCAGGTGTTTCGCTGAAGTTACACCGTTCCTGTTACTGAAGCCCCCAGAGATTGTTTTACTGGCGATCATTTTCCGGTTACAGATATTGTTGTTGACTTAACAGACTGATATCCATAGATAGTCATGATAGATAAATTTGAAATAACCAAAGGGAAGATACACCCGTATAACTGCTATGACCCAGTTAACATAAGAAGTGTTTTCGGTTCGTATAGTCAACTTATCGCGTCAGATGAAGAACAATTCGACAGCCACGACCAGAGCCAACACAATGATAGCCATGAGATCGAAAGATATTTTCCGTTCTCGCGCTTGTTCTTCTATGTGAAAAATATGATCGGCGCGTTTTATCATGGATATGAACATGTTTTGGAAGTAGAACAGACAGGCGGAGATGATAAAATTCGCAACTGTAAGTACGATGGCCACAATACTCTGTTGCCAGTATTGAAGGCCCTCAGTATGAACGAAGGGCTCGCGGATGATACCGCTCAAAAGGAACATATAGACGGATATGTTGCCGGTGTACACGAGAAAGCGCGTGAAAGTCTCAGAGCACTCGATCGTGTTAAGCACGGGCCGTGCTACCAGGATCATGAAGAGGAGTATGGCCATCGAAGAAAAAACCCATAATGACTCAAAGATGTTTCCCAATGCGAAAAGCAGAAGGCATAGCAGCGCCAGAAAAATGGCCTTTGCAGTACCTATGTTGATCCGATCGGTCCTCGCGAAATAGCAGCCGAGCGATATTTCCGGGAGCCACCCGATGATGGTCGCGCGAAGTGCTATGATCTCTCCGTCATAAAGAGGTGAGTTCAGGAAGAAAAGCACGGCCATCGAAAGAGCGGATATGACGATGTAGAACCAGTCGCCAAACTTCTTCTGACCCCAATTGATCACGTGGAATATGAAATAGAACTGAATGATCGTCGAGAGGAACCACCACGGACCGATGACCTTCCATGTTTGATCGAAACTGAAATTGGAGAGCATAGAGAGTCTGAGCAGGAAATTGGAGGCGGTGATATCTTTCAAAGAACCGTACTGGTTGCCGCCGGCGATCAGGAACAAGAGCGTAAAGACCGATATCGCGAGAACGGGGAGGAGTATCTTTGTCACCCGTTTGCCAACGAAGCCCAAATAGGGAACATCCTCGGTATCGCCATGTTTTGTCGTGATGCCATAGGCGCTCAGAAAGAAGAAGAGAAAAACGGCACAGTAACCGAAACAGGCAAGGAGCATATTGGGTAACGATAGGATATTGGCACCAACCTCCTGCGTAAAGGCTTGTATTCTGGTCGGCGCAAAATCGAACTCGTTCCCACCATTCACGGTCACCGGGAAGAACGGATGAAGGGAGTTATGAAGGGCGATGATGACGATAGAAAGTGCCTTTAGGATAGATGTCTCGCTGCTGCTGATCTTACGAATGTCCATAGCATGTCCTCACGGGAGAGTTTGTGTTGGGTGCTGATCTTTTGGAGTGCTGAATTGATAATTAGTATCTGAATGGAAGCCATAAGTTTGCGGGCATCGGTAGCCGGCAACCTGATTTTTTTCCAATGCAAAATTTTTTTTTAACAGGTACGCATGGGGCAGATATTCATTCGATGGTATCACCGTCTGGAGATGAGCCCGTTGTCGTCAAGAACTTCCCAAACAGCTTTCGAGGCACATCCCTTCTGGAAATGCTGAACATGAAACAACCGGAGAATCTTGTGATCTGCGGTGCAATGAGCCACATGTGTATCGATGCGACAACCCGTGCTGCATTTGATCTGGGGTTCAACTGTATGGTTGCAGAAGATGCCTGCGCCACAAGAGACCTGGTTTTCAAAGGTAAAACCATAAAGGCATCAGATGTCCATGGATCGTTTATGGCGGCGTTATCTTCCCCATACGCCAGAGTGCTTTCAACCAGGGAGATTGTCGGGAATTTGGCTTGATCAGAATGATCCGTAATGATTATGCAGTATCAACTCGCCGTTCATGATTGGAACCGACAACAACGGTATTGGGCGGCGCTTTCAAATTGTAATATTCAATCAGCACCTTCTCGACCTTTCTGCCTTCATCACCTTCATTCATTATCCAGTCTGCCAGTCATTGGGGTATCCTGCATGCTCCTTTGCTGAACCCGTCTCATGTGCATTGGTATCTTGGGCCAGCCCCTCCGGGTCG
>CAJBLH010000031.1 GCA_903953895.1 uncultured Desulfobacteraceae bacterium | reverse complement strand
TGAATTTGTCAAACCACCAATACCATCCATAAAAGGTTCCATTTAATTGCTCCCTGTGGATTATAAGATTATATTCGTTTAACCTAAAATACACCGAGAGCGGCTCATTGTCCATACTTTCAGACGATATTTCGGTTGTTACTACTTCATAGTCGTGATTCTATTGCGCTCATTTCATTGAAAAGGTTAAAATCAGTTCCGGCCATTGATTGAAGACCTTTTGGAAAAGAAGCTCCAATAAACAGGGCGCTGTCGTTTACGGTAATAAATTCTTATAATTTTCCATGCAAAGTGTTAACTGAGAAATGAAGGATGCCCAAAAAAAACATTCGTAAGATGAATAAAATCGTAATGGAAACCAAACAAAAAGTCGTTGTACTGGTTAGCGGCGGAATGGACTCCGTCACAGCACTATACGACGCGGCAAGCAAGTATGATATCATCGCTGGGGTCAGCTTCAATTACGGTTCGAAACATAATGATAAGGAGATCCCGTTTGCCGCATATCATTGCCGGCAGTTAGGGCTCCGCCACGAAATTATCTCCTTGGCGTTCATGAATCAATTGTTTAAGTCGGATCTTCTGAAAACCGGAGGGGAGATTCCCGAAGGGCATTACGAAGAGCTATCGATGAAGCAGACCGTGGTGCCGTTTCGCAATGGAATCATGATGTCCATCGTGGCAGGGTTTGCCGAAAGTGCTGGGACTTCCGGACTCATCATCGCCGCGCACATCGGTGATCACGCAATCTATCCGGACTTGCCGGGAGGATTTCATGAAGTCCATGGGGGATGCAATTCGGCTCGGCACATATGCACAGGTTGAAGTCATCCGCCCGTTTATCTCAATGAACAAGGCTGAGATTGCGAAGCTGAGGCGGGAATTGGGCGTTGACTTTTCTAAGACCTGGTCATGTTACAAGGGAAATGACGTCCATTGCGGCAAATGCGGTACGTGTGTGGAGCGTCGGGAAGCATTCATGAATGCGGGAATGAAGGATCCGACGGTTTATCGTGAGACGGAAGCACTTCCCAAGAAACCATCGGTTACCGTGTGACAGCAAGCGTATTCCGGAGATCTTTTGAAAGGAACACAAAAGGGAGGTAGTCATGCCTTATCACATCTGCAAGAGAATCGAGATTGAAAGCGGACACATGCCCTCCAAGCATCGAGGAGATAGCGTGGGCAGGTATTGATATATTAATCAATAGTGTTCCACTCAACCGCGGCCTGTAGCACATTGGAAGACTACAGAGGAAAATCTATGATGGATCATCCATTAACATATAACAAACAGCCCAGGGATTTTGTGCCTCAAAAGATTGCTCAATCAGGCAAGTTTTTATCCACCAGTTTATTAAACGATCCGGCATTTGCCGATGCTCTGCGAATCAAACTAATTGAAGAAGCTCACGAACTTTTTCATGCAGATACGCGCGAAGCCATAATCAATGAATCAGCCGACCTACTGGAACTAATAGATGCTATAATCGAGATGCACGGTATTTCATGGGATGAAGTCGTTTCGAGACAGGCTATTATGCGTCAAGAAGTAGGGGCGTTTAATAAACGTCAAATGCTTCACTCAACCGCATCTGATGTTTCTGGCATTGAATCCAGTGACAGGCAAATGCACCTGCCACAACTGCTTACCTTCAACACAGTGGTTGGCCTTGTTGATATCATTAAACGGGAACTTCTTGATGCCTCTTCACTACACATTGCGTCTGCCTTCTATTCACGGGGGATACTGAATCTGCTTCTCGACGCATTTCGCGATTTCGTCCGGCGCGGAGGCACACTTCGATTGTTAACTTCTGTCATGGGAAATTTTAATAACCCGTTGGACTTTCAACATCTCTCGACACAGATACCTGAAATTGAAATCAGAGTATTTTATCCGCTGAACAGCTATGGCATGGCTGATTTTTCTCATGACCCCCCACCATTTCATATCAAGAGTTATCTGTTTGAGAAATCAACTGGACAGCACTCCATCATTGTCGGATCGTCCAATCTTACTGGGTCAGGATTTTTCAAAAATCATGAATGGAATTATTTTTCCAATAGTGAAACGAATCTCATATTCAGCAGCAACAGCAACCAATCAGCTTTCCAATATGCGTTAAAAGAATTTGAAAACTATTGGCGTGATTCGTCTGTGCCAGTAGACGAGCGATTCAAGAATGCCTATCTGCCGCGCTGGGAAAAAGCGCATGAATTACGAGTGGATGTTGCCAAAAAGATGGATAAGGCTTTCAAAAAAGCAATAGAGCCTCGACCAGCTCAGATAGCAGCATTGAAATCCCTTGCTGAACGTCGCAATAAAGGAGTTACGAAAACTACCATTATCGCAGCCACAGGTCTTGGCAAAACCTTTATAGCAGCTTTTGACTTCATGCAAAGTGCTATGAAGAATGTCCTCTTTATTGCTCACAGGGAGAATATCCTTAACAAGTCGCTGGAGGTTTTCCAAACTGTAGATATAAATTTTTCCGGAGAGATATTGTCTGGACTGTCAAAACCTGCACACAAAAATGGTGGTAGTCTGTTCGCAATGGTACAGACTATCTCGCAACCAGCTGTATTGGAGGAATATGCCGTCGACGATTTTGACTACATAGTGTCTGAACGAAAACCCCATATTTGTGAGCTACTCTATCTCGCTACCCAGGGTA
>CAJBLH010000030.1 GCA_903953895.1 uncultured Desulfobacteraceae bacterium | reverse complement strand
TTTCTTACAGCCACCAAAGCACCTATATATTGATGCTATTAATCAATAAAACACCATATGATGTATATGAACAGAAATAATATGGCTGATTTTGTCCATAATTTTGATGCAAATTGACTCGTTTTTAAAGAGGTCTGGAAACAGAATAACACCATGATTCCTTTCAATAAGCCGTACTTATCCGGCAACGAGCTCGATTATATCAAACAGTCGATCGACTCCGGATGTATCTCTGGAAATGGGGAATTCACCCGAAAATGTCATTGGTTTTTTAAGGAAAGATATGGATTTGATAAATGCCTACTTACAACCAGTTGCACGGATGCTTTAGAAATGGCGTCCATTCTTCTGGATGTGAAAGATGGTGATGAAATAATAATGCCGTCATTCACATTTGTATCGACCGCAAATCCATTCGTGCTGAGAGGTGCAAAAATTGTTTTTGCAGACAGCAGCGCTTTGCATCCGAATATTGATGTTGAAAAAATCGAAGGGCTGATTACATCGAAAACAAAAGCGATCGTTCCGGTCCACTATGCAGGGATTGCCTGTATGATGGATAAAATTATGGCGATTGCCGATCAATATAATCTGTTTGTTGTTGAAGACGCCGCACAGAGTATCGCATCATACTACAATGATCGACCCATAGGGTCCATCGGCCACCTGGCGGCTTTTTCTTTTCACGAAACGAAAAACATCGTTTGCGGTGAAGGCGGCATGCTCGTCATCAATGATGATTGTTTTATAAAACGGGCTGAAATAATATGGGAAAAAGGAACAAATAGGGCTGAATTCTATCGTGGCGAAGTCGATAAATACGGTTGGAAGGATATCGGTTCTTCTTTTTTACCTTCAGATATTGTTGCAGCATACCTTTTTGCTCAACTTGAAAATATTGAAACCATTCAGTCGAAAAGAAAATCCATCTGGCGACAATATCATGATGGTCTGAAGGAACTAGAAGATGATGAGTTTATCAAACTACCCTACATTCCTGAATATGCAACGAACAACGCGCATCTTTTTTATATTTTGTGCCGAAATCAATCTATCCGAAATGAATTATTGTCTTTTTTGAAAAATAACCACATCAATGCCGTCTTCCATTATCTGCCGCTGCATCGGTCTGATTTTTATTCGGGAATACACGGAGACAGACAACTGCCATGGTGTGATTACTATAGTGAATGCCTGATCAGGCTGCCGATTTATTGCGAGCTTTCCGAAAAAAACATCGAAAAGATTATCGGCTGTATTTATGAGTATTTTCGGCGCCGACCATAAGATCATAAAACCGGGTGGCGGTGATAAATGCATTTTACGGAGTACCTAATTCTTTGTTGCGAAAGTGGGGTTTACCGATCCAGTGGGCGTCTTCCAATCCTTTGCGAAAAGCGTCGAGTGCTTCGGGCGAAGAGTTGACCCGCAGATTGCTGTATGATTCATCGGAATTCTGCCACCGCTCATGCCAGTAAACCGCTGCCTTGATTCGGGGAAACCGCTCCTTAAAATCTAAAAAAGCCTTCTTGAACCACTCTGCTTTATTTCCGGCATTCGGAAACTCGCCAACACCCCACTCTGCAGCCATCAGGGGCTTGGAAGAATCGACCTTGCAGATTTCCTGATATGCCTGATTACAGACATCATAAAATGCGCCCCACCCCATATTCTTATCCAATTTACCGTAAACACTCAGCCCAAGCCAGTCAACGTAATTCGAGCCCGGATAGTAAGCGGCATAACGATTCCATTCCGCAGACGGGTGGGAGTAGTTGTTCACATGAAAAATCCACTGGATATTGCGCGCGCCTTTACTGCGAACCCGATCCACCACATACCGATAAGCTTGTTTGAAGATTTTTGGACCGATATAGTCTGGGGGTTGGTTTACAGAATCCCGTTGCCCACCGCCATAATGATATCCCGACCAGGGAAACCAGGTGCCGTTCATTTCTATCCCCCAGGCGACCAGCAGCGGTTTTCCGAAATGCCTGGCATCATCTGCCCATTTATCGATATACGCATCCCACATGCCGGTGAGGATATTGTAAAGGTTGAATCGGTCCGGCAGGGCGTTTTCCGTGTATGGTTTATCCCAGGGTGACCAGTAAAGCAGGGGAACAGCGCCATAGCTGGAGATGATATGAACGTTTTTTACCGGGAATTGCTGCTCTCCCCAAAAATTGCCAAGGCCAATGACCGCCTGATGTTTTCCCACCATTTTTTCAAAATTTTCGATGGCTTCCAGCGTCACATTGTCTTCGCCCTCGCCAAAATCCACATAAGCGCCGGTGTAAGCGCCTTTTTCCGGAACGGCCAATTCCTGCAAAAGTGTATCCGGCGTGCCGGCCGCCCCAAGCAACGTCGGGCAAAAGAATATCCCGGTGCAGGCCGACAATAAAAAAAACGCGTACAAGCAGATAGCCGGGCATATTCGATATTTCATCATTATCACAGAAAATATGATCCTTATCCCCCGTTGGGGGGCTGAACGATTTCTTCGGGTTGATTTGAAACGTCAGGTTACGGACGCGGTTCGTTCCAGTTTTCCCCAGCTTACCAAAGCGCCTTTTGCCGCTTTGATAAGCGACTTCCAGATGACCCAGCTCAGCATGGGCCGGTAAACAAACCGCATGGGAAGAATCAGCCATGCCCGGCGTACCGGTTCGTGTTCCATCAGGCAGGCCAGTGCCGCTATAAGAAAATCCATCAGAAGAAAAATGCCAAAATATGCATACAGAGACGGACTGCTTTTCCCGAGAAACACTGAGCCGATCACCAGTGCATCGATTATCGGCGCAATCGCTACCAGAAGCACCTGAAAAAACCAGATACCGGGCAGGCTGAAACACCCCAATGCCTTGAAGCGGGGATTCAAGACCATATCCCGGTGCTTCCAGAGGCACTGAATGGTTCCAAAAGCCCAGCGAAAACGCTGCCTGGCCAGAGTGGCGACGGTTTCAGGGGCTTCTGTAAACGCCAGCGCATCTGAAACATACGTGATCCGGAACCCCCGCCGGTGCAAACTCAACGTCAAATCCGTATCCTCGGCGAGTGTATCGGTGCAGATGCCGCCGGCCTGAAATACAGCACTTTTTCGGACCGCGCAGACTGCGCCCGGTACAACCGTGATGCAGTTAAGATATTGATAAGCCCGGCGATCCAGATTGAACCCGCAGATATATTCCAGCGCCTGACAGCGGGCGATAAAGCTGCGCAGGTTGCCGACCTTGGCATGTCCCGATACGGCGGCAACGGTTACATCCTGCAGCGGCTGAACGAGTCGCATCAGTGTTTCCGGTTGAAACCGGGTATCGGCGTCTAGCATGACCACAATGTCATCGGTGATCAAACTCAGTCCGTTTCGCAGCGCCAGAGCTTTTCCCTGATTGGCCTGGCAAATCAGGCGGACCCGGCGATCCTTTTGTGAAAAGACTTCAACGATCCCTGCGGTATTGTCCGATGAGCCGTCATCCACAACCCAGACCAAAAGATCTCCGGAATATGATGTATTCAATACGGATTGCAGCGTTTTTTCGACCACCTTCTCCTCGTTGTAGGCGGCGATCAATATACTGATTGACGGGATGAACCCGGTTGCTGGATGTCTGGAATCTCTTCGCTGTTGAATCAGCGCAAATATCGTGATGGCAAAGGTACGCAACACCACCAGCAGGGTGGCGACAATCATAAATGCCCATAAAAACAGCGTAACCGCATGGAGAATCCGGAACCCGCTACTGCTGACCATTCGGGCAAACGTCATCTTCTCCTTTTGAACGACCGGCATGATGACTTCCGGAGATTCTCCAAGAAGACGGGATAAAGAAACAATTTGATCCCCGCGATCTTCCAAATAATCCAGCACCAGCGGAAGCGATTCAACGGTTTGAGCGCGGTCTCCGCCGGCATCGTGGAGGAGTACGATATTGCCGCCCATCTGACGGGAAAGCTTCACTCGTTCCAGAATCTGCTCGACCCCGGGTTCGGCCCAGTCTTCCGGATCGATATCTTCTGCGACGGTTAAATACCCCATGTCCTGAGCCATTTTCACTGGCAGAATTTCGGAAAAACCGGTAGGCCTGGAATCTGCACTGTACGGCGGGCGGAACAAAATGGTGGATTTGCCCGTCAAGGTTTCAATGAGGCGCTGCGTGGCATTCAGCTCGATCTTGACGCGCTCTTCCGAGATCTGCGAGAGGTTGGGATGGGTGTAGGTATGGACGCCAATTTCATGCCCTTCCTGAACAATGCGCCGGACAAGCCCCGGATTTTCCTCCATGTTGGCGCCCACGACAAAAAAAGAAGCCTTTACCCCTCTAAATTTGAGAATATCCAGGATCTGAGGTGTCCACTCTGCATCCGGACCATCATCAAAACTGATGGCAACCTCGTCATCCTTTCCTTTTCCCTGGTGACTGACTGTCAGATAGCTAGGAAATTCCTCGTACAGCTCTGTAACCTTTCCTGCAGAATCCAGCCGAAGGCGCCGTACGCCGTTCGAACGGGCATCTTCGACGGTTAAAAATTCACCGGTCCCAACATGCGTGGCGCCGCCGGCTTTCAGAATGCTGATTTTTTCCAGTGTTTCAGGGGTAACGTCAAATGGGGTGATGCGCAGCGCCGTCCAGATGGCCGGATCTTCCGCGCCCAATTGATAAATGCCGACTCCCCCGACACCCAGACTCCGGACCATTTTAAACTGATTGGCAAAGGTCGCCACATCCAGAAACCACACCGTATGCTCGATTCCGGCGTCCATATAGGAGAAGCTGGGGTTATATACCGGAGCCTTGACTTCGCTCGTCTGAAGCCCGGATCGGTCTGCACGGGTCATGACATCTGAAAAACTGACAATTTCAGCTTTTTTCTCATCACTGGCCCAGTCATACCCGTATGATCCCAATTCCACAATCCACTGCGACGGCTTACCATAGGCAATGACAGTATTGAGCCAGCCTTCAAACCAGTTCTGGGAGGCAATCGGTCCGGGAGGATCTGTTTCGGAATTCTCATCGTGAAGGGAGGCGATGAAGCGGTCCACGTCCGCAGAGAGTGCATCCAGATCGTAAAGCTTCAGTTCGCGTCCCATGGGAATCCGCAGCCAGAGTTCCATATGTTTTTCATGAAGGGCGGCAGCGATGTGTTGGATCAGTCGGGTGATATTTTGCCGGTACGTGGGATCTACCTGCCCCCAGTCAATGACGACACCACCGGCCTCGACCTTTTCGAGGTGCTCGATCAACTCGGCAATAAAGCGGTTTCGCCTGTCATCCGGGCCATTGGCGACGCCTTCCACTGCTTCGGGTTGCCAGTTGTCTCCACTCAGATTATTCAGGATGGGCAGTAAAATGATTCCTTTTTGACGGGCCTGAGCCTGAATATCGGGGTCTGGTTTTACGGCCAGGGCGCCGTTTCCGTCTACCATGGTCAGCCATTCGAAACTGACATGGGTTAACTGATCGGCATGAGCCCGAAATGATGACATGCTGTTGGGATCCCATTCGGCATAAAACCCCAGTCGAATTTTCCGGTGAGTATTTTTTAGCGGTACGGACTGAGATTTTACAGCAGCCATTACCTTGGCGGGTCCGGACTGCACGGCTCGCGTGAATTCCATCCATAACGGTTTAGGAGACAATGTTTGAAACAGCGATTCCTTCTTTTGGAGTACTGAGAGTCGCTCTTTCAATTGCTGAATGGATGGCGGCAACTGAAGCTTCGTCATGACAAAAAGGGATTGCACAAACACGACGGAACACAGAAAAAGAACAACGCCGGAAATCAGCATGCAAAATCGAAGCTTGGGCCAGCGTTTTCCCTGTTTATCCAAAAAAATAAAATCTGTATCCGAAAGCGGCGACATAATTGCCCTTGATGGGACGATTGGTTGTCTGATGGTTACGTTACAAATGCTGCAGACGGCTTCCCATAATCTCACCCTTTAAGAAAGCAGGCTGGCCGGGGAAAGTGGCGCCTGTCCAATTTCCGGCGCGGATGATAGGTACCTGTCGATGATTTCACGGGTCCCTTTTAGGGAAGGCTCCGACAAAAGCATTTGCGCATATACCGTGGCGTCTGAAATCGTCAACAGCCGAATTGTCTGTTGTACCTGGGGTAAAAACTGTGGATCAGCGCTGAGACGTCGCACACCAATTCCCAAAAAAAAGGGGATATATTCAGGTTCATGCGCCATTTCACCGCAGACAGAAATTTCCTTGTTTTGCCGGATCACGGCGCTGACGATTTTGGCAAGACTTCTGAGAACAGAGGGATGCCATGGCTGGTAGTATTCGGCGACCTTTTCGTTGGTGCGGTCAACTGCCAACATATATTGCACAAAATCATTTGTGCCGATGGAGAAAAAATCGGCTGTATCAGCCAGCTCATCCATGATTTCCATTACCGACGGCAGTTCAATCATCAATCCGATCTCTGGGGATGGATGATGCGGCAGGCCCTGACGCTGCAAATCATCCATGCGATCACGCACCATACGCCGCGCCATCTGGAATTCATCCACAGATGAAATCATTGGAAACATGATGCGCAGACGTCCGGCATCGGCGCCGGCACGTAAAATGGCATTGATCTGCTGTTCAAAAATATCGGGATTTCTCAGGGAAAACCGGATCGATCGCAGTCCCATCTCCGGATTGGACTCAGCGGCAGCGTCCGAGTAGGCCAGAATCTTGTCACCCCCGACATCCAGTGTGCGGAAGGTGATGGGTTTATCCGCCATTTCATCGAACAGGCGTTTGTAAATCGGGTATTGTTCCTGTTCAGACGGGAAATTGTTGCGGATCAGAAATGGAAATTCGGACCGATACAGCCCGATGCCTTCCGCCTTGAGATCTTTGGCAAGGGCCAGCTCGCTCAGCAGATTGATATTGGCCAGAAGATGAATCCGGTGCCCATCCCGCGTTTCGGTTGTCGGCATCATCGCATCCGCCAGAAGGGATGTTGCCGCTCTTGCCTGATTCCGGTTTTCGAACTGACGAATCACTTTCTCGGAGGGATTGACATAGATATTGCCGATATCCGCATCCATCAGTACCGGGGTTTCTTCTGGAATCGTCAACAGTTCGGGGCGATCTGCGATGATTAAGGGGATCTGCATGGATCTGGCAAGAATAGCGACATGCGAAGTCACGCCGCCACTGACGAGAATGATTCCGGCAACTTCCTCTGAAGCCAGCTTGAGAATATCGGATGGATACAGCTCCCGGGCAACAACGATACGGCCTTTACACTGCAGTGGAACAGCAGATTCCCGAAGCTGAAAATTAGACAGGATACGACCGGCCAGGTCTTCCATGTCGTTGACCTTCTCACGCAGATACATGTACGGACTGGATGAGAATAGGGTAATGTAATGACGGGCGACCATCCGAACAGCTTCGGGTGGAGACATCCCTTTTTCGATATGCCGAAGAATTTCTTGAATGAACCGCTCATCTTTGAGGATCATGAAATGTGCCGTAAAAATCAGGGAAGCGCTTTCAGGAAGTCGTTCGGCAACACGGGATTGAAGCTCTTGCAACTGATCCATGGTCAACTGAATGGCCCGGTAGAAATGCTTCAGCGTATAGTCGGCTTCGCATTCGGATGCTTCGGAATGCAGCCAGTCGTGGCTTTTCCCGAAAACCGTTGAAGGCGCTCTGGCATAACCGCTGCCTCCGCTTTCACCCCGAACGAATTTGAGCTGTTCGAGAACAGCCGGATTTACGACCAGGGGTTGAGAATCTTTCATGCTCATCAGAAGTCTGGCGTTTTCAATGGCGCTTGCCAGTTGCGATGCCGCAGCCCTCAGCGCCATCACATCCATGTCGTCGAAATAATCACGCTTTTCATGCTGAACGACCAGTACCCCGATGTTTTCGTTGCCCCTTAAAATCGGAACAGACAGAAAACTTTCAAACCGGTCTTCTCCGGATTCCTCGAAATATTTGAACTGGGGATTTCTGCCGGCCGAACCTTCGCATATTGGTTGCTGTTTGATGAGGGTGTAACCGACCAGCCCTTCGCCGATTCTCATCCGAACGTGATTGACAGCTTCGGGATTGAGGCCGATCGTGGCCTTTAAAACAAGCTCGCGGGACGAATCATCAAAAAGGTAGATGGAACAGACCTCTGCATCGAGATGTCGGGAAACCATGACAGCCGTGCGCTGCAGAAAGTTCTCGATATTGCTGCTGCCAGTCAGGAGTGCTGCAAGATCCCCGATATTGCAGAGCAGATTCAGATGGTCTCGTTTCTTGGTTATCGGCATGGCTCCATTATCCCGCAGGGTTCAGTTTCAGCCAGTCATGGGCCATCAACAGCCCGCAAATGGTCTTGGCATCCTGAATGACGCCCCGGGTGATCATATCCAGGGCTTGCGTAAAGGCAACTTCCTGAACACTCAGGATTTCATCCGGATCCAGGTTTTGTGAAGAAATCGTCAAATCCGTTGCCAGAAAGATGTGAATCCGTTCATCGGAATATCCCGGAACCGGGGTGATTTCTCCCAACTGCTTCCAGGTGGTGGCCGTGTAACCGGTTTCTTCGGTTAATTCCCTTTGGGCGCAGGAAAGCGCAGGCTCGCCATCGTCGAGCGTTCCCGCCGGAATTTCCCAGATGGTTCCGCCGACGGCATGGCGGTACTGTTGGATCATAATCACTGTTTGATTTCGGGTCAATGGAACAATGGCGGCGGCTCCTGGGTGGCGGATCACATCTAATTTGATGGCGGCGCCATTGGGAAGTGCGACGACTTCCTGAAACAAATTAAACACCCTGCCTTTGTAAATCAGGGTTTGACGGTCGGTTTGGAATGTCATTTCCAGTTCCTGTTTTTTTTGAATGATTCTGCGATAAATGAGAGAAAAGCCGGGGTTAATCTCTCCTATCGGAGCGAATTTCGAAGCTCTCTGCTGAAAGCTGAAGTGCAGGACATGGCCATGCCGGGATCATCGGTGATAACACCGTCCACCCCCATATTCAACAGTTTTAGGATATTATCCGGTGTATTGACAGTATAGGGAAAAACAGCAATGCCCCGGGCATGAAGGCTGTCGATGTGATGTTGTTTCAGAGACATGAAATGCGGGTGCCAGGAAAAGACACCCAACCGTTGGCAGGTTTCCGTGATATGAGGTGGGATGGAGCGATCCGTAATCAAGGCAATTTCTGGGTGGACGGCCATTTTTGCGATGTTTTCCAGAAACCCTGTGTGAAAACTGGATATCAGCGTGCGGGTCAGCAGATCGAGCCGGACAATCAGGTCGACCACCTGTCGCTCGATCGCGTCATCTGAAAACCCCGATTCCCATGCACTGGATTTGATCTCGACATTGATCAGGATTTTTCCCCCAGCCAGAACCATCACTTCTTCCAATGCGGGCAGGGATTCTCCGGCAAAACGGGAATCAAACCAGCTACCGGCGTCAAGCCGCTTGAGCTCCTGAAGCGTTGCCTGATGAACAGGGCCAAAGCCGCTGGTGGTTCGATTCAGGGAGTCATCATGAATCACAACCACCTTACGATCCTTGCTGAGGGTGACATCCAGCTCGATCATATCGGCTCCGGCAGCCATGGCCGCAGAAAAAGAAGCCAGCGTATTTTCCGGATATCCAGCCCGGTATCCCCGGTGCCCGATGACAATCGGCGATCTGATGTTACGAAGATGCTGACGCATATGCAAAAAGTCGTTGCGATTGAAAAACCCGATGCGATAAAGCGCTTTTCAGCCTCCCGCCATCTTGGTGAAGGCGTCTTCAGGCCTGTCCTGAAGATAGATGGCATCATACTTCTTTTTGCCTGCTGCGTCAAACCACTGATAGCCCAATTCCTTACAGTGACTGCATGCCCGGATGGGAATATGAACCGCCAGAATCCGCCGTCCGCTGTCTGTCGATGAATCGATCTGCAGGACACCGGCGCAATCGGAACACACACTTATTGTTTCAGCCTGTTTTTCAGTGATATTGTCTGTATCATAATAAATACTTCGGGTGCGTTCCGCAAATTTCTGGTTATCCTGAACCTGGGATCTGATTTTATCCCGCTGACGCCAGTTTGAAAGAATCTGATCGCCGGTTCTTTGAATCCAGCGGCTGATCTCGGGTTTCTGCCTGAGTCGCTCGGGATCATATTTCGGTTCTTTGATTTTGCTGTAATCAATTCCGGCCATTGCCAGAATGATCCCCAGGTTGACATAAGGCAGGGCGCCTTCGATGGAATACCCGCCTTCCAGTACGGCAATGTCCGGGGACAGCAGTTCTGTTAAGGCCGCATACCCTTGGGCACAAAAATTCATGTTGGTGATGGGATCGGAAAAATGGTTGTCTTGACCGGCTGAGTTGATAATGATGTCCGGCTTAAAATCATCGAGAATGGGAAGCACCACGTGTTCGATGGCATATAAAAAACCTTCTGAAGAGGTTTCGGGCGGCAGCGGATAGTTGATCGTGGTGCCAATGGCGGTCGGCCCCCCCATTTCGTTTGGAAAGCCGGTTCCCGGATAGAGGGTTCTGCCGTCCTGATGGAGTGAAATAAAGAGCGTATCCGGATCATGCCAGTAAATATCCTGGGTGCCGTCTCCATGATGACAGTCGGTATCGACGATGGCCACCCGCTGCAGGGGATAGGCCTTTCGAAGATATTCGATCATGATGGCTTCGATATTGACATTGCAGAACCCTCTGGCCCCATGAACGACCCGCATAGCGTGATGACCCGGTGGTCTGACCAGTGCAAATCCCCGATCCACTTTTTTGTCCAACACGGCTCTGCCGATGGTTTTGGCGCCGCCGGCACTGATAAAATGGGATTCCGTCGTAACGCCGGCCACATCCGGAACACAAAAGTGAACCCGCTGAATGTCCTGAACCGTAACCAGCTCTGGTTTGAATTCCCGAATGCCCTCTATATCGAGAACACCTTCTTCAAAAACCTGGTCTTGAGTGTACAGAAGGCGTTCTTCCCGTTCGGGATGCGTCGGGCTGATGGCCCAGTCGAATGCCGGAAAAAAAACGAGACCTGTTCTATATCTGGCTTTGAGCATGAATTACTCCGTCGAAAGGATGCCGGCGATGGTATCGTACTCATCGATCAGTCCGGGTTTGATCTGCATCTTGACCCGAATATTTTTTCCGGCGGTGTAAAATCCCTTGACCATATTGAACTGCTGGTTTTCAACGACTTCCATTTCCATCTCTTCTGGGCTGGCGCCCTGTCTGGCTGCTTTTTGTTTGAGAAGATCTCCGGCGGTCGTTATGGCGTCCGCACTTGAAAAATCCTGCGTAACGGCTGCGGCGAACCCCTCTTCGGGCGCCATGGCGATCCCCTGATGGGTATCGGCGAACAGACTGACCTCGCAGGTGGTTCTGGCCAAGGCGGCGCCGATGGCGTTGGCCACATCCCATCTCGGAACAACGCCGACCCTGAAACTGGAAATTTCTTCAAAATGTTGTGCAAAATATGGGGCCGGACCTCCCAGAATCAGAATTTTACGCGGGGCGACCTGATATCCTTCGTGGAGCTCGTGGATGGTGTAAACCGGCTTCTGGTTGATACGATCGATCAGCACCTGTGCTTCCTTCAGAATCGCTCTGCAAGTGTGATCAAACACCCGCGCGGCGGCCGCTTCGACGGAACAGCCCAGATCATGGGCAATCGGTTGAAATCCCTGGAGCGATTTCTCCCTGTCGCCGGTTTTGATTTTTCCCATCACGCACAGCGCGTCTGTGGGAGTGGGCGCCGCACCGCCATAGGCCATGGCAGGCCCCAACCGCTCCGGGCCGATTTGTATACTGCGATTAAGGATGGTTATTCGGCTGTCTCCGCCGATTGGTATGGAATGGCTTTCCAGGGAGCGGATCAAAGTTTTGTAAGGACCGATACAAATCCCGAGAGGATTCAATACCGGAACATAATTGACGAGAATGGCCATATCTGTGGTGGTTCCCCCGATATCCATCACCAGGCTTTCTTCATCGTCGAACGCAAATGCCAACGAACCCATGATGCTGGCCGCCGGACCCGAAAGGATGGTCTGAGCCGGATAATTCATGGATGCGGCAAAATTCATGGTGCCGCCATCCGCCTTCATGATATGAATGGGAATTGTCAACCCTTTCTTTTCAAGAGACTGCTGAACCGCTTCAAAAAACTGCTTATGAACAGGGTAAACCGCAGCATTCAGATAGGTTGTGGCAATCCGTCTGGGGAAGTTGAGATTGCCGGAAATCTGATGGCCCATGAAAACTTTGTCAAAATAGGGTTGAATCCGGTCGTGAATGAGCAGTTCATGCTGGGGGTTTCGCGTTGAAAATTTGCCCACGACGCCCACATGGCGGATGCCTTCAGATGCAAAATTACGGGCAAATTCATCGATTTCACAGGTATCGACAGGTTCAATTTCTCGGCCTCTGTGATCGATTGAACCGCACACCGCAACATAGTGGGGATGTGTTCGGTAAAGCTCCGGATCGATTCCCGGACCACTGGAGACAATCATGCCGACTTTGGATATCTTAGCCTGGGCAATGGCATTGGTGGTCAGCGTCGTACTCAAGACGATTCTACGGATATTTTCTGGCGGAATGCCTTCGGTGATGGCGTCCAGACCGGACAATACGGTTTTGAACAGTGCGTTTGCGTCGGTGAGAACCTTGATGGCCCTGACAATTCCCTCATCGCCGAGAAGAACCACATCGGTATAGGTACCGCCTACATCCAGTCCGATTATCATTGTTTTTCCTGGTAGCGTTCATTCCCCATGCTGCGGGAAGGGAAATATATGAAAAGCGTCAATTTTTTTCGTCTGAATAGGCGATTACAGTATCCAAAGCAGGGAACAATGTCAATAAGCGCGGAAAAATTTCTTGGAAAAACATTTTCTTAATTGGAACTAAGCGGCTTACAGCACGATAGGGAAAAGCTGCGCTTTCGTATAAAAGTGATGGTTTTTCCTGCAAAAACAATTTATAATAACACATTTAGGATACTGAGTGTCGTCCTGGCGAATGAAAATCATTCCGTACGCAAAGAACTTAATAGAAGAAAGGAGTGGCATGTATTGCCGCCAGAGAACTTTAGCCAGAGCCACAAGCTGTTCCGGCGTGGGCGTTCATTCAGGCAGAAAAGTCAACCTGAAGATAAAGCCGGCCCCGATCAATCATGGCATCAAATTTATCCGGACCGATCTTCAGGATTCGCCCTGCATTTCCGCCCGATTCAACAGAGTTGTAGACACGAGCCTGGCAACCGTAATCGGTGTCGAGGGGTTCATCGTGTCCACTATCGAACATCTGATGGCCAGCTTTGCCGGGCTTTCGATCGATAATGCCCTGGTAGAAGTCGATGCGCACGAAATGCCCATTATGGATGGCAGTGCTGCGCCGTTTACCCGGCTGATCCGGGATGCCGGTATCGTGGAGCAGGACGGTCCCAAATGCGTTTTTCTGATCAAAAAACCCATTGCCCTTGAAAAAGACGGCAAATCGGTTTCCATCCTTCCTTATCCAGTTTATAAAATCACCTGTTCCATCGAATATGACCATCCGTTGATTCAAAAACAGACATTTTCGATGGAAATAACGGATCAACTTTTCGAAAATGAGATATGTAGCGCCCGAACATTCGGATTTCTTCATGAGATCGAGCAGTTGAAGCGATTCGGCCTGGCAAAGGGCGGCTCACTGGATAATGCGGTTGTGGTGGATAAAGATTGTGTGTTGAACACGGACGGGCTCCGGTTTCATGATGAATTCGTCCGTCATAAGCTCCTGGACTGCATCGGTGATTTTTCGCTCTTAGGCCTTCCTCTTGTGGGTCATATTATCACCCATAAATCCGGTCATGCATTTCATCATGCATTTCTGGAAAAATTCTTTTCAGAAAAATCATCCTGGGAAACCTACGTGATTCCTGACAACTGGAACAAGAATGGGTTCAATGCCGCCTGCTGCTAAGATCAACCATTCCTGGTCAAACCGCTTGAAGTTATCGGCCGGCGCCATTCTGATGAGTTTTGTGCTTCTGATTCAGATACCCTGTGCAGCCCAGGACGCCACCCTCTCGAATCTGATCGTCACCAACACCAGCAACGATCTTCTTGTTTATCTGAACGTAGAGGGCGCCTTTCGAGAACAGACCGTCAATGCCATCATGAGCGGTGTTCCGGCATCATTTTCGTTTTTCATAAAACTCTACCAAAAGCGTTCCATATGGTTTGACAAGGCCATTGCGAATATTGAAGTCGTCAACTCCATCAAATATAACAACCTTAAAAAAGAATTTGTCGTGGAACGCTCATGGGAAAATGGCAAAATCCGCACGGCCCAGTCTCTGCAGGAAGCTCAGAAATTGATGACGGATGTCGATGGTCTAAAGGTCATCAGCCTGAACAAGCTAGAAAAAGGCAGACAATATCAAGTCAAGGCCAAAGCCCAGCTCAGCAAGCTGACACTTCCATTTTACCTGCACTACGTATTCTTCTTCATTTCCCTATGGGATTTTGAAACCGACTGGTACACCATTGATTTCATTTATTGAACAATGGTTGCAGCCAGGCTTTCATGCTGTCTCCATTTGCATTGGCTGGTCATGGACATCAATGTTTCAGACGCCGTCATATTTCACTTGAAATAAAGCGCTAAAGCCGTTAATTATAAGGTAGTGGCCTCAGGTATATTTAAAGCTATAGCCTCCAAGACAGTCATGAAGGCTATATATCATTGCAAGCCGCGATCAAAAGCATACACGATCTCTCCACTGCGCAAGGTCTGTAGCGGCGTCCTTGCGCCTTAACCATGCTATCAGCGAGGTATCCATGGATGTCGTTCTGCTTTCCCGAATTCAGTTTGGTCTGACCACCGCCTTTCATATCGTCTTTCCCACCCTGACCATCGGCCTGGCGCTGTATCTCGTCATCGTGGAATGGCTCTGGCTGCGTACCCAAAACGCCCTGTACTACCGCATGTACCGCTTCTGGGTTCGAATATTCGCCATTCATTTTGCTGTCGGCGTTGTCAGCGGTATCACCCTGGAATTTGAATTCGGAACCAATTTCGCCCGGTTTTCACAGGCCGTATCCAATGTTTTTGCGCCGCTCATGGCTTATGAAGGCATGACCGCCTTTTTTCTGGAAGCCGGCTTTCTGGGCATCATGCTTTTCGGCTGGAAAAAGGTGTCGCCAACGGTTCATTTCATGTCCACATGCCTGGTGGCGGTCGGCGCATCACTTTCCGCCTTCTGGATCATGGCTGCCAATGCCTGGATGCAGACCCCTGCGGGCTATGAACTGATTGACGGCCGATTCCGGGTCACCAGTTTTATGGATGCCATCTTCAATCCATCATTTCCCACGCACCTGATGCACATGCTGCTGGCTTCCTATGAAACCGCAGCTTTTGCCGTGGCCGGGATATGTGCATGGTTTCTGCTGAAAAATAAAAGTGACATATTCTATCGGCGATCCTTATCTCTGGCGCTGATAATGGCTGCGGCCATTGCCCCGCTTCAGGTGATCGTCGGAGATTTTAAAGGTCAAAATGTCGCCAAGCACCAGCCGGCCAAACTGGCGGCCATGGAAGCGCACTGGAATACCAATACCCAGGGCGGGGCAGCATTTGTGGCATTTGCCTTTCCGGACATGGTTGCCGAGAAAAACCGCTTTGAGGTCACCATCCCCGGCATGCTGAGTCTGCTGACCACCCATTCTCTGAACGGGAAGGTGATCGGCTTAAAAGAATTTCCCGCACCCGACCGCCCCAATGCCGCCGTTACGTTCTGGAGTTTTCGGATCATGGTCGGTATCGGTTTTCTGTTTATGGCGGTCATGATCTGGGCTGGGTTTCTGGCCCTTCGAAAACGTCTATTTGATACACCGTTTTTCTACAAAACCCTGGTTGTCGTTCAACCGCTCGGCTTTGCCGCCACCATCATCGGATGGATCACGGCTGAATTCGGCCGCCAGCCCTGGACTGTCTATGGTTTGATGCGAACAACAGACAGTGTCTCACCCATTGCCGCCGGAAATGTGATCTGGTCGCTGTCCATGTTCATGATTTTCTTCGCCGTCCTGGGCGGCAGCTATTTCTATTTTACCCTGAAAACCCTTCACCGTGGGCCGGATCTTACCAGCCCGATACCGCATCTGCAGCTCTCATCAGGAGTTCAGGCGGCGGATGCAGAATTTATCAACCCTGAAAAGGAGGGGGACGCATGCATCTGATTCACCTGTGGGTATTTCTGGTCGGATTGGTCGTGATTCTCTATGTCCTGCTGGATGGATTCAGTCTGGGTGTCGGACTGCTGTTTCCCAGCGCTCGAAATGAAATGGAGCAGGATGTGTTGATCGGCACCATTGCCCCGGTCTGGGACGCTAATCAGACATGGATCGTTTTCGGCGGAGGCGCTCTGTTTGCATCATTTCCCATGGTTTACACGGTGCTGTTCAGTGCTCTGTACATCCCGCTGCTGACATTTCTCTTCGGCCTGATTTTTCGCGGCGTCGCCTTTGAATTCCGGGCTCACGCCCACCATAAAAAGATATGGAATCAAGCTTTCTTCTGGGGCAGCCTCGTCGCCGCATTTGCCCAGGGAATGACCCTGGGCGGATATCTTTCCGGTATTCAGGTCCGCAACAACCTCTTTGCCGGCGGGCCGTTTGACTGGCTGACACCGTTTTCTCTCATGACCGGTGCGGCGCTGGTGGTCGGATATATGCTGCTGGGAGCCACCTACGTGATTATCAAAACCACAGGCCCGGTTCAGGCGCGTGCGTATCGTCAGGCATTTCTGGCGGCTTGCGGGGTTGCGATTTTTGTGGCTGTGGTCTTTGTTTGGACGCCGTCTCACAATCCGGAAATCGTCGACACCTGGCTGAGCAGGCCCAGGGTGTATTTTGTCTGGATATTTCCGGTTCTGGGAGTGACATCCTTTTTCTTTTTATTCGCTCAGTTGAAAAACCGCAGTGAAATTCAGCCGTTTATATGGAGTTTGATGGTCTTTTTATCCGCCTATCTTGCCCTCCAGTCCGCCATTTTCCCTTATGCTGTTCTTCCTGGAATCACGGTTTATGATGCAGCCGCTCAGCGTGAAACACTGTTGTTTACCCTCTGGGGTGTTGCGTTGATATTACCGGTGGTACTGGGTTATATCTGCTATAGCTACCGGGTGTTTCACGGCAAAATCGTTTATGGGGAAGGTTATGAATCATAGGATTCAGGTCATTTTGTCAGAATCGGGAGGTACGCTTATGACGTGTATTCGTATCAGACAGATCATATCGAAAACAAGGCGGGTGCTGCTGCTCGGGTTCGTGCTGCTTCTGGTTGAACAGATTGCGCTCTTCGATACCATTTATGCCGCAGGGCACCGTAAAAAAAGCGTGATGATTTCCCAGAAAGATTCGGACACCGCTTCCAGAAAAATCCTTTCAATCAATGCTGACATCACATCTTCTTCTGGAGAAACCATCGACATCGTTCTGACGGGTAATTTTCCGCCGGTAGCACAGGTCATTGAAGGAGATTCTCCAAGAATCGTCTGCGATTTTCCGGATGTCCGCATGGCAAGAACCATTCAACGGACGATCGGCGTGAATGGAAAATATATCTTGCAGATTCGAACGGGGATTCATCCCCCGCCGGAGCCAAAATCCCGGATTGTTCTGGATCTGGCGCCCAACCATGATTATGAAGTGGAACAATTGTATTATGAAAAAGACAATCGCTATTCGCTGATTATTCGTGAAAAGTCCTGATCGTCGAAAAGGACTTTTTAAAAATCATCTCCGATTTCAGCTCGATTGACTGATGCGGAGGCACTGAAGGGGAGGTTACATGGACAACGGACGAACCAACTCACTGAACCATCACCTGGTAGCGGTCAAATCCGGAAAGCGATGTTTTGAAAATGCTTTTCAGAGTGTTGCCAGGATGATTTTAAACGATGAGATCAGCAAAGTGGTGGTCAATGGAAAAACCACTTATGATTTCGGCATCTTTCGTTCCGGCAAAAAACATATCATCGGCATGTACGACGAACTCAACAGTTTCGTATCCTATGTCAAAGATGCCGCTGAAGGCGGATCATCCAAAGAAATGGCCTATGTTCTGGTCGGAGAACCCGGAAACGGTAAAACTTTTTTTGTCGAATTTCTCTGTACGAAATATCGACAATTTCTTTATCTGGAAGAAAACCGAAAATATACGTTTCGGTTTATCCGCATGGACCGCCTGGGAAGTTACGGTAAGATCACCACCATCGAATCCCAGACATATGAAGACCCCATGATTCTCGCCATGAATTTTTTTGATGATCCAGACGAAAACAAGGCTTTTCTGTCTCGGGAAGCCGGCTTTTCAGACGGGGAAATCGAAACGCTCTACGATAATTATCGTCCCCTGGGCGCCTGTACGGCTTATATATGGAATGATATCCGAAATTATACATCCGGCGATCTTTCCGAGATGCTCAATTTTGTCGAGATCATGCCTGTGCCGCTGATCGAAAGCCTCGGCACCGTTACCGGAAAGTATTCGGCCAAGGATAAAATCACCTCATCGGCGGTCGATCTTCTTGGAGAGGAATCCATTCAGCGCCTGATGCACATCACCGACACGCACAACCCCTACCGGTTCGATCTGCGTCGGGGGGCACTGGCAAGGGTTGCCGGCGGCGGCATTCATTTCAGCGATGAAATTTTCAAGAACAAAAAAGATCTCGTTCAGGTATATCTGGGGGTGATTCAAAACCGTACCATTGAAATCGACGGGTTCAAATGGCCGATCGACACCCTGATCATCGCCACCAGCAACAACTCCGAATTCAACCGGTTCCTGTCGGAAAAAGAAGAAGCGCCCATCGTCGACCGGTGCCGGCTCAGCTATGTGACCCATAACACCAATTACCGGCAGCAGAAAGAGCTGACGGCATATGCCGTCGGCAGCGAAACCCGCACCACCCTTACCCGGGAATATCTGCATCAGGACCCCAACCTGAATTATGCCACCTCCATTGCCGCCGTGCTGTCGAGGCTTCCCCGATCCGAGAAACTGACGCCGGTTGAAACCATGAAGCTGGCAGCCGGCGAAGTGGCCGGTGAAAAAAGCATCAAGGCATTGGCCGAAGTGATCGACACCCTCAGCCAGGACCCGGACATTACCAAGCGGTTCGGCCAGAAAGGTCTGGGGCAGCGCAATGTAGGCCGGTCTATCCAGTTACTGGTGGAAAGCTCGGAAACCAACGAGGGGCAGTGCATGTTTGCGTACGATGTGTTCCGGGCCATCGAACGGATCATTCTGGACTACGTTGGAGACGCCAACGACCGGGCCAAATACCTCGAGGATCTCAAGACCGCCAAAGGGCTGTACCGGGAACGCATCATGACCGAAATGTTCAATGCCTATATGGATGAACCGCTGGCCATCCGTAAAGATGTCATGAATTATGTTAACATGATCATCGGCATCGATGCGGAAAACCTGGGACCGGACAAGATGTGGAAGTACAAGGATCCCCAGACCGGAGAGCTGAAGGCTCTGAAAATCGACGAGCGCTATATCAACAGCGTCGAAGAGCGGATCGGCCTGAAAACCCGGGAACAACGGGAAACATTCAGAACCTCGATCCGTAAGATTTACGGCCAGAAAATATCCGTTGAACCCAATTATGATTTTATGGACAATCTGGAGCTGGTGAAAGCGATTACCGATGTGCGGCTCAAATCCGACATTGCCGGGGCCGGCAGCCTGATCGGCGCCCTGGCTAACCGGACCAACGAAGAAAATCAGAAACTCCACGACCGCATGATCCAGAGCATGCTGACAAAATTGGGCTACTGTAAAACCTGTGCGCAAAAGACCATCGAATATTTCTGTACGCAGGAAGACGAGAAATAACGCCCACCTACCGGAGCGGAGATGATGTGATGACATCTGAACGGGTTAAACGCGATAATCTGTTAAAAAATCGGAGGCTCACCGAGGAACAAGACGGCCGCATGTGTGAAGAAATTTCATCCGCCAATATCCACCACATCCTTATCGACACGGGGGACGGCTCTTCGTCATTGCGGAGCCACCCATCTTCGATTTACGGATATCACGACCTGATGGTTTTACAGGATATGCCGCCATTGCAGACATGTGTGGCCAATCATCTCCGCTCCATCGATGAACTTCTGGACCGGGACAAGCTCCGGGAAAAAGATGGATTTCCCCGAAAGATCCGTGTCGGACGGCTGATCAAGCCTGGCAAGGGCGGCAAGGACAAGGTAGTGGTGGTCCCCACGACGGTTGAAGAAAAATTGTTCCACGACAATACATTCAAGGAATCATCCCAGGATTCCCCGGAAGGTGGTTCCGGAGACGGAGAAGAAGGGGAAATCATCGGCGAAGAGCCGGTGCGTCCCCAGAAAGGCAGCGGCGCCGGACCGGGTCAGGGAGAAGGCGGGCCTCACGAAATGGAATCGAGTGCTTACGACCTGGGCAAGATACTTACAGAAAAATTTGAGCTTCCCAATTTAAAAGAAAAAGGCAAAAAACGATCCCTGACGCGCTATATTTACGACATGACCGACAGGCACCGGGGGTTTGGACAATTTCTGGATAAAAAAGCAACGCTGAAAGAAATCCTGGAAACCAATATTCATCTGGGAAATGTAACGGACATCACAGATCTGGATCTGTCCACATTTTTGATATCCCCGGCTGATAAGATTTACAGGATTCTTTCCCGAGAAAAAGACTATGAATCCCAGGCCATGGTGTTTTTTCTCCGGGATTATTCCGGTTCCATGTCCGGAAAGCCCACCGAGCTGGTGGTTGCTCAGCATGTGATGATCTACTCCTGGCTCCTCTATCAATACGAGAAGCAGGTGGAGTCCCGATTTATCCTGCATGATACCGACGCCAAGGAAGTACCTGATTTTTACACTTATTACAATTCACAGGTCGCCGGTGGAACCATGGTCGCTTCGGCATTCAAGCTGGTCAACGACATCGTTCTCAAAGAAAATCTGGCACAGGATTACAATATTTACGTGTTTCACGGTACAGACGGTGATGATTGGGATATCGACGGCAAGGAAGCGATTCCTGCCATCAATCAGATGCTGACGTACACCAGCCGGGTGGGAATTACCATTGCCGAGCACGGCGCCAGTGCATCCGGTTCCACTGAAGTGGAGAAGTATCTGAAAAAATCCACCCTGCTGACCACCAAAGCCGGTTTGATCCGCCTGGACACCATGAGTAAAGATGCGGATGAACCCCGGCTGATCGAGGGCATCAAACGCCTGATTTCTTGATACGCCCTGCACCCTTATTTTTTTGAGGATAATATGGAACTCATCGATCAGCATACCAAAAAAATCATGGAAGGGTGCAAGGAAAGGGCCAGAGCGGCAGGCCTGCGATTTCAGGATGAAACACTGGAATACATCGTCACCAACAGGGACCTTCTGGAGCTATCGCCGAAAGTCATGATCCCTACCCTTTACGATTACTGGGTGCATGATGTCGAGGTGCTGAAGGAAAAAGGCAAATACGAACTCTACCCCGGAAATCCCTATGAAACAGTTATCAATACCCGGCCAGCCATTTCTTTTTATAACGACAACAATCCGGACTGGCTGAATGTCATGATTTTTTATCATGTTCTGGCCCATATCGATTTTTTTCAGAACAACCTGTTTTTCCGCCATACCTGGGATGATGATTTTACCGGCCAGGCATTATCGGACAAACGCGCCATCGCCAAACTACGTACCGAAAAAAACAGATGGGTAGATTACATCATCGAGTTTTCCAGGGGCGTGGATAATCTGGTCGGTTATTTCGACCATCTTTCCCGGATTCACCGATCTCCGCTCTCCCGCCAATCCAGCCGCTTGGATTATTATTTTGATGTGTTTCTTCAAGACATCATCAAAATTAAAATCGGGGAATTCATCAAGGAAATCGAAGCATACAACGCCTGCTTGAAGACGTATGGAGAACTGGGGGAGAAGACGTTTTTTTCCGATGTGGCGCGGAAATATCCCGAGTTCGAAGCACTTTTCATCAAAAGCCGGAGTCATATTTCAGAACGCAGCGCGGATGTGCTTCAGCACCTGATGGACCATTCGGAATTTATCAACAAAGAAGAAAACCAGTGGATGAAGCTGGTTATGCAGGTGGTCCGGAACACGTCCTTGTTTTTTCAGCCGCAGATTCGAACCAAGATCATGAATGAAGGCTGGGCCAGTTACTGGCATGAAAAACTGTTTCTTCGGGATGACCGGATTCGCAGTCACGAGGTCGAGTTCGCCCGGGTCAACGCCGGTGTTACATCCATGCCCCGCGTGGGGCTCAACCCTTATGCTCTGGGCATGCGAATCTTTTATTATATTGAAGATATGGCCAACAAGGGGAAATTTTCGTATCCGTTTCAAAAAATTCTGGATGAAATTCAGCGAGACCGGTTCGATGCCCAAACTGGCAAAGGTCTGGATTCCATATTTTACGTACGGGAAAATTTCAGCGATTTCTCTTTTATCAATGCGTTCGTGGATCAGGACTTCATGACGTTGAACAAGCTTTTTGTGGCCGGAAGACGCCTCAATGAAGAGAAGATGGTATGGGAATACTATGTGAAAAGTCGAAAAATCAGAGACTACCGGAGCATGCTGATGGATACGCTCTATCATCCGCCTTTTATTGAAATCCTTCCGGAGAAGCAAATCAACAACACCCTCTACCTCAATCATCGGTTTGAGGAAAAACCGCTGGTTACAGAATTTATCGCCAATACCTTGATGGGTGTCGAATATCTGTGGGGTGGTCCGGTTCAGCTTGAAACCAGTGAAGTGGTTTCAGTAACGCCTCCGACCCCGAAACCGGACGCTGCGGCCAAAAAATCGAAACCAGATGAACTTCAGGAGCCGAAAATCACGTGGCGACGCGTTGTTTATACCATGGAAAAACGGAAGCTTTCCAAAAAAGTACTGGGTTAAGACATGGAAAAAATCGAACTTGCCCTTCAGCATCTGGATAAAGCCATCAGCGAACAGGATCAGCGAACGCCCATTTCCTTTCAGGAATTCATCAAGATCATGTCCGAGCGGCCTTCCCACATCCTTCGCAATATTTTTCAGGTGTTTCATGACATGATGATGGCTTATGTGGGAGAAGGCGTGGATGAATACCCGGATGATCCGGAATCGATCAATTTTATCAATTATGATTGCAGCAAACTTTTTGTTGAAGGCGCAGATCATCCATTTTTTGCGGACAGGCCTTTCGCCAATCGACTGATCAATCAGGTGGAGGCGCTCAAGCGGGGGGCTCAGCAGAATAAAATCTACATTTTCGACGGGCCTCCGGGGTGTGGCAAAAGTACGTTTCTCAACAATCTCCTGAAGAAATTCGAGGAATACGCCAATACCGAGGAAGGCTTCCGGTATGAAACCGTATGGCGGCTGGCTTCAAAGGACCTTGGCGGGTTTGCCGAATCCCAAAAAATCCCGATCATGGACCGTATGCTTCACCTGCTCAGCATATCTCCGCAGAATAATCCGGACTCCTCTGGGGAATCCATCGAATTCAGCGAGCAGGAAGATAAAAAATTCCTGGATGAGTATGCTGCCGGATATTTTTCAGAGGACTTTGTTGAAGTTCCCTGTCCTAGCCATGACCATCCCATTCTCGTGATCCCCAAAAACTATCGCAGGGGGTTTCTGGATGACTTGTTTCAAAATGATGAATTCAAGTGGAAACTATTTACAGAAAAAGAATATGAATGGGTATTTCATGATAATCCCTGTACCATCTGCAGTTCACTGTATGAGGCGCTGCTTAAAAAGCTGAAAAGCCCCACCCGGGTTTTCGAGATGATTTATGCCAGGCCCTATCAGTTCAACCGCAGGCTCGGAGAAGGAATTACCGTATTCAATCCCGGCGACAGGCCCATGCGTCAGAATGTCCTGACCAATCCCATGCTTCAGACCCGTATCAACAGCCTGCTCAGAGACAGCAATCAGGCCAAGTACATTTATTCACAGTACGCCAAGACCAACAACGGCATCTACGCGTTGATGGATATCAAATCACACAATATCGAGCGGCTGATTGAACTTCACAACATCATCAGTGAAGCGGTTCACAAGGTCGAAGATGTCGAGGAAAACGTCAATTCTTTGTTCATCGCGCTCATGAATCCCGAAGACAAGAAAAACATTCAGGATTTTCAGTCATTTTCCGACCGGATCGCCTATATCAACATTCCTTATGTTCTGGATCTTCAGACGGAAGTGAATATTTATCGCAATATTTTCGGCAAACACATCGACGACTGTTTCCTTCCGAGGGTACTTCATAATTTTGCGCGGGTCATCATTTCCTCCCGCATCAAAACCCGGTCAGACGCGCTTCTGGAGTGGATCGAGAGCTCTGAAAAATATCGCCGGTATTGCGACGACAATCTTCAGTTGTTGAAAATGGAGATATATACCGGATATATCCCCCCCTGGCTTACAGAAGAAGACCGCAAGCGATTTACAGCCCAGCGCAGACGAAAAATCATCGCCGAATCCGAATTTGAAGGCATCGTCGGTTTTTCCGGGCGCGATGCGATCAAAATCTTCAACGAGTTTTATTCCACTTGCTCGAAAGAAGACAACCTCATCAACATGAATGCCCTGTACAATTTTTTTACCCATGTTCGAAAGGATCTGTCCAGATCGATTCCATCCGGTTTTCTGGATGCACTGCTTCATTTATACAACTACACGGTGCTGCAGGAAGTCAAGGAATCGCTCTATTATTTCAACGAGGAGCAGATTTCAAAAGATATCCGCAATTATATGTTTGCCGTGAATTTCGAGCCGGACACGACGACAATCTGTACCTATACCGGAGATCGGATTGAAATCACGGAAGATTTCTTCAGAAGCATCGAAGACCACCTGCTGGGGGTCAAAACCGTTCAAGCCAAGCGTCTGTCTTTTCGAAAGGATGTACAAAAGGAATATACGTCCCGAACCCTGACCCAGGAAATTCTGGTGGAGGGAAAATCCATCAAGGAGACCCTGCTGTTCGACTCCCTGCGTGAGCGGTATGTCTTCAACCTGAAAGAAAAAGCACTGGACCCATTTATCGACAACAAAAATTTTCGCATGGCCATCAAGGATTACGGCAGCGATGATTTCAAGACTTATGATAAACGCATTCGAAATGATGTCACCTTTCTGATAACCAATCTGTGCAGCAAATATCGCTATACCCAGCAGGGCGCCAAAGAAGTCTGTATCTATGTGATCGACAATGATTTACCCAAAAATTTTGCTGAATCCGCATGAACTTTCGATTTGATAAAAATATTTTCACGCATTTCGTGGTTAATAACGATTTTCAAGGAAAAAGATAAAAAAGCATCGGCTAAGAGCGGCGGAGCTGAAAGGATAAGATGGATTTTTTGCCTGGGTTACAGCATTGCCGGGTGAATCGGGAGGGCGGTCATGATTCGCAGTGAAATGTTGTCAAGACTTGATAGAGAATCGAAGATCTGGGATGTGGCGATAATCGGCGGCGGAGCGACCGGTCTGGGGGTGGCCGTTGAATCCGCATCCAGGGGATACAGTACGCTGCTGCTCGAGCAGGGTGATTTTTCGCAGGGAACATCAAGCCGCAGCACAAAATTGATCCACGGCGGGATTCGCTACCTGCAGCAGGGAAATATCTCCCTGGTACTCGAAGCGCTTCACGAACGCGGACTGCTGCTGCAGAACGCCCCGCATCTGGTGCATCACCAGTCGTTCATGGTTCCCAACTACAGTTGGTGGGAAGGCCCTTTTTACGGGGTTGGCCTGAAAGTTTACGATGCACTGGCCGGAAAACTGGGTCTGGAAAAATCCACCGTGCTGTCCAGGGAAATGGTTCTTGAAAAAATGCCGACGCTGGAACCCCGGGATCTGAAAGGTGGCGTGATCTACTACGATGGCCAGTTCGACGACGCCAGACTGGCGGTGACCCTGGCCCAGACCGCCGAAGATATGGGGGCGTGCGTACTCAATTATGCACAGGTAAATGCGCTGACTAAATCAAACGGGCTTGTCGGCGGCGTGGTTGCGATCGATAAACTGACGGGCAGGGAATATAAAGTGATGTCCCGAACTGTGGTGAATGCCACCGGTATTTTCGTCGATTCCATCTTGAAAATGGATGTAACGCACCATGAACCCATCATCGCACCCAGCCAGGGTGTTCATATTGTTCTGGATAAATCTTTTCTCCCTGGCGATATCGCGGTTATGGTTCCCCATACCGACGACGGCAGGGTTCTTTTTGCCGTGCCCTGGCATGACCGGGTCATCGTCGGCACCACGGATACACCGATAGACAAGCCCAGCCTCGAGCCTGTTCCTTTCACGGAGGAAGTGTTCTTTCTGCTGGACCATGCGGCGAAATACCTGACCAAAGATCCGGTAGCAGAGGATGTTCTATCTGCATTCGCCGGTATCAGACCGCTGATCAATACCGGAAACAGTAAAAGCACCGCCGCTCTGGCGCGGGATCATCATCTGAGCGTATCGCCATCGGGTCTGATCACCATTGCCGGCGGAAAATGGACCACCTATCGCAAAATGGGTGAGGATACCATCGATGCGGCGATTCCCATCGGCGCCCTGTATCCGCGAAAATCACGGACGCGAAATCTCAGCCTCAACGGCTGGTCCATGGATGATGCGGGAAATGCGCCTTACGCCCTGTACGGAAATAGCGCCAGATACATCAAGCGTCTTGTGGATCATGACCCTTCCCTGGATGAACCCATTCACGAGCGTCTGCCCTATCGTTTTTCTGAAGTGGTATGGGCGGTGAGAAACGAGATGGCTTGCTTCCTCGATGATGTGCTGTCCAGAAGAACCCGTGCGCTGATTCTTGATGCCCGTGCAAGCATGGAGGCAGCCCCTGAAGTGGCCCGTGTGATGGCCAAAGAGCTTGGTAAAGATGCAACCTGGCAGCAAGATCAGGTGAAACGCTATCTGAAACTAGCCGAATCTTATTTGATAAGCCTATAGAAAACAGGAATCTATCTTTTCACCGTTGACCACTTGTTTCACCAATGAATGCTCTGGATTGCGGTGAAATCATATATGATGAATAATTTATAAAACGATCGAGGATGGTTACATGTCGATACTGGATGACCCAACTTCTCAGCCTGACGCATTTCATGACAACGTTATAAAGCATTACAGCCGGGATAATCTGGAAAAATTGATACTTTCAGCACTTCAAAAAGCGGGAAAAGACATCGATAACCTCACCCCCGAGGACCTGGCTCCGATTGATGAGTTTCATGTTCGGGGGCGGAAAGCAACCATCGAGCTGGCACATGAGATCGGACTTGAACCAGATATGCATGTTCTCGATGTCGGCAGTGGGATCGGCGGCCCGTCACGCTATATCGCCGGTGAATTCGGATGCCGAGTAACCGGCATCGATCTGACGGATGCCTATTGTCGGGTTGCGCAAATGCTTGCAGAGCGCATGGGCCTCTCCAATCTCGTTACGTACCGGCAAGGGGATGCTTGCGCCCTTCCATTTCCGGATGCGTCGTTTGATGTCGTCTGGACCCAGCACACATCCGTTAACATTCCGGACAAGGCAATTTTTTATCAGGAGATGTACCGGGTACTGAAAAACGGGGGAACATTGGCCATCTATGATGTGCTGGCAGGACCGATAAGTCCGGTTCATTTTCCGGTGCCATGGGCGTGTCAGCCGGAAAACAGCTATCTGATCCTGCCGGAAGAATTGCGGGTGATCCTCGACAACTGCGGTTTCAGCATCGAAAGTTGGAAAGACACCACCGATATCGCCAGGGCCTGGTTTACAAATATTTCAAAAAAAATTCATCAAAGTGGTTTGACCCCACTCGGAATTCACATTCTGCTTGGACCCGGTTTCAAGGACATGGCGCATAATCAGAGCAAAAACCTTGAAGAGGATCGCGTCTCCTTGGCTCAGGTCGTAGCAAGAAAATAAAGAGGGAATATCCGTAAATACGCCGATCAAATATCCATGATGGTTTCCAGGCCCCGTTGAATCGCTTCTCAAAAGCTGCTCATGGTTCGGGTCAAGGTTCTGCCGGACCGGACAAATGAGGAAAATTCAATGGTCTCGGCGGGAACATCGTAATAAATCGGTGAAACGCCTCCGATCTCGTTGCCCTTGTATGCGTAGAACATATTGAACCTGACGTTGCCTGCCCCACCAAGGTTTTTAGCGTACCAGAAAGGAACCACCCCAAGGTTTGCCGTTCCGCAGTAAACATCCTCGTTGATCCCCCACCCTGGGAAAAAGGCTCTGCTCTGGAAATCAAACCCCTGAATGTCGGACTTAGCCGTGAATATCATGCCACGGTGAGGCCATTTGTTTCCATGAGCCAGTTCAGACAGCCTCTGAAGGTTCAATTCAAGATTGCGGAGCAGATGAGCACTGTCCAATTCTATGATGAGATCAAGTATTGCGCTTTTCGATGAGGCCAGGATGTTGCCAGGCTTTACGTTCGATAACGAAACCACTTCATTTACAAGGTCATTGTGGTCAATGGCTATCAGTTTCATGGCAGGAAGAGATATCTTGACATCATCCGAAACCGAATAGACCTGAATACTGGATATGCCATTGAACTCCGAGTCGAGATGAAAGCGCAAGCTCGACCTCCCCGTTAAACGGGCAACTACCTTGGCTGCCGCAGCCGTCGCATGACCGCACAGTGTAAACGCGCTTCCATCGGCGGAAAAATAACGGATACCGTATTCATCCTCCTTGCCGAAGCGCTCAAGAAAGGCTGTCATGGGAAATTTCAGACTTTCTGCAAAAGCACTCATTATTTTTGTATCAGGGAATTCATCTATCATGCAGACAGCGGCGGGGTTTCCCGCAACTGTCTTTCCGTTCACATTTTCTCTTGCCCCAAATGCAAACTCCTCAAAAATTTTTACTTGTTGTATCATATGACCCCTCCCGAAGTCTTTGCTCCGCTGGTTTTTCACGGTAATAAATAAAATGACGAAAAAAATAAGGGCACTGGTTCATATCCACCTTCGTCTCACGGCGCTTCCTCAGACTCAAATCGTTCGACCCCACCTTAGTCTTGACAGCAGGCGATTGCTCCAGTGACAGATTGCGCGATCGTCCTGCGGGAAGGATGTTGTGTCGCCGGCGCATGCTTCGATTCCGGGCAGTACACAATGATATCTTCGCCTTTATTGTTGACATAGGACAGGTTGATCATCGCAAATTCGTCATCGGTTTTGCGTTTGTTCATCTGCTCCTTGATACGGCGACGGCATTCGACGGCATACGCCACATACGCTTCAAACTCTTCATCTGTCGGGACCCCGGAAGGATGGAGTATTTTCAGAAAGGCGCAGACCGTTTTCTTGATCCCCTTCTCATCACGGCCTTCGATGGAGCTCCCCAGGCGAATCCGTTTATTCACCTCCTCATAGCGGTTCGTGTGCTTGAATGCATGGTGGAAAGCCTCGGCCAGATAATCGGTGATGAAACCGTATCTGCCGGTAAGAAATTCACTGCTGTTCTTCGGCATTTCCCAGCCGGGAAGATAGCAGGCAAAACGATCCATCACCGCCAGGTCAAATTCCTGCGGAAGCGGCTGAAACAAGTCATATACCGGGGATTTCACGATCTGGTCGATGGAAAGGTCGATATTGCCGACAAATGCCAGGCTGGCGTCTGCAATGACTTCGACTCCCCGGGAGAAGCGGCCGTTTGCCATAAAGTCTTTCATGATCTGGATGGTGTCCGGGTCTTTGATCTTTATTCCGCCGACTTCATCGAAGGCCACCGTGTCCCAGAATCCGACCAGACCGATTTTTCTTCGGTTGTTGTGATAAAAAAGTGTAGCCTTGGTGGCCTGCCCGCCGCTGACCAGTGTCGAATAAGGGGAGAATTCGCTGAAGAAATAGGATTTGCCGGTGCCGCGCGGACCCAGTTCGATAAAATTGAAATTGGGCTCCACCAAGGGGGCCAACCGGGTAATGAAGTGAAACTTGACCCGCTGGCTGAGTTTGTCGGGTTCCAGTCCAACGGAGCGGAGAATCAGATCCAGCCATTCATCGCGGCTGAACTGGCTGCGTCCTTCTCCATAGCGGGCGAAGTCGAAGCGGCTCAGTTGGATCGGCCGCAGATCCTCCACATAAAAGGCATAATCGTCATCCTCGATGTCGTTGTGGGCAATGACCACCTCGGCCCATATCCCGCCTTCCAGAAGCCGGTCGTTGTCTTTGTAAAATTTCTGGTGGATGGCAATCCGCTGAGAGTTGAAATTCTCCAGAGATGCCCAGTGCCGCTTTTCTTTCTCCACATACCGCACATGCACCTTGTCGATGAAACGGTGCCTGCCCTGGGTGGCCACCCTGGACTGGGCGGCGTTCGCCTCGTCGGGCCGGACATAATTGTCCTGAAGTGTCACCAGCACGGCATCCAACCCGGCGTCTATTTCCGCCGGATCGCTGCTGGCACAGTAGCGGGCCAGCAGAAATTCCAGCACGAATGTCGGAACGTTGGTTCCTTTTTTGATGCGATGCAGGAGGTCTTTGCGAAGCACCTTGCCATCGAAAACGGCATTCAACTTCTGGTCGAGTGGGTCCATTATGATCACACCGGATAATCGGTTTCGAGTTTCAAGTCTTTGAAGGATTTCAGGGTAGAAGGATCGAGTGCTTTGATAGTGAAGCTCCCTTCGAAATCATCGAGCATGCAAAGGGTGATGGATTCACTGTTGCCCGGTTTCAGATGGATGGTCCGGGTCGCCGGATTCACGACCCCTCCGGGTTTTGCCTCGCCCACAACCCGCCCTTTGGCATCCTGGGCTTCCAGCATAATTTCAAAATCGGTATTCCGCGAGAAAATATCTTCCATCAGCGGGGTTACGACCACAACCGGTCGGCGGCTCGTGATCCTTTTGGCGCCTCCCTTGTAAGAGAGTTCGACACTGAACTTATGGATATCCTGCTGCGGCGGTTTTTCCAGCTTCACCACCAGCACCGGCACAACGGATTCCGGCAGAGATGCGCCTCCGTGGAAGTAAAGCAGCCCGCTTCGATAGGGCGACATGCTCCGTGGCGTTGCAAAACTGGCATAATCGCCCCGGATGCCGGCTTTGTCGCAGGGCAGGATGACGCTGTTGTTGTCGCTTCCGCCCTGTCCCAGCATGGATCGATACGTTGCAAACGGCCATGTTCCCATCGGCTTGCTGCATACATCACCTGCCTCGGATTGCGCATTGAGGTAGAAGCCGTGATCTGTGGCGATGATCGCCTCGTGGAACCCTTTATCCCGAAGCTTCTGCAAGGTTGCCCTGATCCGGCTGATCGTGTCCGGGATCAGCTTCAATGAAATTTCCGGGGTATTCTCCAGATAATCATCGATCTCCACGCTGCGGATCACCAGCAGGTCCACCGTGGGGGGGATATTAACCTTTTTCTTGCCCTTTACAAATTCATCCAGTCTCATTTCAGCGAAACGATCCCCAAACCGGCTGCGGAGCAGTGCCATGCGTTGAGCCACCGTGCCCACCGCTGTTCCATCGATCCTGGGAATCAGGTTCTCCCCCTCCCGGCAAAGGGAAAGGTCATCCTCAGCACCGGGCAACAGGCTTGCCATGCCGACAATCGTCACCGTCGGAAGCTGGGCGCAGGCAGCGTGCAGTTCAACCGGCCCATCCTCGGACAGGAGATTTTCCAGGGCAACACCCAGCTCATAGCGCAGGGCATCCACCATCAGATACGCCACTTTTCTGCCGCGTTCCTGCAATCGCGGGGCGATAAAGCGGTCGAACACCTCGGAATTCCCCAGTCGTCCGGCCGGCGGCCACCCCTGGTCCGCCAAATGCTTCACGAATACCGACTGAACCTTCTCGCTCAGCTTTCGATAACAGGTGCGGGCGTACTGAATCATTTCGGACAGCATGTCATCCGTATCCTGGAACGCGCTGACCGCCTGCTCGAATTCGCGCTGCCTGCGGTCTGTATCGCGCAGGCTTCCGGTGTAAAAGTCCAGCAGGGCGCTTTGTGTTCGCACGTGTTCTCCCAATTGGCGATCATAGTCGCTGCAAACGCTGACCAGACAGAGCGCTGCCTCCACCAGACCCCACTGGCTCTGGCTCTCTCCCTTGCCCAGCCAGACCGAATCTTTCCGGCGGACAAGCAGCGGCCGGACGCGATCCCAATCTTCTGTCATCAGCGCAGTCATGGCCTGCTTCAGAAATGTCCGTTCTTCAAACGAGAAGGTATCCCGATCGCCCAGGTTGTCGATGGCGCTGCAGGCGGCCGGCAGCCCCAGATCCGCTTCGATTTTCTCGGCACGGTCGATGTATTGGGATCGGGTTCGCAGATCGCTTCGCAGTCTATCGCAGATGTGTTCCACCAGGGGTTTCGCCTCATGTGGCGCATGGGGCACCGTGGCAAGCGAAACCGGCAGATCGACGGGCAGATCGAATACAAACTCGCTGAACAGCACAAACCGCCAGATTTCATCGGCGATGGCCGACCTTGCCTGGGTGCGGGTTTTCAGCTCCAGTCCGAGCGTTGCACGAAGGAACTCACGCCCTTCCTGAATCCAGGTGTCGCTGCCTTGCAAGAAGATTTCCTGGTGGCTGGTGGGCGCCAGCAGGGAAATCAGAATATCGTTTGCGGATTCCACTTTCAGTAACGCCCGCAGACTCGGCCAGTTTGAACCGACGTCAATGGCGTCTATCACGGCAAACGACGGCGACGGGTTTTCTGCAAAAATCTTTCTGATACCGGTAGCATGGTCCGGTTTTGCCCGCAGGCATATCTGTTGATATGCATCACCGGCGCCATCCGGAAACATGCCGCCGCAAGCCGAATAAAGAGCGAAGGGATCACGCTGTTTCTCATTGTCGGTAACCGGCGCACGCACCGGAACATACACCAGCACGCCTTCTTTGGCCGTATTGGGCATCCCGAACGAACGCAGTTCACGCAGTGCGTCAATCCGGCTTTCCAGGCCGTTTTCCGTGGCATCGACCACGGTGATCGTCTCGCTGGCAATGTCGAGGCAAATGTTCCGGTATCGCAGATCCGGATCATAGACGACAAGGCAACCCTTCTGCTTCAGCCGGGGGAGGAAAATGTTCGATTTTATGAATTCGGCGATGATCATGAATTGTTCTCTTTGTGTCCGGTTATGTCTGGATTACGGGGGGAAGCTGGAGCTCATTCTCAGAGTCGTCCTTTCAGCAAATACGTCTCCATCATTTCTTTACCCTTGATATCGAGTTTTCCTCTAAATTTTAGATCATATTTGTCCTTGAGCAGCTCGTATGTTTTCGATGTGACCTGGATCTCACCGGCAATTCCATGAGATTCCATTCGTGAGGCGACATTGACCACATCTCCCCAAAGGTCATAACTGAATTTTTTCTTACCGATTATACCCGCAATCACAGGACCTGAGTTCAGTCCAACACGAAGTCTCAGCGGCTGCCCGCTGTTTCCTTCTTCGCTATGGACAACGGCCTGGATCATTTCCAATGCCATTTCTGCTGCGGCTGTTGCGTGATTCGCATGCGGTTCGGGAAGACCTGCTGCCACCATGTAGGCATCTCCAATCGTCTTGATTTTCTCAAGGCCGTGTTTCTCTGCAAGGTCGTCAAATATTGAAAACAACTGATTAAGTTTCTTTACCAGGTTCTCCGGCGAAATTTTTGACGAGAGGGAAGTAAAACCGACTATGTCGGCAAAGACTACCGTCACCATTGGAAATACATCCGCAATCACCTGTTCATTATTCTTCAGACGGATAGCAATAGAGTCAGGTAGAATGTTAAGCAGCAGCGATTCAGTTATTCCTTTTTGCTTGGCCAGTTCAATTTCCCGTAGTTCAATCATTTTTCGTTGGAGGAACTGCACTCTGACAGCAATTTCCCGATGATATACCGTAAAAAGGCAAATAGTGCTGATTCCACCCAAAAGAACACTCTGCAGAATACCTTCAATCATATTCAGAGCGCCAGAGAAAATTGCAATTACAGCAAACCCAATAACAACGAAGTGGTGAAAGACAAGTACATATGAAAAGAGTATTGATGAACAAAGAGATCCGGAAAGGAGATGAATAGCAACAATCACAATCACATAAATCTGAAACATATGGCCCTGCAAGCTAAGGAGGCCGATGCTTATGAGCCACCCTACAAGGGTCTGTAATACGGTAAGCAGCCGTTGGACAGAAATGATTTTTGGCTTAAAATATTGGTTATATAGAAACAAAATGCTCACATTTGTACACTCTATAACGCAAATAATCTTCGGCTCTTGGATGTCAGGGAATAGTAAGATCATAGAGAGGAAACCCACAACAAATAAGTAGATGATCGTCGGGATATAAGCATACAACATATCAATTGAGTGTCGCCCGTATTCATCAAAAAAATCCTGTTCAAGAATTTTATTCTTGAAGGATATCTTTGAACCTAATCCTAAATAAGTGTAAAGTAAATCCAAGGATTTCAATTTGGACTGTTGTAACAGGAGTTCTTCTTCGAAACTATCCATGTCGGCTCCATGAATCGAAAAGTTTAAGCCTGCGGTTACCTCTCAGCATTGAATCAGCGGGGTTCTATAAATTAAGTGCAGTATGTTATAGACTTTCAGAAAAATAATTTCGCTGCGTTATCGGTCGGAGATATACGACAGTATGATCTCCTCCCTGCTGCCTTGCGAAATGAATTTTCTGAAAGTCTATAATAAGAGGTATTCGCCCTGAAACAATCCGGTTGTCAGCCTGGTTATAAATGGTTTTTTTGACGATAATGACAACTTCTGTCATTATGCACGGTGATGATTCATAACCTGATGTATCACTTCAATGGCATTCGCGATACCATCTTCTGCGCGTATTTTCCTGCCTAATTCGACTGCGCGCTGCCGAATTTCTGAACTCGTAACGGCTTCTGTCATGGCGTCGGCTAACCGTTCTATCGTCAGCTTGCAACGCGGTATCGGTTTGGGGCCAACCCCCAAGTCATAAACTCGTTTGCCCCAGAAAGGCTGATCCAGAAGGAACGGAACGATAATCGTTGGAACTCCTGAACGTAAGCTGGCCGAAGTAGTGCCTGCACCGCCGTGATGCACAACTGCTGCCATACGGGGGAAAAGCCATTCATGTGGAACCGATTCAGTGGTCAAAACACACTCGGGGAGACGTTGTTTATGAAACTCCGACCATCCGGTCAATAAAATGCCGCGATGTTTAGCTCGGATTAATGCCTGGATACAAATTTCAGCGATTTTTTCCATATCGTTTGCGACCATACTACCAAATCCAATTGAGATCGGAGGTGGGCCAGATTCCAGAAAATCAACCAAGTCATCAGGAGGATGCCAGTCGGCAGCCTGTTCGAGGAACCAGTAGCCGGTGACAATCGCTTGTTTGCTCCAATCCTTTGGTTTAGGGATGACGCTTGTGCTGAATCCATATAAACGCGGTATTGGACTGGTGAACATGTCCGAGAAATAACTCCATTTAAGTGGTGGCAGAGAAAGACGTTGCTGACGCCATTTGTTAACGCTTGAACGTCCCAAACTCCATAATGCCAGAGAAATTCCCGGATAGCTCAATTGATTCAGCGTCGAACCGAATGAACGGGCAGACACGAATACTTGCGGAAATTGGCTGGTTCGATCATTTGGTTGCAGTATAGCAAGCATGTGGGGAATCTGCATTTTTTCCGCCACAGACGAAGGAACTCCGGGGGGAATTATGTTAGAGATACAGATATCTGCTCCCAGACATGCTTCCCAGCAGGATTCGCCAATTTCAGGGATGGCTGCTACAAGAAGCTGGGTTAACCGTATGCTTTGCACAGCCTGGTTTTGTTGAAGGCTGTTTTGAGGAGCCTCTCCTGTGATTTTTTGCATTAACGATTTAGCGGTTAATCCTAATGCTCTTATTGGATGAAACTGCATCCCCGCTTGCTGAACCAGAGATGCAAATTCGTCAGGGGTGGCGATGGTAATCGTATGGCCGACGGATTGCATGCCTTGTCCTAATGCAATCAACGGTTGAACATCTCCCCTTGATCCCAATGCCCAAATTGTTACCTTCATTATTCGTTTCTCCTCTATATTGGACTTCCATCCGTGTATCCGGTACCAGTACCATCACATGTCACGAATGCTTCAATGAGCCCTTGTAATACTTGCAGACTCAGATATTTCGTGTATTTCGTGGATAAGCATTTTCACGGTAATTTTTCAATAAAAAATGAGCGAATAGTAAGCGTACACAGTCCTGTTCTCAATTTATTCCGGGTATTGACATGAAATATTCCTTACGTTATTATCGATTTGTAAGGAAAACAAGAGCGGAGGCTCCATGAAATCGACAGTTACTACAAAGTATCAAACGACAATTCCCAAGGCGGTTAGAGAGTTTCTGGGCATCGCCGTCAATGATGCCCTTGAATGGACTTTGGAACGCGGCAAGGTCATTGTGTATCCGGTGCGCAATGATTTTCTCAAGCACTGCAACTCGGTCAAGATCGGCCCAGGCGACATCACCGAAGATATCCGCCTCGCCCGCTCCCTGAGGACGGAGAAGCACCTGTGACCAATTATATCATTGACACGAATGCGCTGATTTCTTTTGTTACCGATCGCGATGCCGCTCAGCAGAATCAGATGAAAGAGATATTCGAATCGGCCGCCCTGCTTAAGTGCCGAATATGCTGTCCGCAAAACGTCATTACAGAATTCGTTTATGTCATGGAAAAGGTATATCATATTGCGCCAACCAGGATTCAGGAAATGATTGGTGACTTCCTTGGCATGACCGGAGTCGAAGTCATACATGAACTTGATTATAAAACACTGTTCACCCTCTGGCCGGACGCGATCCATGATTTTGGAGACGCGATCGTGGCCTCGACATGCAGAACCCACAAGGGCGCTGTTATTGCATCCTTCGATAAGAAACTCATCTCCGCACTGAAAAAGATGGGAATGCCTGCGCAGAGATTTTTGATGCATTCTGCCAGGCAATGAATTGCCGGGCTATTTTCGATCATCTCTACGAGATTCGATTGCGGGGCCTTCAGTCTCGCCCTCAACCAGGATTGCAATTCTCATGATCTCCCTCCGAGCCGGCCCATTTGCCACAGTTCGTCAAGGCTGTATTCCGCCATCCACTTTTCCAGATCCAGCGAATCCGCCCAGGTCATGGTGGCGTTGCCTTCGTCGCTTATATCCATTGCTATAAGCTCTGAAGGTTGGAGGAAACGAACGAATCGATCTGAATGTGTTGCGACAATCAACTGGGTTCTGTCCGATGCCTCCCGTAACAGACCTGCGAGCATACGCAGCATATCAGGGTGAAGACTGACTTCCGGCTCGTCAATCATGGTAACAGCCGGCAGTTGTGGGCTCTGAAGAAGGGTTACAAGCCAGAGAAAGCGTAACGTTCCTTCCGAAAGTTGATGGGCATACATGGGACGACTGAAGTGACGATCTTTCCATGCCATCGTTATTGTTCCGGCGGCGACTGGAGGGAAGTCCAGGCGTTCGAAAGCTGGAAAAGCGGCTTTCAACGTATCTTCCACGGCATCGAATCGATCCCTTTCCGTTTCGCGCAAGTAGTACAGGCAAGTAACCATATCCTCTCCATCCTGACCCGGTAGCCCTGCCGGTCTCATGGTTTGTGGCAGCCGCACCGGCGAGCGAGGCGCAACATCAAGGATATGGTAATATATGGAAGAACTCAGGGCGCGACGGAACAATTCCGGATCCTTGAACATTTTGGGGACTTGCGAAAGAGAGCTTTCCAGAGGGTTATGCTCCCAATTGGGTCGCACCAGCTTTTTTGTTCCCAATTCGTAATATTTGATATCTCCATTCGTTGAATCAATGTGATTGAATTGATCGTTGACCCTGGCATTCTGCCGCTGTGTCAGGATCTCCCGCTTAAAGGTATAAGCCAATCTGGTAGGGGTAATGGAAAAATCATAGACCAACGGTTTAAATTCTTCGGCCTGCATGGAGATTGAAATGTCCAGGCTCTGTGCATAATCGTATGTGATCATGGTTGACAGTCCTCCCATTTCTGTAACAAAGGCATTGAGCTTGCCCTCTGCCGAAGCGGCAAGGAGTGCCATAACATCAAGGAAGGAAGTCTTACCGACGCCGTTGGCTCCAATAAGCACACACAATGGGCGCATGTCGATATCCACATTCCTCAATCGGCGGAACCCAGCAATCCTGATGTGGTTGAAATGGCATTTAATCATCTTTTTTCATCCTTTACAGCCACCTTTTTACGTTCCAGGATAATAAACATCTTTACAACTATTCGTCATCATAAGATATTTCATCATTTATGTTTTTATTATCTTCGTGGTCGGATAATAAAATAAGGCTCATGTTGTGTTTCAAGGTCTTATCCCCTGAAAACGATGGTATAGACTTTCAGAAAAATAATTTCGCGGCGTTATCGGTCGGAGATATACAACAGTATTATCTCCTCCCTGCTGCCTTGCGAAATGAATTTTCTCAAAGTCTATAACCAATCGGATTGAATTGACTCCTTTAGCGAAATGGCGTATCATTTATTATAACTTATACGTCAAGCAAAAAGGAGTGTTCAATGCTAACCAAATTGACTCTACGGATGGACGATAATCTAATTGAATCGGCAAAAGAATATTCATCACAAACGGGCAAGTCCGTCTCTCGTATTGTTTCTGATCTGTTTGAAATTATTAAAAATGAGAAAATCAAGAGAGATGAACCCTTACCCCCAACGGTAAGATCGTTGAGGGGTATCCTAAAAGGGAAAGGGTTGGACGAAAAAACTTACAAAGAATATTTGGAAGAAAAGTATTCATGAAAACCCTATTCGACACCAATATCATCCTGGATGTCCTTTTGGACAGAGAGCCATTTTCGAACGATGCGTCGTTCCTGTTGTCCAAAGTTGAACATTCTGAAATTATTGGGTTCATTTGCGCAACAACAGTTACAACCATTCATTACCTCACCACAAAAGCACTTGGTCATCAGGCTGCTTCCCGTCATATCAAATCCCTCCTTTCACTTTTCGTTATTGCCCCCGTAAATCGCGTGGTGCTTCAAAATGCATCCGACGCAAAATTCACAGATTTTGAAGATGCAGTTCTGCATGAGGCAGCGTGTCATTCGGGAGCCCAATATATTGTAACAAGAAATATCGCTGACTTTAAACACTCGATACTTCCAGTGTTTGAGCCGAGAGAATTTATTAACGCTATAGAATCATTAAAAAACAATGGTTAACAAGCGGGTCGGCCTGACCGCCTCAATTGGTTAAGTGACAGCGGTTTGGAACATCAGCCCGGAAAAAGTCTTTGGCTCTTATTGGATTCCGGTTTACGTTCCAGGATAATAAACATCTTTACAACTATTCGTCATCATAAGATATTTCATCATTAATTTTTTTATTATCTTCGTGGTCGGATAATAAAATAAAAGATAACCGATCGACAGCCAGTCCTGGCTTATAATATCTTGTCCCGCGTTTTCCCCTGGATTTGTCCGGAATCAACATGTTTTTTGTAACCCACTTGGTAAAGAGTCTCGATGCCGCAAGCGTATCGATATTGGCGATTTTGCAGAGATCGGCATTTGTAATAATCTGGTTGCGATCGAGCCAGTCACTTACCTGTTCCCAGATGGGGGGGCGTTCTTCATTCAGAAGGACGACCATGACCCCATCCTGTTGCAGAAAGGGTCGCGTGGAGTACATCGGCGGGTACAAGCCGACCGCTTTCATGGTCGAGAACATCATGCGGACGCCTTCGCCGGCATCGATGTTCGGTGGAAAGGGGAAATCCCGCAAATGAGTGACTATCAGGGAATTACGACTCAAAGAGCCGGCCGTCAGCAGCGTCTCAGGCTTTATGCTTCCTGGGAAAAGGCCGGGACTTTCGACCTCTATCCGATTGTCGAAGATACGAATGTGGATATCGCGGTTGATATGGTAATCTCGGTGAATCACCGCATTGGTAATAGCTTCCTTGATGACACGGGTCGGATAACGATGAACCGTTTCGAAACCGGAAGCCGCCAGTCTTAACCCGTCGGCAATTTCATTCAAGACATAATCGTACGCATCCTCGATCTGGCGGATAAGCGGGCCGGAGATGGTTTTGGGATTCTTGATAAGGTTTGGTACCGGGCCATGTTCGATGTGTATCCCGGTATAATGGAAAATACGGATTGACGCCTTGCACGCCATAATCCCTGACGGGTCTTCAGCAAACAAAAGGACTGCTGCACGGGTCGGCTGCAGGTCGTCATTTATTTTTTTCGCAAGGCCGATACGAAACATCCTGTCGCAGATATCGCCTGTTGTCAGCTTCCTTATCTGGCAGAAGGTCTTCCAATAGTCGTTATCAAGCAGCTCAAACGGCACCGGAACGGTTTCTGTTTCTGCACTGATCACCCCACGGGCAAAACAAAGCTCGTTCACCTCTTTGGCGGTCATTTCCCTGTTGCCGCGTTCCAGGCGTTTCCATGTACCATCTTCCACAACAGAGTGCGCCATTGTGCTTTTTGGCACCTCTACGACAACAAGTGCTCCTTCTGTGCCATCCCGCAGGATACAGGGTATCGTCCGCCAGCCAACGCCATCGAGCGCAGGGGTAATTCCATGCTCGATCTTTCGGCGCAGCTCATCAACTGCTTCCGGGTTCTCTTGAATACCGAACAGGCGGTCATCTCCCTGGGCCTTTTTGAAATCTTCCATTCCGAGCACCAGGTGCCCGCCTTCGGTATTTGCGAAGGCGACAATCGTTTCAATGGCTTTATGTACCATTTTCCCGGAAACCCGTTTCGACTCGAAGCGGACGGTCTCATCCATCGCGCATAATTTCTGGACCAAAGCAGCGTTTCGAGAAGATGTTTTTCTACCCGTAATCTTTGTATTCAAGCAATATCCCCTTCATCCGGATAATAACGTCAGAAACAACATGCCGATATCATGTCTGATTTTTTAGAAATGAATTTTATTATCCAAGCGCCTGGATAATAAACCTACTCCTGATCCTCAACGGCCCCTTTTTTCTTGCCCCGCTTCTTTTTGGCCGAAGCCGGCGGCTCTTCGTAAAGTTCTTCCAGATTGTGGGCGATGGCAAGCGATTTGTCTTTCCTGCATTTCTCCCGCACCCGGTCGGGCCAGATGCTGTAAGCCAGGTGTGCCCAGTCGTAATCGCCTTTTTCCAGTTTCTCCCAGGTTTCCTTCAGGGTCTTCTTCCATTTGGGCATTTGGAAGAGCTTCCAGAGCGGGGCAGCGGTGATCTGCACGCCGTCGTTCAGGTTCGGCTTCCAGGGGAGCCGGGCTATGCGGAGGAGTTCATCGCGGAACGCCTGCAGTTCCATCTCGAAATCCTGGAGGCTTTCCAGTTCCTTTTCATCGGTACGGCTGCGGCTGCCAGCCTTCTGATGCAGACGGGAAAGTTCATTGGCAATGTCACGGAGTTTTGGTTCGACAAAGTCATTGATACAGGTGTAAAGAGTCTGGTCGTTCAGCCGGTGGTAATATATCCACAGGGTATAAGAACCGGATGGCGTGGAAAGAGCCCAATAGATCGGTGCCTGGCGTCGGCTTTTGGAGTAGCGCTTCAGGTGGTCGGCAAAGAAACCAGATGGTTTGACGAAGTAATCCCTGAGTGAGCGGACGCCAAGGATTTCGCATGCCTCGTGCTCGATATCGCCGGCCTTCTCTTTCCAAATGACCTCAATGACTTCCCGGATTCGGGAGATGATATCTTCAGGATGGTCTTCGTCGTCCACCAGAATACCGGACCAATTAATGTGAAGAGGGTACTCAGAATCCGGGATGATTGGGTTCTTGACCATGCCAGGAGGCGGCAGTGTGCTCGCGTCCGGCCGGGCGCGAAGCCACTCTTCGCTGACGATGTTGTTCGGTTCGGCGGGCATGCCGTCCGGACCGACCAGCATTCCTGGCGAACAGAACGGCAGAGGATCGAAGGGGTCGGGAAGTTTAGGGGCGAGAGTCGAGTCGAGGGCGATGCGGACGTCCCAACGGCCAAAAATGATTCCGACAAAAAAGGAAATAAAATCCGTTGTTGTATCTCCGACCGGTGGATTCTCTTCTGTGGTAATCCCTAATCGGGTATCAACAAACTCAATATGATGATTCGATAAACCATATAATTTGGCCACACGCTCATCAATTTCATGTCTAAGTTGCCTCAACTTGTTGCCGGAACTGCGAGAATCATTGTTACGACGTTCCGTTTCAGATCGAAGCGTAGGAATTTGAGATGCTCCAACGAGTCCGTAATAAAGACGCTGGTTTTCACACCACAAAGTTGAAGTTATAGCCTCTCGCCAACCGAGAATAGCAAGCTCAGATAGCCAGTTGCTCTCAACTGAATCCAATTTCTTAATCGGAATACTACTTACATATCCAACTTCCCACTTTCTCTCGTCAGTAATTGTCAGGAGAAATAATTGTATGACCCGGCTGTTGAGCAAACTAAGCAGCGGCAACGGATCATTAACGAATATTCCCATCCCGGCTGTAGTAAAAATGCAGCCTGAAGGTAAAACCCTTGGTGAAAACCCCTTGTTGGTATAGCTTGTGTATGTTAGACCGGGCTTGAAATAAAAAGCAGGATTCCTAATGGGCGCACCGGCACCTCCATATGGAATTCCATTATATTCATAGATTTCACGCCCACCTTCAGCCCAATTTACAACTAAATGAATATCTGAATAGAAGTCATTGCTTTCACCACCTTTGGCATAAAAATACCAGTTCTTGCCAATACCTATCGATATCGATGATACTTCCCAGACAGCTCTTACAAATCGAAAATCATCGGTTGTTCCCAATCCTTGCTTCACTTCGGCGTTTAGTGACGCGAGTGATGGCAATTTTTGAAAGCATTGGCGAACTACATTATCTGCCCAGTAAGCAAAAGGGGCACCTGGAATGTGCATAAACTCTTGTTGTTTGATCCAAAAAACGTTCTTGCTAGAGAGTCCGTTAGCGATCTCCAACGCAAGCCTTTCGCCCTTGTTAAAGGTGTCCGTAAGGTTGATAAAGACGCTATGCATATCTTCTCTTGCTTTAATCAAGGCGTAGGCTGCTGTCTTGACCATTGCAGAGTCTAGTACCTCGCCACCAAAATCTGCAAATGTCCTTATTGTGGTTTCTTTCAAAATGAGATCTTTCCTGAAACCAGCCATTGAAGAAAGCTGAAAAGCTGTTCGCGCTGTGATTGCACCGACAGCACCGCCGCTGTGAAGAGATTTGATTGCTCTCTCGAGGAAAGGCCCAAGGATGTCATTTTTGGTGGTTGGAAAAGCACTGGAAATCCATTGTTTAGCAAGCTGGCATGGCTCCCCAAACGGCGGATTCATCAGCACCACGTCATAACGCTTGCGGCATAGGTCAATAAAAGCGAACCCACGTGCCGCATCCTCCACGAACAGTCTTCGCCGCATCGCCCTGCCGTTTTCAGACTGTTCGGCATAGTTCTTCAGGGCATCCAGAATGCAGTCCTCCGCCTGATCCCAGAACCGCTCGTCGGTGATCCCTTTTACGTCGAAGCGAAGTTCCATTTGATCAGGTTTTGCAGGAACAGATCCGACGAAAAGCTCCATCTGAACAGGTCTCGGTTGTTCTCCCCACTGCTTCTTGGCCTCGTCGATGGCATCCTTTATCTCCTCCTCGATCTTGAGAAGCGAACCTGCCTCACCGGCAAGTTTCATCTTCTCGAACACCTCATCCACGATTTGCCCCAGCACTCGTGGTTTGAGGCCGGCCGTGAACTCCCGGCGCATGTCATCTTCACCCGGCATCGGTTCGGCGCATACGATATTGGATCTCGTGATACGCGGTCGGTCGGCAGGTTTCACTCCAAGATTATGCCAGCTCCGCTGAGCGCGAAGCCATAGAGAAAGCCCGGCAATCTGCACAGCACGGGGATCGATGTCGATGCCGTGAATGTTGTGTTCAATGATCAGGCGCGGAACATCACGCATAAAAGTATCTTTGTCAGGGTAGGTCTCGGTAAGCGGTTTCATGCCCGCTTCACGGACAAAGGCATCACTCCCCAACCGAAGTTCCAATTCCCATGCTTCTTCGTAAATCCTCTCGTACAAATCAAAGGAATACAGTCCAAAATGCATGGAGCCACATGCCGGATCGAGCATCCGTATGATTCGCGGGTCTTTCAGCGGACGATGGAGGATGTAAACTGGCTGCCTGAGTAATTCTTCCTGGGAAAGGTTTTCATCCCCAGCAGCCTGTACCGGCGCGACTTCACCCGCTTTCAGGAATATTTCAGTAGGTCGGCGGACCAGATAGCGGCAGAATTCCTTAAGGCCAGTTTTCCCCTGAGTCATCTCATACCAGATTCGCCCGAGGGTGTTGTCAGTAAGAAATTCCACCACATATCGCGGCGTGAAGAACTGATTGCGGACAGCCAGCTCCCGGCTGTTGCGCGGGGCAGCCGATTCATCCCGCATCTTCTTTCGCTCTTCCTTGGAATTGAAATACTGATAGACCCAGCCGATGGTCTCATCCTCGGCCCACAGGTAAGCCAATTCCGGATCATTGAGAAGTTTCAACAGGTCAAGCAGCGCCGTTTCTCGGGGGAAAAGCCGCCCCTGGGGAGAGAAGCGGTCAAAGAGAACCTTCAGGTCAAGGGCAAATTCATCGAAGATGCTGAAGAGATAACAGCGGTAGGTGTCACCCATCTCACCCAGACCCGATCCGGCCAGCCGCTCATACAGTTGAAACCCCTTGGACTGGTAGCCGTTGCCCACCGATTCGATCAGGATGCCTCGGGATTCGGTCATCCGCAGGGCTGATAGACGGTTCAGAACGGTGAAAGCCTGTTCGCGGATGATCCGTTCCAGCGCCTCCCTGGCGCCGCCCGATGGGCTCGATGGCAGATAATGGGCCAGGGTTTCGCGCAGGATGCGGGCGGTCTCCAGGCGGGTGTCGTCGAGATGTGCCAGGTTTTCCAATGGAGAAACGGTACCGGTAAGAGGATCGAGACCATAATCGTTCTGCAGTTGACGGGTAAACTCTTCGCTTAGAAGGGAGCGGGCATCGCTGACGAATTTCTGCAGGCGGTTTCGGGTGGATTGATCGAATGCCATGGGGCGACTATCCTTTTAGGGTGATGGTGACATCGATTTCCTGATAATGCGGCGCCTGATCCTTCAATTCCTTGAACTGGCGGATCATGCCATCCAACTGGTCACTTGTCGTTACTCTGGCGGGGATCGTCAGCGACTTCTGGAGTTTGGTGACTCCCGTCGGCTTTTCGTCAATCAGGCGGTTGTTCTTCCGTTCCTGCCCTTCGCACTGAATGCGCTCCCGCAGGCGTGTCAGGGTAATGGATATTTCATAATCGCGACTTAGAAGCTGCTTGAGACCGGCCATATCCCCGGTTGCCGTAATCGCCATATTTTCAACCTGGGCCATGACGTTCTGCTGTTCTTCCTGGGTAAATTCCGACCATTCGGACAGGCACTGCAGGTCATGAATTCCGCTGCGGATTCTTTCCTGCTGGGAAATTACCATATCCCGAACGCTATCGGCTACCCGTGTGCGGATACGGGTCAGGGTGGTGGCAAGGTCTGCCGCGTGCTTGTGGAAATCATCCCGGTTCAGGCGCTGACCGACCTGTTCCAGCTCATCCTTGAGGTCGTTTCGCAGTTCGCCGGGGATGCCGTTGGCCGGTAAGTCGGCAATCTCTCTGCTGTGATACTGAAGATCGCGAACGGTATCCTCCAGCCCCTGCTCCAAGGCCCGTTTGACCTCGCCGGACCATTTGAGGTTGTCGTAGAGAACGGACTCCTCGCCGCCCAGTCGCTGCGGGGCATCGGATGCGTCGGTAAAGAGAAGATCGGCAATATTCTGGGTAACACTTCTCAGCCGGTCATCGCCGGCAACGCCAAAGGCTTTCAGCTTTTCGGCCAACGGGGCATAGTCGGTCTGAAACCGGGGGAAAAACTTGACGGCTGCCTTGCTGATGTCCTGCTCGAGCGGGATGATGGGTTCACCCAGCAGTTCGGTCAAACGCTCGGCCGCCCGGGCAAGCATTTCAATGGGGGGGCGCTCGTCTCGCAGGGTTACGCCGATGGGCTTGAAGCTGTTGTTGGTTTTTAGGGCATCGATGGCCTGCTGGCCGGCGGCGGTGACTTCGCGGCCCGAAACCTTCAGCTTGATTTCACCCGCCACCAGCATGGCAGCGCAGAGATAACGCAGGGTGTCCTGAGACCAGCCGAAGGGCGCCTCGCTGAATTTATCCAGCAGCCGCCTGCCTTCGACAGAGCCGCTCTGGTTGATGAAGTCGCGGATACTGACCAATGCCTTGTGTGCGGTATGGATCGTGGGCGTTCCGCCGACGGTCTGCACCAGACCCAGCGGGTCCATCTTGGCGGTAACCGAGGCAAGATGGGTGCCGGCTGCTTTCAGCAACTGTTCGGCAAGCGATGTTTCAGCCCGGACCGGCGCTTCGCCGTAACGATCGAAAACCTGATCCGCCACATCCGCCATCACCTTTTTGGCGGCTTCGAGTACATCCTGGCCGAGACCGGTCACGGCCGTGGCCTGTCCGCGGAATATGAACAAGCCGGGCGCCAGGTTTCGCTTCACCTGCTGCTGAAGCTGCTGTCCCAGCAGCGTCGCCCGGTCCATCTGGCTGGCGCAATAGTCCTTTACCTCCTGGTCGGGGTCGGTCCGGTGCAACTGGGCAATCCGTTGGCTGCGATAGATTTCGCCGACCACGGCATCGGTGTCGGCGCTGTTTCGTCCGAGCAGAAAGAGGGTACTCTGTGCCGGGCGCTGGCGGGACTCTTCGACGATCCGGGTGGCGACGGTATCGAAATCCGCAGGTTCCACCATCTCGACCAGGGTCTGGATCGTCTCGCGCTCACCGGCCAGACTCGACTCCTGAGAGCCGCTGCGCACCTTCAGGCCGGAGGTGGCCACCAGCGTGCTCATGACCCGTGCCGAGGGAAGCGGGCTGAATGTCTCCCGCAACGCCTCGTTGAAGATGCGGAGGCCCTCAAGGGTTCGGACCGGGATATTTCCCCGCTCCTGCTCGATATCCCGCAGTTTTTCGCTGAGAAAACAGAGCTGGCCATCTTTGCTCCCCAGTGGAACAAGCGGATCATTCAAAAGAAATTCGACGGCATTGCGAACTTCTTCCGATCGGGAAGGGGCATCCACTGCCGGATGGATCAGGCTGGTCAGGTTCTGGAGCGTCACCGGCATATTCCCGAGAATCTGCAGGATGGCCACGGATTTGGCGATGTCCTGATGGATGGGCGAATCGGGGCAGCGGATGAACGCCTTTTGCACGGCTTGATGGATCGATGGAAACGCTCTGCGGATATCCTTATCGAGAGAATCATACAGGGTAACGGTGGTTGCCAGCCAGCCGACCGGCTGATCGGCCATGGGGCTTTTTCCGTCCCCGCCTTCCACAAGGATATCCTGAATCACCTTGATGGCCGAACGCAGGCCAATGCCGCCGGTAGATTTCGCCAGCGCTCCCAGAAGATGCAGCAGAATATCGAAGTGGGCCGGCAGGAAGGGGTAGAGGTCGATGAACGTCTCTTTGCTGAAGTCGGCGTCGTAGTATTTGGCATCCTGCAGTTTGGTGTTGTGGCGCAGCCCCTGACCCTGGGCATCGAAGAGCCTGCCCAGTTCGTCGGCGCCGGCCGGCGATTTGCCAAGAAGACGCCGCGTGCAGATTTCCCTGATGTCGCTGGATTCCAGATCCACCTGAATCGGGAAGCGGTCTTTCAGTTTGAAAAGCTGGGGGGAATTGAGCGAAGCGCGCGGGTCGTCTTCGGTCAGGGTCTGCTGGGCGGTTACGATGATCCAGACCTTGCCGTCACCGATGCGCTTGAGGTTTTTTGCCAGACCGTCCAGGTTCAGGATCAGATTGTCCCGCGATCCCAGATACTGCCCGACCTCGTCGATGACAAAGAGAATATGCTCCCGGCCACTTTTCCGGCGGACCATATCCAGCATTTCCTCGACCCGCTGGACTTCGAACTGGAAGAAGCCGTCCGTACTCGATGTGAACGATGTGTTCGTGGGAAAAAGGGCCGGATACATGTCATGGGCGATCTGAGGGATGAGGCCGTCAACGGCAAGGGGGTCATTCTGGATGTCTTTCCATGACACTCCCGGAAAGAGAGCGGCCAGGTTGCCGGTGAATTCATCCCGGCGGCCGTCCGATTCAATCCGCCGTTCCAGGGCGGCAACTTTCAGATTGCGGGAATAACCGGCCCACTGAAGCACTTTATAGTACAGCACCGTGGATACATCTTCCATGGTGGCGCCAGCAAGCATTTCACTGGCAAGGTCGAGCATGACAACGGCCGCCGGAAAACGGTTGGATACTGCTGTCAGCAAAGACTTGACCCGGATGTCGTGCAGACGGTCCCGCAGGTGTTGAATAAATGGGGTGCCGTCTATGAAACTGACGCCATCGAAAGAAAGACCCAGATATTTGGTGAAAGAGCTTTTGCCCGAGCCGTAAAAGCCGGATACCCAGACCCCGACCTCGTTTTCGCCACCGGCCTCCATGGCCTGCTGCATCTTGTCGAGGAGCTTGTGGAACTGGGTTTCAATGCTGTCGGTTACGACATACTCGCTGATCTCCGATTTGAGTCGGTGTTCCTGGGATGCACCGTAAGTGATGACTTTTTCGATGGGGCGCTGGATATTCTTATTCGGATCGAACAATGTACGGATGGTCATATCAGACTCCCTTTGGGGTCATGTCAATTTAGGAAGTATGCAGTAGGCAGTAGATAGTATGCAGTTTTTACTGCCATCTGCCTACTGCCTACTGCATACTGCATTCCGACAGCATTAGCCGCCAACGTGAACGGAGCGATAGTTTCCATCTTCCGGGTAAAACCCCAGGAACTTAAGACGGGTTTTGCCGGTGCGGGTGCCGGGATAAAGGAAGACGGTCGGCACATGAAATTTACTCTGAAGACTGCTTTCGATGGCGCCAATGCGCATGTAGGGATGCAGGGCCTCCAGATCGATCACCAGCACCAGGCCGTTTTGGCTGCCTTCCAGGGCGGAAATAGCCGATTCGAGCCGCTGTTGCAACGCCCCGTTGGTGATCAAGGCATTGGCCAGCGCCTGATTGGTCTTTTCCCAGTCATGGGGCGCCTTCTTCTGGGCGATATGCCAGAGCGGACGACGCGGGTCGATGGACAGAATATCTTCTATCGCTTCCGCAATCGAGAATACGGATACATCCCACCCTTCATTGCGAAGCCTGGCGATCCATGCCGGTGTCAGCCGTTTCACCTCGATGATATCCGCCGGATCGAATATCAGATAGTAGATCGGCTCGAAACCGGCATGACCCAGCTCCCGCCCATGACGGATACGCTCCCGCAATTCATCGAAATCAGCCTTCAGCAAGGACATCACAGAGTTCCTCCATGGTTTTGTATTTCCAACTGATCCGGGTAACGTCTCCTGCAGACTGCAGGATGAAATACCCTTTGCGCGCCAGGCGCTTCAATTCTTCGCGGACATCATCAACGGCAAGGCCGAATAACCGCCAGTCCGGATGGCTTAACACAGCGTTGTCACCCAGGCCCGCACCGTGCAGGTCGTAGGCAAGATAGACTGCCAGGGAAGGGGAGATGCGAAAAGGCAGAATCCGGCGGACTGGTTTGCGGCCCTTTTCCAGAAGGCCATAGTCGGCGCAGCAACCCGTCAGGTAACCGGCGGCATTTTTGATGGTTTTCTCCGCCCACCGTTTTTGCGTTTTACCGTCATCGATTGCCCGCCGAACGAAATTTTCCGCATCGAGATTGCTGATTTCGGCAAACCCGCCTGCATACCGTTCCCAATATATCTCCCGGACAAAGTCGTTCAAAATAGCGTTGGCACGGCAGGTAAACAACATAAAGAACTGGTTCGTTTCATGGGGTGGTATCCGGTTCTTCAAGTTCTTCAAATGCAGCGCCGGGTTGCCGTCGTTCACCAGATAACGGGGCGCAAAGCACATCTTTACAATGTTCGACAGCCGCCGGGCGGTGATGGTCGGGAAGCGGCCAGACGCCAATGCCGCCCCATACAAAGCCGATGGACTCATCCCGGGTTCCCAGAGATCGAGCAACCTGTGGGTTTCGTTCAGAAGCCCCAGACCCGCGGACAGGTTGACATTATATATCTGGTCAGGTTGCTGCATCATGATGCGAAATAGGGGTAGCATTTTACCCCCTGGGTAAACGCGGCCGTATAGCTTCGGGAAATATCGCGAATGCCGTTGGGCGACAGGATATCCTGGGCGCAGCCGAGCTTCACAGGCCCCTCGCTTGCTGAAGTGTGGCCATCGGCGATCTTTTGAAGTGCTGCAATCGCTGCGTCCCTGCCTGCAATGGATTCCATCGAAAACGAATGTCCGCCATGGCTGAGCATGCCGTGAAGTTCCTGCTCACGCACTTCCGGAAGTCGGAAAAGATGAAAAACGCTCCCGACACCGATCCGCTCGTCGTGAAGCCTGCGGGCGGCTTCCAGAATGCCGTGATATTGAGATAAAAAGGTTGTTCTGGGGAAAATGGGCGAGAGAAAGAGGTTCGATGACGCGCCGATGAATGTCGTTGGCCACCAGTTGAACTGGGGTTTTTCACCGAGGTAGCCGACCAGCAACCGCAAGAAGAGGAAGTCCGATGATATCATTTTTTTCATGAAGCCCCCCACGTTGATCAATCAGACGTGCAAACACCTCGTTTTTTTTGAGCTGCCAAAACAAATCTTGCTTCCGAATTGATGATCACTACCAAATCCTGGACGATATTGCTACAGAAATAAGTTTAAAATAAAAGGTGTTATGTTTTCTGATTAAGAATTTCCTTTAATATCGCCAGTATCTCAGCTTTTTTTTCCTCGGAATATCTCAGGAAATAATTTCTTACAACCTGCTCTTTTTTATCCGAAATATTCTTCACCGCCTGTCTTCCTTTTGGCGTGATTTCCAGATATTTCAAGCGATCATCTTCCGGAGCGTTCTTTCTTTTGATGAATCCGTCTTTCTCCAACCGCTGCGTGATCCCGGTCATGTTTGCGCTTGAAATCAACATGATCCGGTTGACATTCTTCATCGTATTCTGCCCGTCTCTGGATGTATCCAACACCCTGAGAACGTTGTACTGAGGAAATGTAATATTGTATTCCCGCAAATATAAAGCGGATTCTTTTTTAAAGCGTTCGGCCAATCTCACAATCGCCATCAACACCCGCTCATCAATGCTCATATCATTCTTGTATCCGCCATCAGACATAGTGATCTAACCCTGTTTCAATTCGATGGTTTCTTCGAAAATTCATAATCTGCGTTGCGCTTCGCCCTTTGGCATTGAAGGGTGGCTCATCTGTCAAGACAACAATGCGTTGAGTTTAAGCGGATAACCGATCAAACCGCATCGGAACGGGAGAATTGTGGATATGGTGATGGGTGATTTGATCAGGCAGGCAGGCGACAAATTGACTTTCGGGCCGTTATTATATGACCCGAAAGTCTTTTAAATCCAGAAAATTACAGTTCCCAGGGGGTTGCATCGCCGGATTTGAATCTGGTGGGCATCTTGAAATTGCCGGCATCCACCGCCGTTTTCACCAGTCTTTGGGTTTCATCCCATCCCATTTCATTCATCATTGTGAATGGTCCTTTGGGCCATGCCAGAGACGTACAGACTCCCAGTTCCAGGTCTTTGACCGACACGACACCTTTTTCGATCAGGTGGGCCGAGATGCAGAATATGGAGCCCAATAACAGATCGCCCACGGCGCTGCGCGCAGCCGGATCTTCCAGAATGGGACCGTCGTTCAGGTCCCACGTCTTTCCACTCTCGAAAGATGATTTTAACTGTTCAGGAACAGGCGGGAATCCGATATCCGATTCTGACAGGTAATTGACCATGGAAACACCGGCATGGTAGGCGGTGCCCAGACCTGATCCGCTTTGTACCCACATGATGCCGTATTTGACGCCCAGAACTTTTTGGGAGATATTTTCGAGCGTGGCTACATTGTATTTGGCGCCCAGAAAAGAGTCGAGGACCAGATAGCTGGTGATAAAGATTGGATTGATGGCAAATCCCGGAAAATCCATCACTGTAATCGGAACCTTTTTATTCTGTTTTGAAAACGCCATGAGCGCATTGTATGTGTCGTCACTGGTCTTTTTTTGGCGGATCACTTCAACCAGACGGTTGACGTTGGCCGGGAAAAAATAGTGCAGGCCGGCGGTCCGTTCCGGATTATCCACTGCTTCCATGAGTTTCTCGATAAGAAATGTCGATGTGTTGCTCACGATAATGGTATCCTTGGGCACTACCTTAGCCAGCTCTGCGAAAAGTTGAATCTTTAAATCCATTTTTTCAATTGCCGCCTCGATGACCAGATCACACACCGCCAATTCTTCGAAGTTGGCGGTACCGCGGATCATTCCGCAGATTTTATCCATGTCCGCCTGAGACATCTTGCCCTGCGACACCCTTTTGGCAAGCGCCTTCAGCACAAACTTGTCGTACATGGACATAACCAGATCGTCGTTGAGTTCCTTAAATACAACGTTGTACCCGTTTGTTGCAGCGTTGAGGCCAATGGCGGCCCCCATCACGCCAAAACCGATGATACCAACTGTCTTGACTTCCTTCATTTGATTCCTCCTTAAAATTCTGTTATTTAAAAAAATATCAGTATGGATAGGCGCTGACGGCTACCGTTGAGGCGGATCGCCGCTCGTCTTTAAAAATTATTAACATATTAACAGTTCATGTATTAATGTCAAATGAAAGACGAAAAGGTGATGCAAAAAGCGGATGTCTCCTGAAGTTATCAATAACCATCCGATTTCGTACTAAATATATGCTATCCCGCTACAAAACTGCAATAGACGGGATTTTGTCAAACCACGGATTGGCTTTTTCCAGTTGGGATGCCAGTTTGAACAATGTGACTTCATCGCCAAACGGAGCGATGAATTGAACACCCATCGGCAAGTTGCCGGCCGTCCAATGCAAAGGAACCGTCATGGCCGGTTGTCCGGTAAAATTGGCTATCTGAGTGAATGGAAACTTTGCCATACTTTCTACAGACAGCTTATCCGACAATCCCGACCAGACCAGAAGCTTTCCGCACCCAAGAGAATTGATGGCTTTCAGCAATGACCGTTCAATCGGTTTTGGTTTGAGTTCGCCGATTTTGGGAGGTGGAGATGCAACAGTGGGCGTCATGTACAGGTCATATTTCTGATGGAATCTTCCCATCGCTCTTGCAGCATCATTCCAATACCGCTTGGCAAAAACAAAATCTCCCGCAGAAATCGTTCTTCCCAGCAGCCCGAGGGTCCAGGTAACGGGTTCGATATCAGAAGGCTTCAGTGGCTTTCCCGTCATCGATTCAATCTGTTTGATCTCTGCGGCAACTTCACCAAAATAGAGGGTGAAATAGCATTTCGCCAATTTTATCCCATCTATTTCCGGACGGTCTTCTTCCACGTCATGGCCCAAGCGGAGCAAAAGCGTTGCCGTTTCATAAACAGCCTTTTCGCATTCAGGATGAACAGTGGTGTTGATTGGAGAGGCGGTATTGAAAGCTATTCTGAGTTTTCCGGGAGGATGTTCGATCGCCTTAAGATATGGCGTTTCCGGGGGAGTTATAATATATGGCGCGCCAATGTCCGCACCTTGAAGCACGTCCAACGCAGCCGCACTGTCTCGAACAGATCGGGTGATCACATGTTCAGCGACCAGGCCTTGCCATATTTCACCGGAATTCGGGCCGCTCGGAGTTCTCCCGCGGGAGGGTTTCAACCCGAACAATCCGCAGGCTGAAGCAGGTATCCGGATAGATCCACCGCCATCGCCTCCGGATGCGATGGGTGTCATACCGGCTGAAACGGCCGCAGCCGAGCCACCGCTCGATCCACCGGAGGAATGTTTCAGATTCCATGGGTTCCTGGTTGGACCATGAAGCTCGGGTTCGGTATATGCCAGCAACCCGAATTCAGGGCAGTTCGTTTTCCCCAGAACAACCAGTCCCGCTTTTTTATATCTCTTGACGATCTCACTATCAGAATCCGGAATGTAATTTCTCAAAGCCTTTGACCCACATGTCATGGGCACACCGGCATATTCGCTGATCAGGTCTTTCAGAAGGAAGGGCACACCGGCGAATACACCTTCAGCAGGGATATGAGCCAGGGCTTTCCGAGCCATATCGTACATCGGGTGAATGACGGCATTGATTTTTGGATTCAGCGCTTCAATTCTGCGGATCGCTTCTTCACATAGTTCAGCAGGCGTAACTTCTTTGTTTCTGACCAGTTCTGCCAGACCGATCGCATCGTATTGGGGATATTCACTGAAAATAGTCATCACATGTCCTCCTGTTTGAAATTTTATGGATTGCACATTCCACACATCCAATGTATCGGATGAAAGTCTCACCCCCTTGTGCCTTTAGGGGTAAATGACGGGATGAACCTTGAGAAAAAAATCGTGATCGTTTACTGTCAGAACAAGGATTGTGGAGACAATCGGATTTATGATAAGGATAATCTGCATTTATAAAGTTGATTTCAGATACCGTCAATAAAGGAGAGATCATGAAATTTCAAAAAGCAGCCTGGTCGATTTTATGGATCAGCATGATGACGATTCTGTCGGGAGTGGTTATGGGAAACGCCGCAGACGCCCAGCCGCAGACGCTTCCAGACGCTGAGATCAGCGGCATGGTTGCAGAAAGGGATATCTCTGATGACAAGGAACTCAAGCCCGGACTTTCAAGCATTTACATTTATAAATACTTCAGACATATCGATCAGATGCCGATTCTGGACCCAAAAACGACGTCTGAAAAAATCGGCAGCCCTATCTCGGTTCTCAGCCACCGTTTTGGTGCAGAAGACATGATCTTCGACACTGGCGTCAGCCGGGGCATCGGAATTCAGATGAATGGCTTTTTGAAATTTTCCGAGGCCGGAAAATACGGAATGCTGGCCTTATCAAATGACGGAATTCGGGTTGAAATATGCAGAAAAATGATTTTGACAGACCCGGATGTCCATTCCGACCGTCTCTCGCCCCAGGTGCTGATCGATATCCCCAAACCCGGCTGGTACCCGATCTTGATCCAATATTTTCAGAGAAAAGGCACGGCAGCCATCGAGATGCAATGGAAACTTCCGGGAAAAACCGAATTTTCCGTCATTCCGGCTGAAGCCTATGCGCATATTCCAAAGCCCGAGAGTACACCGTGAAGCCGCAGGAAGGCGTTGTTCAGTTCAACCTGACGTTTTTTCCCGCAGCTCCGCTGCCGCCAACACAGTTCGGCAGCCTCAATGCATGGAGACAGATTCTTTACAGACTCGGATTGATCGGGCAGAACCCGCATCGCTACGGCGGATTGGGATTCGGGAATGTCAGCACCCGTCTGACAGCCGGCAATGGAGGCTCCTTTATCATCAGCGGTACGCAAACCGGCGGGCTGGACAGGCTTTTTCCTGAGCATTATTCCCTTGTCACAGGCTGTGATCCGGCAACCAACCGAGTTGTCGCCGAGGGAGTGGTCCGTCCCTCTTCTGAATCCCTGACCCATGGAAGCCTATATCGTCTGGACCTCAATATCAGTGCTGTGATTCACGCACATTCACCGCAGATATGGCTTCAGGCGGAATCGCTCGGCATTCCGGTCACCCCTGAAGATGTTCATTATGGATCGCCTGAAATGGCGGATGCTGTTTGCAGATTATTTCAGAACACATCCGTCGTATCTCGAAAAATTTTTACAATGGGAGGCCATGCAGATGGCGTCGTTTCCTTTGGCAGCACTATCGAAGAGGCCGGACTGACACTCATCCGATATCTGGCTTTGGCAACTGTTGGGAATTCTGATGAATAAAAAAAAGGAGATGTCTTGTTAGAACATCTCCTTTTCTTGAATCAGGCAATACCGGAATGATTATTTGCCGGTTGCAGCCCCATGCAGCTTGACTTCGACTTTTTCATCAAGACCTGCGTAGTATTCCTTAAGAATGGCAAGAACTTCATCACGTCCGAAATGATCGGCAATCGGCGTTCCTTCGGAAAGACCCTTACGCAGTGCGGTGCCGCTTAAAAGTACGCGGTCTGCCTTGCCGTGGGGGCAGGTTCTGAGGGATGCCATGCCGTCGCATTTGTAGCAGTAGAAAGTCCAGTCGATTTTCAGCGGCGTGCAGAGAAGGGCTTTTCCGCCGGCTGGTTTGGGAATCTTGTCGAAAATGGTCTGGGCTTCAAACATCCCGTAGAAATCGCCTACACCGGCATGGTCGCGACCGATGATCATGCGGGAACACCCATAATTCTGGCGGAATGTGGCATGAAGCAGGGCTTCACGCGGACCGGCATAGCGCATATCCAGCGGATACCCGCCCTGAACGACTTTGTCTTCCACAAAATAATTCTTTACCAGAGCATCGATACATTTCACGCGGACTTCCGCAGGAATGTCGCCGGGTTTCAGATTGCCGACCAGTGAGTGGATAAACACACCGTCGCAAACTTCGACCGCAATTTTACACAGATATTCATGAGATCGGTGCATGGGGTTACGGAGCTGAAGGGCGGCCACTTCATTCCAGCCTCTTTCAGAAAAAATCTTTCTGGATTCAGCCGGTCTCATGTAAACGCCGGCATATTTGCTGGGGTATTCCGCTTCGCTGAGTACTTTCACCGGACCAGCCAAGCTGACAGCCTTCTGCTCCATGACCATCTGAACGCCGGGATGATCGTTTTTGGCGATTTTCCAGAAATCCTCGGCGGTTTTAGTACCTTCGCCCATATACACTTTTTCACATTCAAACTTCTTGTCGGCATCGGTCATCTCAAATTTTTCAGTGACCTTCATGGTGGCCATGAACTCTTTGCGTTCGGGATCATACAGGGCGATTTCCTCGCCGATAGCAATCGCAGCGGCTTCTTCCTTGGATGCGGAAAGCGTGACCGGAATGGGCCAGAAAGTACCGTCTGCCAGAAGATAGTTGTCACAAACGCCTTTCCAGTCGGCTTTGGTCATAAAACCGGTCAGGGGGCTGAATCCACCGATGCCCATCATGATCAGGTCACCTTTTTCACGGGGGCTGACGTCGATTTTCTTAAGACCCTGAGCTTTTTTCAGTTCGGCTGCCAGTTCTGCGCCTTCGAGCAAACAGCAGGTCAAGCCTTTTCCGCCATGAGGGGGGAGTAATTCTGACATGTGTAACTTTCTCCTTTCAAAAAAAATGTGGTTGTTGGGTTAACGGTTATCGCATGGTGGTGTTCCATGATTTCGTACATAAAGGTTTAGAATTTAGTAAAATCTTCCGGTGAAGTCAAGTAAAAATAACGGCATTGGTTTTTTTAAATTTGTTACGCCGATGTTGTTTTTTTTATCGCTTTTTCAGATAAAATGAATTTAAATCAACTGGACTTTGCTGGAAAAAGCACTTATTGTGCCGCAATCATCTTCTTTTTATTTCAAATTTCATGATCCGGACATATGCAGTTATGTATTTATACTGAGTCTTTCCGTTCTTTCAACCGGTTCATCAAATCCTAAGAGGGATTCGCTGTTATGGAGAAGGAAAAAATTGCGATTGTCAAACGCTCACTTTTTTCATGGGTTCTGCCCGGAAACGTCAAGCTTCAGGTCGTGCTGGTATTGCTGATTTCCGTCACTGTTTTTGCCAGAGTGATTCCCCTCGAGATGCAAAAGCGGATCGTCAATGAAGCCATCAAGCTAAGAAAAATGGATCTTCTCTTAATTTACTGCGGCTGTTACCTGGTATCGGTGCTTCTGGCCAGTGGTCTCAAATTCATGATCACCATTCTTCAAACCCGGATATCTGAAAATGTGCTTGCCAATATGCGAAAAGACTTGTTCGCACATATTCTGACTCTGCCGCTGAATTTTTACCGGAAAGCACAGCCAGGCATGGTTGTTTCAGCCCTGGTTACCGAACTGGCTACCGCCGGCAGCTTCGTCGGTCTGGCCATTTCCGCACCGGTCATCAACATCATGACGCTCCTGGCGTTTGCCGGATACCTGATATATTTGAATCCACTTCTGGCGGTTATTTCTCTGGCTCTCTATCCTGTGATTCTGATCATCATCCCCATTCTGCAACGCGGGGCCAACAAAGCCAACAAACAACGGGTCGACAGCACCCGCACGATATCCAGCCTGATCGGAGAAGCCATTTCCGGAATCCATGAAATTCAGGGAAACGGCACTTTTCGTTTAGAAAACCGGCGGTTCGGCTCGCTGGTCGACCAGATGCGAAAAATCCGGATCATCTGGACCCTTTACAAACAGGGGGTGAAAGTCACCAATAATTTTTTCGTCAGTCTTGGCCCTTTTGTCATTTTTATTCTGGGGGGTTATCTCTCCATGCAGGGGCAGCTTGAGTTGGGCGCTATGGTGGCGTTTTTATCTGCTCAGGAAAAACTGTATGATCCCTGGAAAGAGCTGATCGAATTCTATCAGGTCTATATGGATGCATCGGTCAGCTATAAACGCACCATGGAGTATTTTGACACGCCGACCGAGTTCATCGTCGAGCCAGAAGGCCGCCGAGCTTTACTGCTTCCCGGCAGCATCGACATTAAAGAGCTGTCTTATGTGACGGATACCGGTATTCAACTGCTCGACAACATCAATTTATCCTTGAAATCCGGAGAAACCCTGGCCCTCGTCGGTTTTTCCGGAAGCGGGAAGAGTACGCTGGCTCTGTGTATCGGACAACTTTACAAGTATTCGGGCGGCCACATTCTGTTAGGCGAGATGGAAGTCGCCGATCTGACCAAACAAGATTTGATCACCAACATGGGCTTTGTTTCCCAGAGCCCGTTCATTTTTTCCGGCTCCATCGACGAGAATCTGGTATATTCCTATGCGGCTATCCATGATGTGGAAACAAACATGGAACAGCCGTCACTCGACGATAAAATCGCCGTTCTGCACCAGACGGGTATTTTTGTGGATGTACTCAGATTTGGCCTCAACACTATTCTCGACAAGGAGCGACAGGAAGATCTGGCAGCCCGGCTGATCATTGTCCGTGAAAACTTTCAGCAGGAATATGGCGAGAAGCTGGCAGACCATGTCGAATTTTTCGATGAAAACAAATATCTGTATTTTTCCAGCGTGGCTGAAAATCTTTTTCTGGGAACACCCAACGACCCCACTTTTTCAGAAAACAACCTACCCCAGAATTCCTATTTTCTGGAGTTGTTGAACCGGGCGGATTTAACAATGCCGCTGCTGAGTCTCGGAGCTGAGCTTACCAGGCAAACTGTCGATATTCTCGGCAGCCTTTCCCCTGATCCCGTTTTTTTTGAACAAAGCCCGATTTCCTTCGATGAATGGGATGAGTCCATCCTGCTGGCAGACCGGATCAAGCGCACCAAACTGCTTCAGTTGTCGGATATCGATCGAAATTATCTATTGAAGCTTGCCCTTCGCTTTGAACCCGGAAAACACAAGCTGGTTGCACTGCCGGCCATCTTAGAGCGCATGATTCTGGAGGGAAGATCGCTCATTCAAGAAAGCATCACGCGAGATGCTCCTGCCGCCTTCTCGTTTTATCAGCTCTCCAATTATATTTATAACCAGACCATCATGAACAATATTTTGTTCGGCCAGATCAAAACATCCAACCCCAAAGCCCTGGATACGATCAACCAAAGCATCATTCAACTGATTATCGAAGAGGATTTTCTTGAAACAATCGTTGAAATCGGCATGCAGTTTCAGGTCGGCAGCAAAGGGGACAAGCTGTCCGGAGGCCAGCGTCAGAAACTGGCCATTGCCAGAACATTTCTCAAGTCTCCCCGCATCATGATCATGGACGAAGCCACATCAGCGCTTGACAACAAGTCCCAGACCCGCATCCAGAATCTTCTTGAAACCCGGTGGAAAGGAAAAACAACGCTGATATCCGTAGTTCATCGCCTGGATATCATTCGCAATTATGATAAAGTTGCGGTGATGAAGGCAGGTAAAATTATTGAACTGGGATCTTACGATGAACTCATTGCCAAAAAAGGAGCCCTGTATGAGCTGGTCGGCGGAAAAAAGTGAATCATGCCCAACCTGTGAATTTCAGCAAAATCTGAATGTGTTAAGGGAAATCTATTTTTTCTCTGCGCTTCCCCTTGACACGCTGAAAGTATTTGCATACCTGTGTACGCGGGAAAATTTCAAGCTTGGGGATTTTCTGTTCACCCAAGACGACGACGACGGTCAAGCGTTTTATCTGATTTCCGGAGATGCGGTGCTAACCCGCACCGAAAACGGTGCCGAGGCGATTATCCGAAATTATACAGAAGGAGATTTTTTTGGCGCATTGACACTTCTCGGGAATTCTCCCAGACTTTTTTCCCTGAAAGCATCCTCTCCGGTAACTTGCCTGATAATTTCCCGTGATAAATTTGTTCATGTAATGAACCAATATCCCCAGCTCATGTCCAATATCTTCCATGCTGTGGCACGTAACATTCATCACTGGGAAGAACTTTTTTTAAGCGACCGTTCCGAAGGATGCAAGGCTTGCACGCAAAGAATCGGTGTCAGCCTCATCTGATAACCACCAAAAATCAGCGCCATTAACACAAGGAATCAAATGGATATCATTGAAACACGGCACCAAGAGATAACTATTTTCAGCCTTGCGGGGCGGCTGGACTCCGGCTCTTCAACGGAATTGGACAAACGCATCGTTCAGACCATAGAAAGTGGCATTTACAATATCATTCTGGATTGTCAGAAACTGGATTACATCACAAGTGCAGGATTGAGAGTCGTGGTAAAGACCGCTAAAAAGCTGAAACTCGAAGCAGGCCGGATTGTATTATGCGCCATGGCGGATTATGTGAAAGAAGTATTTGAAATCGCTGGTTTTGATTCCTTCCTGCCAATTCTTCCGTCGCTGGAAGACGGCGTCTCGCTGATCTCCGGCTCATCAAGATGACAGGAAGGAAGCTGCATTACAGTCAATACCAGGACTCATAGTATTTCACTCCTATTTGATAGTGGGTTGGTTTTTCAGAAACCCGCCTGCACCACCGGACTTCGGCAAGCGTTGTCTGCCGCATGCCTTCGGTATTTTCCGGCATTTTCTGATGCACACCGCCGTTCTTGACCTGAATAAGTACAGCAGAACCAGGATGAAACTCCATCTCTGAAACAAAATACATGCCGTCCCTGCTGAAATTGATGGTCTTGGCGCTGGCGCTGACAGGCAAATTGAAATAAGAGCAGAGAATAGGCGCTTCGACCGCGTAGCGATCCGTTTGTCTTTTTTCTTTTCCGCTAGTCATTTTCAGTCTCCTTTCCCGCCGGTAAGGGCAGCGCGAATATTTTCCAGATCGAAGATCCGGAAGGTGAGCATGATAACAACGACAAACAGCTTTACGGAGAACGAGAAAAGATGCCTTCGGAATCATTCAACTACTTAGAAAGGCAGACACAGCTCAGAGAATTCGAATAGGGAAGTGGCGGACTCAGCACTAATTGAACAACCCGGATACATCTCATAGAAATCTACAAACTATTACGGCGTTGATACTAAACAGGATAATTTGAATTGTCAAGTGTTAAATTGGCGGGTTCAAAAAAATCTACAACTTGATTTCCCCGTCATTTTTGACATTGTGGGGAAATCTGGGTGCTAAAGTTTAAACCGCATCAGTATGTTTCCGGTATCCACCGCCTGGCCTTTTTCAACCAGGATATCCTGTACTTCGCCATCACAGGGAGACGCCACGCCGCTTTCCATTTTCATGGACTCCACAATCACCAGTTCCTGGCCGCGATACACCCGATCCCCTTTCTGTACGCGGATATCCACGACAAGGCCTGGCATGGGGCATTCCAGTACGTTGTCCAGTACCCGCTTCTGAATTTTAGGCATGAATTGGGCCAGTTCCCATTCCTGAGGGCTATACACCTCGAAAACCCGAGTGATGCCGCAAAAGGCGGCCCAGATGAAATTTCCCCGGAATTGAAGCCGAAACATCTGGTACCGGCCGTTGACATTCAGCTTGATGCGTCTTCGGTAAAACTCCAGCTCCGGAGTAACCACCTGGTACTGATTGCCGTTGGCCCAGATCGTCCAGTTTCGCAGATCAGGATCTCCCTGCAGGCGAAGTTCGAAAATATCCCCTTCGCTCTTGACCATGTAATGATACCAGTCTCTGGGTTTTGTGGCGCCGCCGACATGGGCCGCCATAGGCTTTAAAGAATCCCTGATCAGCTTTTGCCGGTTATGATACACCAGCGTGGTTGCAATCGCCATCAGACTGAGCCGTTCGTTTGACGGTAGTAATTTAGTCTTATCGTTGTCGAAATGCGTTTCGATAAACCGGGTTGACAGCTCTGCGGCAGCAAAAGCCGGATGATTCAGTATCAGGTTGACAAAATCAACATTGGTGATCACCCCTTCAATGTGATATCCGTTCAGAGCATCGATGAGCGCCATTCGTGCGATTTCACGCGTCTGCCCCCAGCTAATCACCTTGGACAGCAGGGAATCATAATAGACACTGACCACGCTACCGGCCACAATACCGCTGTCCACCCGAATACTTCTACCCCGGGGAGGGGCGTACCGGGTGATCATCCCGGTTGCCGGCAGAAAATTCCGGGCCGGATCTTCCGCGCAGATGCGGGCTTCAATGGCTGACCCGTAAAAGGATACATCCTCCTGGCGAAGGGCAAGCACCTCTCCATAAGCAATTTTTAACTGAAGCTCGACAAGATCAAGACCGGTGACCCGCTCTGTAACGGGATGCTCCACCTGAAGCCGGGTGTTCATTTCGAGAAAATACATGTTCCGGTCTTCATCCAGGATGAACTCGACGGTTCCGGCATTGGAATAGCCGGCTTCCCGGGCAAGGTTGCAGGCCATGGCCCCCATTTTCTGGCGCAGGTCAGGGTCCACTGCTGGTGACGGGGTCTCTTCGATGATCTTCTGGTACCGGCGTTGAATGGAACACTCTCTTTCACCAAGATGAATGACGTTGCCATACCGATCTGCCAGGATTTGAATCTCGATGTGCCGTGGATTGGAGATGTAACGTTCGATAAACAGTTGAGGGTCCCCGAACGCCTTTTGCGTTTCCTCCCGACAGGCATTAAACGCCGGCCCCATATCTTCCTTGCAGGACACGATCCGCATCCCTTTGCCGCCCCCGCCGGCAGCAGGCTTTAACAGCACGGGAAATCCGATCCGTTCCGCAACAGCCTCGGCCTCGGCCAGATCAGACAGCATGCCGATATGCCCGGGAACCACAGGCACCCCGGATTTCAGGGCCAGCGCCTTGGAAGCGATCTTATCCCCAAGAGTCGCAATGGCGGCAGACGATGGACCGATAAACACCATGCCGGAAAGGGATACTTTTTCGCAGAATCCGGCGTTTTCTGATAGAAAACCGTAACCGGGATGGATGGCCTGACATCCGGTTTTTTGCGCAGCCTCGATGATTTTTTCGGAAACCAGGTAGGATTCCGATGAACGAGAGCTTCCCAGCGACACGGCCTCATCTGCTTCCTGAACATGAAGGCTTCTGGCATCCGCATCGGAATACACCGCTACGGTTTGAATTCCCATTCGTTTACAAGTCTGGATGATCCGGACGGTGATTTCGCCACGATTGGCTATCAGGATTTTTTTGAACATGCATCAACCTCTTACAGGGGAATATTGCCGTGTTTGCGATCCGGCCGGTGGGTCTTTTTACTTTCCAGGAACTGCAGGGTTCGAATCAGCCGGTGTCGGGTGTCTCTGGGGAAAATCACATCATCGATATATCCCCGTTTGGCTGCCAGAAACGGATTGACAAAGGCTTTACGGTAGTGTTCCATTTTCTCTGCCATGGTGGCGTCCGGATTTTTGGATTCCTTGATTTCTTTGCGATAAATGACTTCCACCGCACCACGGGGGCCTAGGACGGCGATTTCAGCGGTCGGCCAGGCATAATTGATATCGCAATGGATATGCTTGGAGTTCATCACCAGATAGGCGCCGCCGTACGCTTTTCTGACAATGACCGTGATCCGCGGTACGGTGGCTTCAATGAAGGCATAGAGAAGTTTGGCGCCGTGCCGGATAATCCCACCGTGTTCCTGTTCCGGACCCGGCATGAACCCGGGAACATCCACCAGGCATATCAGTGGAATATTGAACGTATCGCAGAACCGGACGAACCGGGCCGCTTTTGTGGAGGCATTGCTGTCGAGTACGCCTGCCAGAACCGCGGGCTGGTTGGCCACCAGACCGATGGTCTGGCCTCCCATCCGTCCGAAGCCGCAGATGATGTTCCTGGCGTAATTCGCCTGTATCTCGAGAAATTCCGCACCATCCAGAATGCTATAAATCAGAATGTTCATGTCGTAGGTCTGGTTGGGATTCGGGGGAATCAGGTAGTCGAGGGCCGGGTCGGTTCGTTCGGGCGGATCCCGCAAATCGAGAAAAGGCGATTTCTGGCGATTGTTGGAAGGCAGAAAATTGATCAATCTTCGCACTTCCCGAAGGCAGAGAATGTCGTTGGGAATCACAAAATGGGCAACACCACTGACGGCGCCATGAACCTGTGCGCCACCCAGTTCTTCGGCGGTGATATCCTGATGAATCACTGTCTTGACGACATTCGGGCCCGTAACGAACATGTTGGAGGAATTTTCAACCATAAAGGTAAAATCGGTCATGGCCGGGCTGTAAACCGCACCGCCGGCGCAAGGCCCCATGATACAGGAAATCTGGGGAACCACCCCGCTGGCCTCGACATTTCGATGAAAAATCTCTCCATAGGCAGCCAGGGCATCCACCCCTTCCTGGATCCGGGCGCCGCCGGAGTCATTCAGCCCGATGATAGGTGAGCCGACCCGAACGGCGTGGTCCATGACCTTGCTGATTTTCTGGGAATGGGCCTCCCCCAAGGAGCCTCCGATAACCGTAAAGTCCTGGCTGAAGACAAACACCTCTCGGCCATCGATGGTCCCATGACCCGTTACCACGCCATCTCCTGGGTAATGATGGTCGTCTTCTCCTAAAGAACCGCCCCTGCCGGTCTTCAGTGTATCAAACTCCTCGAAAGAGCCGGCATCCAGCAGAAGATCGATGCGCTCGCGGGCCGTGAGCTTTCCTCTCTGGTGCTGGGCGGCGATTCGATCATCCCCGCCCCCTTGAATCGACTCCCGGCGCATCTCTTCGAGTCTTGATAGATTGTCGTGCAGTGGCAACACCATAAATTCCTCCAGGAAAAAACGTAAATCCAGCTTGCCGGGCAGTGAACGTATACATTGGCTGCTTGTTTTGTAGATCAATTTGAATAAAATATCAAATTGAAATATCGGCACTGGTTCAGTAGTATGGGAAACAACATTATGATTGCATAACAGATTAGATTTGTTGCATAGAGTTCTCTTCGTTTTCATATCGTTGAACTATGAGGAGGCTCCCTATTTTGAAACTGATTGATAGCACCTGCCCCT
>CAJBLH010000029.1 GCA_903953895.1 uncultured Desulfobacteraceae bacterium | reverse complement strand
GGTCCTTATCCCGATAATAATAAAATGGCGCACGTCGGCCATTGTGCCAGTAGCTTTTCAGCAGTTCCGCCAGTATCCATGTCTCCAGAATGGCTCCGGACATCGCACCTGCCTCGAGCGTTTCCGGGCTCGACCATTCCGTCAGATAGGCGCACAATCCGGTATCGAGAATATAGAGTTTGGGAGTTTTTACCAGGCGCTTGGTCACATTCGTATGATACGGCTCCAGCAGATAGGCGATACCGGAAGCCTGCAAGATGGAAAGCCAGCTTTTGGCGGTGTTGGGGGCAATATCCGCATCGCGTGCCAGTTCGGATAGATTCAGGATTTGGGCGGTTCGAGCCGAAGCAGCCCGAATAAACCGCAGAAAAGCCATTTCATCACCGACCCGGGACAGATCCCGGACATCGCGTTGCAGGTACGTCTGCACATAGGAGCTGTAAAACAGATCCCGATCCATATGATCATTCAAGGCAATGGCCGGAAAAGCGCCGCGCCAGATGAACCGATAGAGTTCTTTCAACGGAAGTGTTTCCCTGGCATCGAGGCGATCCCGGATTTCATCCGGTGCAGGCAGAAACGGGCGGTCCATGATGTTTCCGCCCGCCCGCTCTTTTCCGGATAGACCCAGAAGAAATACAACGGCTACCCGGCCAGCCAAAGATTCGGACACCCCTTGCATCAGGTGAAACTGCTGAGAGCCGGTCAGCCAGAACGAACCCGGCCGGCGATCTTTGTCCACGGTCATCTTGATGTACGGCAGAAGCTCCGGCGCATACTGGATTTCATCGATGAGTACCGGCGGCGGAAATCTCTGCATAAAGAGCGCCGGATCTTGTCTGGCAAGGCTTAGAACCAGCGGATCATCGAGGGTGACGTATCCCCGGTCGTTCCGGCAGATGTGCTGAAGCAACGTTGTTTTGCCCACTTGTCTGGCACCGGTGACCAGCAGCACGGGAAATTGTTCGGAAGCCGTTTTGGCAAAAGTTTCAAGGGTTCTGGATCGATACATGACATCATCCTTATTATCGTCTAATCTGTAATATAATTGCAAGTTAGACGATAATAATATGTTTTGTCAAGCTGCCTGTCTTTGAAATCGAAGGTAGGAATTCCGGTGACCTGGGGTAGGATGGCTCTTGACATGGTGGCTTATTGGGCTTGGTTCTAACTTGGTCCACTTGGCTTTGAAAATCGTTTTGACCATACTGCACGACCCCCACCTCGGCCCTCCCCCGCTGGGGGAGGGAGATTATCTGCTGATTCAATTGGAAAATTTACGCAATTACCCCTCCCCCCAGCGGGGGGAGGCTGGGAGGGGGGCTGGCGGGGGAAGTCCGTGGTCCACATTAGAACCAAGCCCCGAAAGAAGATATTGTTGTTGACTTAACCTCGCCAAATTCATACAGAATAAAAATATGTTTTTTAATTTTCATAGAACATAATTTGCTGCAGCCGATTGTTCAGGAAAAAATGTTAAGAAAGTATAATCAGTTCAACTCAAAACGCAGAATTAAAAAGCTGACAGAGGGCGAGTTACGGCATTGCGCTGAGCTTGCCGAACAGGTACGGTATGGCGGCAATCCCGAACACAAAAGGAACCCTGGGGATTTTGGACTCACGCCTCCAAACGGTCCAAGGCAGAGAAAGTCCTTGTGTGATGCAGTCGGCATATTTTCAAGACAAGTGGCGCTGGAGCATCTTCAATCAGGCTTGCGTAAGGGGTTGATAAGCGACCGATTTAACGCCAATTGGCCTCAGAACATCTGGTCCGTTACCGAAGATGGCTACCCACTGGAAGCCCAGCTTGAAAACCCGGTAACGGGCACTTAGGATGCATTACATAATAACATGAGCAATTTGTCGCGGCAATATTCTGTAATTCCACTCACCATGAAATACATCTCTTTCGATAGCTAACGATTGTATTTCTTTGTCCGTTATTTTAGTTCCTTCGGCATATTCATTAGTGTCTACTGATGTTTGGATAACTAACCCTTTCTTAGTTTTAGTCGCCCCAATCAGATTGACAATAGTCTCAATGCTTACAAGCGGCCTCCCGCGCCAATTCTGGCTAATATACGAAAACATCCTGTGCTCAATCTTATTCCATTTGCTCGT
>CAJBLH010000028.1 GCA_903953895.1 uncultured Desulfobacteraceae bacterium | reverse complement strand
TGAATTGGGCGCAGATACTCTCATCTCCCAAATACCGATCTGTAAAAGGGAAGACCTTAAAAGTAAATAGAGATATACAGGATGGAAAAGTCTGTTCAGTGCAAATGTAAATCAGGTTGTAGCAATAGGCGCTGTGTTTGCTTTCGAAATAATGAGTCGTGTGATGAACATTGTGGATGCACCAATTGTAACAATCCGCTGAATGGAATCGACGTTGAAAGCTTTTCTATTTGTACGATTCAAAATATTGATGAATATAAAGAGCTTTCGCATGATGAGTTGGAAGAAAAATATGAGCTACCCTGTGGCTGTGAAGAAGTACCATTAAAGGATCTGCTTGGGAACTATTTTTGTTCAAAATGTGGGGATGCATATTGGTATTCTTTTTGTTGGGACGAAGTTGTTCAAGACAGTTGCACATGGCATTGTGAGAAATGTGGCACGTGTCGGGATTGGCGTGAGTGGCATTGTGATGTTTGCAACAGGTGTACCTATGGTATTTCTCTTCCCTGTGAAGGCTGCAGGAATCGCAAACGGGGATTTTTGTAAAATAATTTAGATGCAGATCATTTTTTACAGGACAAATCGTATCCGTTTGTGTAGGGTATTGCACAAAAACTCCTGATTTTGGCAGAGAGTAAGTCAATAACCTTTAAAGAGCGTGATACACCTGATGAAAAAAAAAGCGAAGTTCCAAAAGGTCAAGGAAAACCTGAATCAGATCGAATCAAGGCGATTGATCGGGTAAAGGAACAGATTGGCAAACAGGTATCGGATATACTCAGTTGGGTATCGACATGCAACAGCAGTTTTTTGGAATTTGAAAAGCAGTTGATTCCCAAAGTGTATGAATTGGGTCGGTTGTTTATTTTGTTGTTTTTATGGGTTCGGGAAGAAAACTGGCAGAGAAACCATGTAGAGCTTGAAAAGGGTTTTAAGTGTCAGGGATTGAAGGACCGTCTTATTTGCACGATATTTGGGAAAGTGCGTTATTGTCGGAGCTATATTTATCGTGGCAAAAATAACGGTGGATGTTATCCACTTGACATAGAGTTGGGTCTGCCGTTGGATGGATTCAGCATGCTGATCCGCAGTTATGCAGCTCGACTGGCAACCAAAGTCAGTTATGCACAATGTGTGACGGTATTAACTACATTTTTGCAGTGGTCGCCTTGCCAGAAGACCATAGAAGAGATGGTGCTGGGTTTGGGAAAACACACGAGTGAGTGGTTTGAATCAGCACCAGCGCCGGAAAATGATGGAGAGGTTTTGGTAATACAAATTGATAGCAAAGCCACTCCGACTGCCACTGAACAGGAATTAGAAAAACGTCGAGGCAAAAGAGCTAAGAATCTTCATCCGGGATCACAGCGTCACAGAGGTAAAGCGGCACGAAAGCGTCGAGGCTCCAAAAAACGTAAAAAGAAAGGGGATAAGTCCAAAAATGGTAAAATGACCACTGTAGTGGTCATGTACACCCTCAAATGCAGCAAAGATGGATTGTTGGAGGGGCCAGTCAACAAGAAGGTATATGCTTCATACGCACCGAAACGCCATGCAGTAGCCATTGCCCGCCGAGAAGCAGATAAGCGTGGTTTTACAGACCAAAGCGGAAAACTGGTTCAGATTGTTACCGATGGGGATAACGATCTGGATCATTATATTGAAGAGATTTTTCCGCAAGCGACCCATACGATAGATATTTTTCATGTTACGGAATATCTTTGGAAAGCGGGCGGATGTCTTTATAAAGAGGGAAGTGATGAGCTTGTTGAGTGGGTGGAGGAACAAAAGGATCTTCTCTATGAAGGGCGAGCTTCAGAAATTGTTAAAGATATTGATGACCGCCTGGCATTGCTTCCCAAAAAAGGACCAGGGATGAAAAACCGCCGGGAAAACCTGAAAAAGATCAGCAGTTATTTGAGTAAACGTTTGGAGAAGATGGACTACAAGACGCTCCAAGAACAGGATATGGAGATATCTTCTGGGGCAGTGGAAGGAGCAGTAAATTATGTTGTAGCAAAACGTTTTGACAGCGGTGGTATGAGGTGGATTAAAGAAAGAGCCGAAGCGCTACTTCAATTACGCTGTATTGAAGTCAACGGTGATTGGGATGCATTCATCTCACATGTTCACGATAAGACAACAATGCAAGCACAATCGTCAGATGAGAATTTTTTCCTAAAAAGTACAACGCCTGGATCACTCCCAACTTATGGACTTAATAGATGAATATAGCCTATGGAACCAGGAGACAGGAAAAACTGCACCC
>CAJBLH010000027.1 GCA_903953895.1 uncultured Desulfobacteraceae bacterium | reverse complement strand
TTACCACGTGTTCGCTATATCCGACATGCCATGCTCTCAGACCCCGGGGAAAATCCACCAACTCGCCACTTTGCGCTGATTTCTTATTGATTTCCGCAATTTCCACAGCGTCATCTTTCCCGTGAATAATTATTTCGAGGCTCTATCACTTCAGCTTTACAGCTTACGGCCTGCCGGCTCGCTGTTCTACGCTTAACTCAAAAGGTCACCCCCTCTTGTCCAAGAACTCGCTACCCGGTGGATGGCTATTCCTTCCGGGGCGGGCTTCACACCCGCTAAAACACGCAACCTTGCCCGGCCGCACAGAAAAATAATTTCGCTGCGTTATCGGTCGGGAATGGCCGAAAAAGGCCTATTCCCTCCCTGTTGCCTTGCGAAATAAATTTTCTGAAAGTCTATAGTTTCTTGGTTGTGCGTGCAGGTTTCAATCTGGTATGATAGGCGAAAACATCCGATCAAATAACTGTTCATCCATGATGAATAATATAACCATGGCAAATGAAATCAGTATGGCTGAATGCATAATCGGGCAGGAACTGCCGCGTGATATCGCAGGTGATTCACAACTCAACAGCCGCTGAAAATCTCGTACATTTTCGGAAGTATTTGGACCTGATAATTTTGGGAATCGTTATTGTCCAACGCAAAAGAAAGGAGAACAGTCTCATGAAGATTACGCGTAGGGAATTCATCGAGCGTTCTAGTAAAATTTCTGCTGCCGCTCTGCTTGGCGTAATTGCTGGCACTGATGAAGTTTTCGGCCGTTCCGGAAAGAAGGATAAGGATCACGAACAATCCCATCCGAACATATTGCTGATCATGGTGGATCAGCAGCATATGCCGCCACAGGGCTACGGCGCTGGCGAGGGTTTGGTACAGGAACTTAAGGAGATTCTTGGTTTTCAGAAGACGATCTCTCCAGACAATCCCTTCACCCAGTGTTTCCCTGGTTTTTTACGATTAAGACAAAATGCTGTTGTCATGAGAACCCACTATACCGTTTCTTCCGCTTGCACACCCAGCAGGACTTCTATAATGACGGGCCAATACCCGAATGTAACCGGTGTCGATGCTACGGATGGAATGTTCAAAATCCCCGAAGATATGACATGGCTTGACCCCGATGGCATGCCGACTATTGGCGATTGGTTTCTGGCTATGGGCTACTCCACACATTATTTTGGCAAATGGCATGTATCCTATCCTGACGCACCTGATTATCTTAAGCTTTTCGGGTTTTTAGATTCGGATAGCGCATGTCCTGATCCTCACCGTGGCGGACCTGAGAATTTGGGGGTCTATCGAGACGTCGGCTTCGCGGACAATGTGGTTGACTTTCTTAAAACAAAGGGAGAGGATCAATCCGGTAAGCCATGGCTTGCAGTAGGCTCGCTGGTAAACCCTCATGACAACGGCAGTTGGCCCATTCACTGGCAACTCCCTGAAAACCCGGACAACCCTGACTACCATGGGGTTGTTCCCTGGACTGATTATCCTCCTCCGCCGGGAATCCCCGCCAAAGGCGAAACAAGCCTCCCCTGTCCTCCTCCGATGAATGAGGATGATTACAACTGCATAGAAAACATTTTGAAAAACCAGGGACTTGTGGTGGACTTGAATCTGGATGGCTTTCCTCAAGACAACTGCTCTTTGCCGCCTACCTTTGAGGAGTCTCTTACCGATAAGCCAAGGTGTCAGTATGACTATTCTCTTAAGTTTGGGCTTGCGATCCAGTCACAGCAGGAATCCGACATGCCTGGAATTCCATCGCCTTACCCATTTCAGCTTCAGGGAGAAAATGCCTCAACCTGGTCCCTGGCTTTTAACCAGTTTTATTATTATTGTCAGTATCTGGCGGATCGTCAGCTCAGTAAAATATTGCAGGCTCTTGACGACAACAGGCTCACAGAGAACACTATTGTCGTTTTCCTCTCTGACCATGGTGAGATGGCGGGGGCGCATGGGGGAATGATTCAGAAGTTTCACAGCGCCTATGAAGAGATGATAAGAGTGCCGATGGTCATATCTTCCCCTCTCATCAATAAAAACCCATATGAGATGAGGGAAATTCTTCAACCAACAAGCTCCATTGATGTTGCGCCGACATTGGTGGCCCTTGCCGGATATAAGGAATCGGATTTGAGGCATAAAATGGAAGCCATTCATGGCAAGTCAGTAGTGAGACCTTTTGTGGGAGCTAATTTGGTGGCTCATCTAAAAGGAAGAAGATATGGAGACATACCTGGGCCTGACGGAAGACCACGAACAGGTGTTTTTTACATGACCAATGACATGGTCACCGAACCCGGTGATTCCCTTTGGGAAGATCAAAAGAGGATGGACCAGTTTAATCTATTTCTCCAAAAAGTTGATGATGAGAGGGCCAATGGCTATCCCTTGGCATCCGGAACGGTTAGGCAACCTAACAACGTGAGAGCCTTGTGTACCGGAGACTGGAAGATTGTCCGCTATGTGGACCCCAGAGACGACGAACCTGAACCTGATGAATGGGAGCTCTACTGCCTGAAATCTGACCCCATCGAACAAATCAACCTCGTCGATTTCAGGACGGGGGATGTGCGCAAGGATGTGACAGTGCCCGGTCTGAATCGGAGGCAATTGGTAGCGAAAAATATGCAGTTGAGAAAAGAGCTCGCCCGGCAGGAAGCTTTCATTTTTGGCAAATCCAGCTAATCGTTCCTGAAGAGGTATCCTTTTTACGGTATGGGTTATCATAAGACAAAGTTTCGACAAGCAGGCGGGCTCAACCGCCCGGCACAGCAGGGTTATCAACTCATGGCCAAGCCCACCGGCCCGGCGTGCAATCTCCATTGCACCTACTGCTTCTACGTCGAGAAGAAGGCATTCCTTCCCGAAAAAAGGCATTCACGCATGTCAGATGAAGTCCTTGAGACTTATATCCGGGAATATATCCAGTCCCAGCCCGGTTCCTCGGTCACCTTCGAATGGCAGGGGGGAGAACCTGCTCTGATGGGAGTCGTTTTTTTTCAGCGAGCCCTTGAGCTGCAAAAGAAATACAGCCGAGGGAGAATCATTGCCAACTCCTTTCAGACGAATGGAACCCTTCTTGACGACCATTGGTGTGAGTTTCTGGCCAGGAATAACTTTCTGGTTGGCTTGAGTCTGGATGGGCCCGAAGCGGTTCACAACGCCTACCGCGTGGATAAAGATGGGGGGCCCACCTCAGGTAAGGTTCTGAATGCCTTGCATCTGATGCAAAAGTATGGCGTCCAGGTAAACGTTCTGGCCGCCGTAAATAGCGAAAGTTCAAAGCAACCCCTTGAGGTTTACCGTTTTCTTCGAAAGCACGGCGTGCAGTTCATCCAATTTGTTCCCATCGTCGAAAGAGATGCTGGCCCGGAATCCGTTAAGTTGGGGATTCCGCTTGCACTTCCCCCCTCTATGACGCGTTTGGACGAATCAACTGCTGTGACCTCATGGAGTGTAGAGCCGAGCCAGTATGGTGAATTCCTCATAAGCGTCTTTGAAGAGTGGATAAAAAATGATGTCGGTAATATCTTTGTCATGAATTTTGAGTGGAGTTTAGGAGCCTGGGCAGGGGCAGTACCAGGCGTATGTTATCTTTCCCCTCGTTGTGGGCGCAATCTCATCATGGAGTATAACGGTGATATTTTTTCCTGTGACCACTTTATGTACCCCGCGTACCGTCTTGGCAATATACTTGACGGTGAATTGAGTAAGATGGTCGAGTCAAGTAAACAGATCGACTTCGGCGCATCCAAGGAAACCGCACTTCCCAGGTATTGTCATAATTGCGATTTTCTTTTTGCATGCCGGGGCGGATGCCCAAAACATCGCTTCGCCAGGTCTCCCGGCGGAGATCCTGGATTAAACTACCTCTGTGAAGGATTTAAGAAATTCTATCATTACGTCAATCCCTCCATGAAACGTATGGTAAATTTTATCCACAGGGGCATCCCCGTATATAAGATCATGGAAGCGACATCAATCATGACGTAGGGGGAAAGGGTCGTATTTGCAACAATCAAAGTACGCAACACATATCTGGTTTCAAAATGAAACGTTCCTTGACGAATTGATGGATACCAGCTTCGAGTGCCTTTCCCAGGAAAGGGTTTAGAAGGTGCCGTTAAAACTTGATTCCCCGCAACCAGCCAAAACAGAAAGGTCGTAACCCCTAAGGATTACGACCTCGTCTGATGAATGGTGCCGAAGGCCGGATTTGAACCGGCACGCCCGTAGAGCGCTACCCCCTCAAGATAGTGTGTCTACCAATTCCACCACTTCGGCATGGGATAAGGCTGGGTTCGCAAAGATAAAAGTCTTAGCGGAAGACAGCCATGAGGCAATCTATTTTTTTGGCGCACTTTCCGGCTGCTGCTGGGAAGGCGCCGCGGTTTGGGGTGAACTCTGCGCTGGTTCCGGCTTTGTTTCCGAAGTTGCTGGAGCTGATACCGGAGCCGATGTGTTTGTCATGATGGATTTGCTGGTTCGATTGGTGGATACATAAGCCAATGATAGCGACGTGATCATGAAAATGATCGCTGACACGGTCGTCGCTTTGCTCAAGAACGTCGAAGCGCCGGTGCTGCCGAAAAGAGACTGGCTGGACCCGCCGCCGAAAGCCGCGCCCATATCAGCGCCTTTGCCGGTTTGCAGCAGAACGACCATAATCAGCACAACACACACGATGACATGAATAACAATTAATAAAACGGACATAAGTTACCGTATTTTTAGGGTTAATGATGAAAACGAATGATTTTGCTAAACACCTCCGCCGAAAGGCTGGCGCCGCCGACCAGAGCGCCGTCTACATCGGGCAGTTTCATGATTTCAGAAACATTTTCAGGTTTAACGCTGCCACCATACAGAATTTTTACGGTTTTGGCAAGCAGATTATCAAATCGTTTTTCTGCAAGTGATCGCAAAAACGTATGAACTTCTTGAATTTGATCGCTGGTAGCGGTTTTGCCGGTGCCGATGGCCCAAACCGGTTCATAGGCGATGACAATAACGTTTGACAGCATTTCGGACGAAAAGCCTTCTAAACCCTTTGAGACCTGTTTGTCAAGAACAGAAAACGTTTCTCCAGCTTCCCGCTGCGCATCGGTTTCACCCACGCAAAAAACCGGAATCAAGCGATGGTTGAGCGCTGCCCGGATTTTGGCATTCACCGATGCATCGGTATCCCCAAAAAACTGTCTGCGTTCGGAATGGCCGATGATCACATATCGGCAGCCGATATCCGCAAGCATGACCGGCGATATTTCACCGGTATATGCACCATCGTTTTTCGAGAAAAGGTTCTGCCCGCCCAGGGCGACGGATGTTCCCCGGACGACTTCGGCAACCGGGGCCAGCGCCGTAAAGGGCGGTGCAATCATGATATCGACATCGACACCGGCGGTACACTGAACCAGGTCTTTGGCGGTTTGAACAGCCTCTGCAACGGTTTTGTACATTTTCCAATTGCCGGCAATGAGCGGTTTTCGAAGCGTCGGGTTCATCAGAGCTGTTCTCCTATCATGGCGGCCAGATCGACCATTCGTGTGGAATATCCGGTTTCATTGTCGTACCACGCCATGACCTTGACCATATCCTGAACGACGAAAGTCGAGATGGCATCCACAATGGATGAGTAGGCAGAGCCGTTGAAATCGGAAGAGACCAGCGGCAGGTCGCAATAGGAGAGAATTCCGGAAAGAGACCCGAGAGAGGCTTCTTTCAGGGCATTGTTGACATCAGCCACACTGACTCCGGATTTTTCGATGGTTGCAACAAAATCAACGATGGAGACATTGGGGGTCGGCACCCGGATGGCCAGACCGTTTAATTTGCCCGCCAATTCCGGAAGCACCAGGGCTACGGCCTTGGCAGCACCGGTTGTGGTCGGAATCATGGACAGGGCTGCGGCTCTGGCGCGTCGCAGATCTCGATGGGGAAAATCCAGCAGCCGCTGATCTCCGGTATAGGAATGAATGGTTGTCATCAGGCCGCAGCGGATGCCAAAACTTTCCATCAGCACTTTGGCGACAGGCGCCAGGCAGTTGGTCGTACAGGAGGCATTCGAAATGATGTCGTGTTTACGGGGATCATAACTGTTGTTGTTGACACCCATGACGATGGTGATGTCGGGATTCTTTGCCGGTGCGGAAATGATGACTTTTTTGGCACCGGCTGCCAGATGCTTGGACGTGTTTTCCTTATCCGTGAAAAGTCCCGTGCACTCGGCGACAATATCAACGCCCTGGTCTTTCCATTCAAGTTTGGCGGGATCTTTGATGCTTGTGACGGCAACGGTTTTACCGGCGACTTCGATCTTTCCATCCTTGGCGGTAACCGCCACAGGCAGTTTCCCGTGAACCGAATCATACTCAAGGAGATGCGCCATGGTGGCCGCATCGGTAAGATCATTGATGGCGACGACTTCTACATCCGATCTGTTCATAGCTGCTCTATAAACAAGTCTTCCAATTCGACCAAAACCATTTATCCCTATCTTGATGCTCATAAAAAACCTCCTTCAAAAGATTATCAGAATATTGATCCATAGGCAGCAGATCGGAAACGAAGTGTTTCCGGTCTTTGTCTTTACGATGATTCTCCTCGCTTGTTTCCTTTTAATATCCCACTTGCCAGTGAAATACTCTTTTTCCCAGATGTTTCCAGGGTAACAGCCAGCTTGCCGAGCTCCGTATCTTTGCGCAGGTGAATCGCCTTGATCAGCACGGGAAGATTCACTCCGGAGAGTACTTCTATCCTTCCTTCTTCCAGAAAGGAATAGCTGATATTGGACGGAGTTCCGCCGAACATATCAGTTAAAATGAGAACACCGGCCTTCTGATCCACTTTTTTGATGCCTGCGGCAACTTTACCGCGCAGTTTTTCAGCCTCTTCACTTATATTGATGGAAACGGATTCCAGTTGCTCCGGACGGCTGCCAAGGATGAATGCCGCGGCTTCGATCAAGGCATCGCCGAGGTTGCAATGGGTGACAATAACAATCCCTATCATGAACGCTCCTGTTAAAATTTAATTTTTTCATTTATGTCAGCGCGATATCCCGGTGGTGAATCTCGATGTGTTTCGACGGATGCCGGCTTGCCAGATGTCCGCCGATTGCTTCGGCAATGGCGACGGATCGATGTTTACCACCCGTACAACCGATCGCCAGGGTCAAGTAGGCTTTGCCTTCCTTTTCGTACAAGGGGATTAGATATGTCAATAAATCGAGATATCGACCGAGAAATTCCTGACATTCGGCATTGTCGAGAACATGGGATTTAACGCGTTGCGACGTTCCATTCAGCGGTTTTAATTCCGGTATGTAAAACGGGTTGGCAATGAAACGGACATCCATGACCAGATCCGCATCTTTGGGGATGCCAAATTTAAAGCCAAAAGACAACACCGTGATATGGATGGCAGACAACACCCCGCTTTTTTTGGCAATGTTTTGAATCATGGATTTGAGTTCATGCACATTGCAGGTGGATGTGTCGATAATCAGATCGGATACGGTTCGCAGATCCGTCAGTTGTTCTTTTTCCATCCGGATGCTGTCTGGCAGATTTTTATTCTGTGACAGCGGATGCTGTCTTCTGGTCTGGCTGTATCGGCGAATCAGGACATCGTCATCGGCTTCGAGAAAAAGAATCTTGAACGCATATCCCTGAGTTCTCAGGGATTCGAAAATGGGGGGATAACCGGCCGGGAAGTTTTTTTCACGAACATCCATGACAAAGGCCAGACCGGCGGTCTTGAAGTCCGGTTCGATGGGAAGTTCCAGCAATTTGGGCAGGAGCGCGACCGGCATGTTGTCGACACAGTAATATCCGGCGTCTTCAAGAGCGGCGATGGCGGTGCTTTTACCCGAACCGGAATACCCGGTGATGATGATGATGTTATGTGTTTTCACGAATGGATCTGTCAGAAATCTTCATCTTCCGCCTGGATGGTGGAAATGATATCATCAGGGGTCTGCGCACGAAAAAGTTTTTCTTTGAATGCTTCATTTTTCAACATTCTTGCGATTCTTGCCAGTGCTTTCAGGTGAAGACCCGTAGAATTTTCAGGGGTGATCAGCATGAAAAACAAATGGGCGGGCCGTCCGTCCAGAGTGTCGTATTCAACGCCTTTTCTGCTCAATCCAAAACCCATCACCAGCGTATCTATTGACTTGAGCTTTCCGTGAGGAATACCGATTCCCATACCGATGCCGGTGCTTCCGAGGCGTTCGCGCTCCATCAGAACTTCGACCAGGTCGGCGCAGCTTACGCCGATAATCCGAGCGACTGGAGCAGCCAGTTCAACGATCAGTCCCTGTTTATCCCGGGAGACTAAATCGGTAAGAATGGCATCGCGATGTAATGCTTCAAGTATTTTCATGGTCTCGGGGCTCGAAAAACGGCCGGTAGCAAATGAAAAATCAGTCAATCCGGCAACCGGCCGGCAACAGAATTAATTGCTGGGCTGGATCAGCCCGTAGTCCCCGTCTTTTCGCCGGTACAGAACATTGACCCGTTCAGATCTAGCGTTTGTGAATACAAAAAAATGATCTTCCGTCAGATCCATCTGCATGATGGCTTCTTCCACATCCATGGGTTTATATTCGATATGCTCCACAATTACCTGGCCGCGTTCTTCTGTGTCGGCGCCAAGCAGCGTCTCTTCTGCGGAAGGTTTCACCCGGGCTTTGGAACCGGTTCTTCTTTCCCGCGTTTTGTCCTTATTTTTTTTGATCTGCTTTTCCAGTTTGTCGAGTACCATGTCGATGGCCGAATACATGTCTACGGTTTCTTCTTTGCCGTAGATATTGAGTCGATCTCCAACAATATTGATTTCTGCGATATGTCTGAATTTTTCGACAGACAGCACGACGCTGGCTTCAGCGGGATTGTCTAGGAACTTGTCGAATCTGTCGAGCTTGTGGCCGACATATTGCGATAAATTATCTGAAGGATCGATATTTTTAAATGTTACAGATGTTTGCATGGAAAAATCTCCTTTTTCTGTTCGATATGTTACGAAGGACGTCTCAAAATTCCCTGCGTCTGCTGGATGGTAAAAGTTTTAATATCTCCCGATATTTAGCAACAGTCCTTCGCGCCACTTTAATGTTGGCGGCTTCCAGCATTTCCGATAGCTGCTGATCGCTGTATGGATTTTTTGTGTTTTCACTGCCGATGATCTGCTTGATCTGATTCAACACACTGGCAGAGGCAATGGCTTCTCCGTGCATCCGGTTAATAGAGCTGTTGAAGAAAAATTTCAATTCAAAAATGCCTTGCGGGGTATGGGCATATTTGTTGGTGGTCACCCGGCTGATGGTGGATTCATGCATGCCGATATCTTCTGCGATATCCCGGAGTACCATAGGTTTAAGGTGTAAAATTCCTTTTTCGAAAAATTCCCGCTGATACCGCAAAATGCTTTCCATGACCTTGTAAATGGTTTTCTGGCGCTGATGAATACTGCGGATAAGCCAGGTGGCGGATCGCATTTTTTCCTGCACATAATCCCGGGTTTGCTCGGATACGTTTTTTTTCCGCTGGATGGCGTCTTTGTAAAACGAGTTCACCTTGAGTTTCGGCATGCCGTCATCATTGAGGACGATAACAAACTCGTCTTCCACTCTGTAAACATAAATGTCTGGCGTGATATACTGGGGGGACTCGGAACTGAACTCGCGTCCCGGCCTGGGTTCGAACCCTTTGATGATGTCAACTGCCGATATGATGTCTTCGATCGGGAGTTTCAATGCCTTGCTGACGGCTTTGTAGTTTTTTCTCTCAAGATCATGCAAGTGGTTGGCGATAATCTCGACAACCGGCGTGCCTTCCAGGTTCAGATGTCTGGCCTGAATCAGCAGGCATTCTCTGAGATCCCTGGAACATACACCGATCGGATCGAATGTTTGCAGCATCTGCAGCATCTCTATTGCTTTTTCGGAAGACGTTTGACCGGTCGCGGCAAGTTCTTCAAGACTCAGCTCAAGATAACCATCTGCATTTAAATTGCCGATTATCAAACTGCCTATGTTTTCCTGTTCCTGATCTGGAAATGTCATCAGCAACTGCCAGAAAAGATGATCCTGTAGCGATTCTTTCTGGGCGATAAAAGATTCGTAGTTAGGGGAATCTCTTTTCTCAGTTTCTGAAGAGACTCGTCCGGATGAGCTGTATTCATTGATCAGGCTGCTCCAGTCGGTATCTTCAACGGTTTTGTGATCTGAAATATCTCCGGATATCAAACCGATATCCGGAGGGATGATTTCAGGGGCCTCTTCCATCTGATCGGTTGAAGCGTCTTCTGTGGCCTCTTCAAGCGCCGGGTTTTCCTGTAGCTCCTGATGAATGGTCTCTAAAAGCTCCAGCCGTGATAGTTGCAGAAGTTTAATGGCCATTTGCAACTGAGGCGTCATGACCAGTTGCTGAGACAATTTCAATTGTTGGCGTAATTCAAGAGCCATCGGGTATCTGGTTATGGGTTAAAGTGTAAATTCATTTCCCAGGTAAATGCGTCGACAGACTTCGCTGGATGCAATCTGCCTGGGGGATCCGGATTCGATGATTTCTCCGCCGTTTAATATGAATGCTTCATCACAGACGCCCAGAGTTTCACGGACATTGTGGTCGGAAATCAAGACACCGATCCCAAGTTCTTTCAAATGCACGATGATGGCCTTGATGTCTATGACAGCAAGTGGGTCGATGCCGGCAAAAGGCTCATCCAGCAAAATGAAAGCCGGATTGGTAGAAAGCGCTCGAGAAATTTCAAGTCGCCGTTTTTCTCCGCCGGAAAGCAGCACCGCTTTCTGGTGCGACAGATGCCGTATCCCCAATTCATCCAAAAGTCTTTCCGCCCGGGCTTCCTGTTCGGAGTGGGAAATCGGCTGATGCTCTAGAATCGCCATCAGATTTTCCCGTACTGTCAGCTTTCGGAATATGGAAGTCTCCTGGGGGAGATAGCCGATTCCTTTGCGGGCCCGGACATGAATGGGAAAACCTGTTACATCTTCTTCATCGAGAAAAATGTGACCGGAATCGGGTTTCAGCATGCCGACAGCCATATAAAACGTAGTAGTTTTGCCAGCTCCATTCGGACCCAGCAAACCCACCACCTGACTGCTGGCGATATTCATGCTGACGGAATTGACAACCCGTCTGCTGTCAAAGGTCTTGATCAGATTCTTCAGCAACAATACTGCCATGTCAGGGTTTCTTATCCAGTTCACCTGAATAAAAAACCGCCTCGACCTGTTTTTCTTTGCCGCGTTCAACCGTAACGCGGTCTTCATTCACATAAAAAGTGATTTTGTCTCCGGAAACAAAGTTATTGCCGCTGACAACTTTCGAATCCGGTCCGCTCAGGACAATCAGTTTCGATGCCGGGGTATATTCGGCCAAGCTGGTATAAGCTGTTCGATTTTCCGATCGAATCACGACTTTTCCGGAAGCCACCACTTTTTTCACGGATTCTTCCCCGGTATCTTTTTGACTCTTCTTGTCGTCTGATACTTTACTATAATAAATGCGAAGCTTGTCTGACGTGATCAGTGTCGTACCCTGAACGGCGCTGACATTGCCGGAAAACTCGGCATAACTGGCTTCATTATAAGCCACCAGACTGTCCGCTTTGATCTGGATATTGCCGAGATCCTCTTTTTTATCCGCTGCATACGCATTCCGGTTCGTCACAGCCGAATTCAATATCAGAACCGTCAGAAAAACCGATAGCCATGGGCAGCGCTTTTTGAGACTATATAAAATTCTCACGCAACAATACCTCAACGTTTTTTTGAAACCAGGTTTGGTTGGCGGTTAAATCGTATTTCATGGAATCGGCCGTTAAAGTGACCGTTTTTCCAATGATTTTTACAGGAGTCGGGGAAAAAAGCACCCGTTGCCCATGGTCATAATTCATTTGTTTTGTTTCAATTGTGTAATCGGTATACGTCAATATCACCTGGCCGGTGACTTCGATATCCTTGGTTTCGGTTTTTAGAATTCCCCGCTCGGCGGTCAGTCGAACCTCCTTGCCGTTTTTGACAAAATAGACAACCGTCACATCTTCTAACATCAAATGTTTGCTTTCGTCAACAACATGGGCGGACTTGGCGTCCAAAATCCATTCCTTGACGCCATCCCGTGTCGAGACCTGGTGAACATTGCCGATAGACAGGGTGGCATTCTGCTGAATGGCGGTAATCAATTTGACCGGGTCTTGACTCAGATAGCGGTTTTTGATGAAAATCCAGGCAATCACACCCGTTGTGATCAGGCTGAAAGCAACCAGGGCGATCGTCATCTTTTTTCGGGTGATTTTCATGGCTGTGATCTTCAAAAAAAAATGCCGTGACCTGTCATCACATAAAACGACTGACAGCACTATCCCACTGATTTCTGGCTTTTAAAATGGTTTCGCAGATCTCCCTGACCGCTCCTTTTCCCCCAGATGTAAGGGTAACCATATCTGCATGCAGGCGCACCAGTTCGTGGGCATCGGCTACGGCGATGGAAACTCCGGCTGTTTTCATCAACGGCAGGTCCATGAGATCATCGCCGACATAAGCTGTTTCATCCGCCAAAAAGCCGGTTTGCTGAAAAACGAATTTCAGAACATCCGCTTTTGTTGAAAGTCCATCCAGAATCAGGGTAATCCCGAGGTTTTCGCATCGATGCAGGAGGGCTTTGGAACGTCTGCCCGTGGCGATCCCCACTTGAACGCCGGCAAACATCAGCAGGCGGATACCCAGACCGTCTTTGACATTGAATACCTTGATCTGTGAACCCGCATCATCATAAATAATGCCGCCATCCGTCAGTACACCATCGACATCCAGAAGCAACAGTTTAATTTTTTTTAATTTATCTAATAGAAGTTGATTTTTCATCTGTATGCTGTTGATTTGGGGAAGTAATTTCGGTTGCTGCGCTGCGAATCGCTTTGAGCCGGCTGATCAGGTCGGGGAGGATCGTCAGGGGCAATGAATTAGGGCCGTCACACCGGGCATGATCCGGATCCGGGTGTACCTCGATAAAAATGCCATCGGCGCCTGCCGCAACCGCCGCTTTTGCCAGCAGGGGTGCAAATTCCCTCTGCCCACCGGAACTGTTGCCGGCGCCGCCCGGAAGTTGTACGCTGTGTGTGGCGTCGAATATCACCGGAAAGCCCGTGTCCTGCATGATCTTGATACTCCGAAAATCGACGACAAGATTGGAATACCCAAACGTGGTGCCGCGTTCCGTCAATAAAATATGATGGTTTCCGGTAGATTTGATTTTTTCGGTGACCGGAATCATTTCCCATGGAGACAGGAACTGGCCTTTTTTGATGTTAACCGGCTTGCCGGTTCGGGCGACTTCCAGAATCAGATCGGTTTGTCTGCATAAAAAGGCGGGAATCTGAATAATATCCAAAACCTGAGCCGCATCTTCCACTTCCGATCGGGAATGAACATCCGAGAGGATGGGGATGGATAATTCATGTTTGATGCGGCGCAGGATTTCAAGACCTTCACGCATCCCCGGCCCCCGGTAAGATTGAAATGACGTCCGATTGGCCTTGTCATAGGATGCTTTGAAAACAAAGGGGATTCCCAGCTCGCCGGTGACCTGTTTCAAAAAACGGGCAATGGATAGCGTGGTGTTGTAGTCTTCAATGACGCATGGCCCGGCGAACAAGACTAGTTCCGTGCCCGAGCCCATGGTGATTTCGGTGAATGCAGTCTTGAAATTCATATGAGTTACGATTCTGTATTCCAATAGAAAATCAAAACAACACAATTAAGCATAAACATCCGTAAGGGGCGGCTTTGAAACCCGACCCGACCAAGGTGTCGTTTTGGGTGTCGTTTTGAACGCAACATGGAATCAATAAAAAGGATTTTCTGGCCGATATCTTGACTTTCCAATAATTTCATGAAGTTCTTATTTATAGCTCGAACAGGCAAAAGTCAAGAAATGATGAAGGTCCCGGAATCGTGCGGCTGAAAAAACAAACCTTGATATGCACCGGGTTAATTGATAATAATAGAAGTCATCTAAGTATTCGGTGTGTCATAGATATATTAAATAGAGGCGGGTCGAAACGTAGTGGAAAGCAAACTTAACCTTGCAAAAATTTTCTTTCGCCTGATAGTGCTGGCGGTCGGGGGCATTACGCTGGTATCCGGATGGTTTTTATGGCACCGGCTGGAAGGCGAAAAACCCATTATCGCCACAGAAATCCCTTCCTATCTCAATCCTGCCCGGGAATTTTTTCTCAATCTTTCCGATTCCGAAAGCGGCATTCGACGAGTATGGATCGCCATCGAGCAAAATGGCAAAGAAACGGTGCTTCGTGATGATCTTTATCCGCTGAAAGGTGGATCCAATACGGGGCCTGTCCATGTGCTGGCCGTTCCCATCACGGTGGATGTCAAAAAGCTGGCGATTATGGATGGTAAGGCCGTTTTCCGGATCATGGTTCGAGACAATTCCTGGCGAAGCTGGTTTCACGGCAATAAAGCCACCATGGAAAAAGAGGTTGTCATCGACACGCGACCGCCGGAGATCGCAGTGCTGAGCCGGGTTCACAACCTGAATCTGGGAGGAGCGGGTCTTGTCATTTACAGGCTTTCTAAACCCTGTCCGGTCAGCGGGGTGCTGGTGGGGGATATTTTTTATCCGGGTCAGAGCGGGTATTTCAGTGATCCTGGAATCCATCTATCCTTTATCGCACTCACGCATTTTCAGGGGGAGGGGACCGAATTCTTCGTAAAGGCGGTCGATCAGGCGGAGAATGTGGCGCGAACGGGTTTTCCGCATCATATCAAGCGAAAGATGTTCAAAAAGGACGCAATATCTTTAACCGACAGCTTTTTGAATCAGAAAATGCCCGAATTCGATGTACCGGTTTCTCCGGACAGTCGCAACCCCATGCTTGACAGATTCATCAAGGTGAATAAAGAACTTCGCGAATCCAACTACCAGAAAATTTCATCCGCTGTTGCGTCGAGCGACAACAAGCTGTACTGGGAAGGAATTTTTACCCGACTTCCCAATTCCGCGCCCAGAGCCGGATTCGCCGATCACCGGACGTATATGTATGAGGGCAAGGAAGTGGACCGGCAGGATCATCTTGGCGTGGATCTGGCGTCTCTCCAGCAGTCTCCGGTTCCTGCCGCCAACACCGGCAGGGTGGTGTTTACCGATTTTATCGGAATCTATGGCAACACGGTGCTGCTGGATCACGGTTTCGGGCTGTTCAGCATGTATTCCCACCTCAGCCGCTTTGCTGTTAAAGTGGGCCAGGTGGTTTCAAAAAATGATATTCTGGGTTATACCGGGAGTACTGGCATGGCCGCCGGAGATCATTTGCATTTTTCGATGCTGGTTCGAAATACCTTTGTCAATCCGATCGAATGGTGGGATGCCGGGTGGATAAAAAACAATATCACTGATAAAATCAAAGATGTGCAAGCCACCTTTAAGTGAAGCGGCACTGATTTTCTTTTGGAGATTTATGAAAAAACATAAAATTACGAAAACTTACAAAGAAATCAATGACAAGATCAGATCCGGCGAGGTGGTGGTGGTCACTGCCGAAGAAATGACGGATATTGTCAAAGACAAAGGTGCGGAAGATGCGGCCCGGTATGTGGATGTGGTAACGACCGGAACCTTTGCCCCCATGTGCTCATCCGGCGCATTCATCAATTTCGGTCACTCGTCGCCCGGCATCAAGGCATCCAAAGTCTGGATGAACAATGTTCCGGCATATGGTGGGCTTGCTGCGGTGGATTGCTATATCGGCGCCACGGAACCCTGTGAGGATGACCCGCTGAACAAAGTGTATCCTGGCGAGTTCAATTACGGGGGCGGCCATGTGATCCAGGACTTGGTGGCCGGCAAGCGGGTATACCTGAAAGCCACGGCTTACGGTACGGACTGTTATCCCAACAGGCATGTCGAAAAGGAAATCACGCTTCAGACCCTTCCCAATGCCATGCTGTGCAATCCCAGAAACGGATATCAGAATTATAACTGCGCTGTGAACCTCACCAAAAAAACCGTTTATACATATATGGGAACCCTGAAACCCCGAGCTGGGAATGCCAATTACAGTACGTCGGGCGCACTCAGTCCGCTCTTCAATGATCCCTATTACCAGACCATCGGACTGGGAACCCGGATATTTCTGGGCGGTGCGGAAGGCTATGTCACCTGGTACGGCACCCAGCATAAACCATCCGCCAAGCGCAACGACAGGGGGGTTCCGGTAACCCCGGCCGGCACCCTGTGGGTGATGGGAGATCTGAAAAAAATGAGTCCGAGGTGGCTGGTTGGGGTCAGTATTCTGGGATACGGTTGTTCGCTGTCGGTTGGTCTGGGAATTCCGATTCCGATTTTGAATGAAGAAATTGCCGCATATGCAGGGGTTTCAGATGACGAGATATTTACCCAGATTCTGGACTATGGTCATGATTACCCCAACGGCATTTCCCGAAGCCTGGGTCAGGTCAGTTACGCCGAGTTGAAAAGTGGAACCATCCAGTTGAACGGCGTGGATGTACAGACTGTTCCGCTGTCCAGTGTGGTTCGAGCCAGGGAAATTGCATCCACCCTGAAAGACTGGATTTGCCGCGGAGAATTTCTGCTGGGCGAACCACAGTTCACCCTGCCGGTCTGACGGAGCCCTGTTATGACGGATCTGATCAGGGCGTTTATCGCCGTGACACTTCCCGATCCCTTGATCGGCCGGGTGTCCGAAGTTCAACAGAAACTCAAACTCCATGGGCTGCGTGTCTCATGGGTATCCCCTGGAAATTTATACGCCGCTCAGGCGTGTGGTGCTGAACAATTCCGATATCACAGTCAACTATGGAAATTAGCTTATGAAAAAAGAAACAGGAGGAGGGCATATGAGTACTATGCCGGAAAAGGAAAAAGCACTCGATGCGGCAATGATTCTGATAGAGCGCCAGTTTGGCAAAGGCTCTATCATGAAACTTGGAAGCCGTACCGTGCAGGATATTCCCACGATTCCCACCGGGTCTCTGGCATTGGACAAGGCTCTTGGCATCGGCGGCCTTCCCCGGGGAAGGGTGGTTGAAATATTCGGACCGGAATCATCCGGTAAAACCACACTGGCCCTTCATGCTGTTGCCAGCGCCCAGAAACAAGGCGGTATTGCGGCTTTCATCGATGCCGAACATGCACTGGACCCGATTTATGCCCGAAAGCTCGGGGTCAATTGCGATGAATTGCTGATTTCTCAGCCTGATACCGGAGAGCAGGCCCTTGAAATCGCCGACATGCTGGTGCGAAGCGGCGCCATCGATATCGTGGTCATCGACTCCGTGGCGGCCCTGGTGCCCCGTGCGGAAATCGAAGGCGATATGGGAGATTCCCACATGGGGCTTCAGGCCAGGCTTATGTCCCAGGCCCTCCGAAAACTGACCGGAACCATCAGCAAGACCATGACCTGCGTAATTTTCATCAATCAGATCCGATCCAAAATCGGTGTGGTTTTCGGTAATCCTGAAACCACCACCGGCGGTAATGCCTTGAAATTCTATGCCTCTGTCCGGCTGGATATTCGGCGCACCACCCCCATCAAGGATGCGCTGGAGCAGACAGGAAACCGCACTAAGGTCCGGGTTGTCAAAAACAAACTGGCGCCGCCGTTCCGGGAAGCGGAATTCGACATTCTCTATGGCGAAGGCATTTCTGCTGCAGGCGATCTGCTCGATGTCGGCGTCGAGGCCGGCATCATCGAAAAAAGCGGTTCCTGGTATGCCTATCAGGGAGAACGGATCGGCCAGGGCCGACAAAATGTCAAAAACTATTTTGTCGATAACCCGGAGACATATCAAGCCATTTTGGCCCGGGTCAGGGAAGATATGGGGCTGGGTGTCAAAAAGGACGAACCATTCAAACAAAATAATAAAACTGAAAATCCAATGACGCCCCCTGATCAATCGATTACAACCCCTGACCCCGCTGACCCTGACCACTAATTCACTGACCCCTGACCACTGTCTTTATGGAGCGTTCTATGACGGGTAACGAGATACGCAGGCAATTCCTGGAATATTTCAAGAAATCTTCGCACCAGCAGGTACGGAGTTCATCCCTGGTTCCCCAGGATGATCCCACCCTTTTATTCACCAACGCGGGCATGGTGCAGTTCAAACGCACGTTTCTCGGAGAGGAAAAACGCGGGTACGACCGGGCCGTTACGTCGCAGAAATGCGTCCGTGCAGGCGGAAAGCATAATGACCTTGAAAATGTCGGATATACGGCCAGGCATCACACTTTTTTTGAAATGCTGGGAAATTTTTCATTCGGCGATTATTTCAAGGAAAAGGCCATTGAATTTGCATGGGATCTGTTGATCAACGGCTATGGGCTGCCGGCGGACAAGCTCTATGCTTCCGTATATCTGGATGACGACGAGGCATACGATCTGTGGCACAAGAATATCGGCGTTCCGACAGAACGAATTGTCCGGTTCGGTGAAAAAGATAATTTCTGGGCGATGGGCGATACCGGCCCCTGCGGCCCTTGCTCGGAAATTCTGATCGACCGGGGCGAGAGCTATGGATGCGGCCTGCCTGAGTGCCGGGTTGGATGCGACTGCGACCGGTATCTCGAGATCTGGAATCTGGTGTTCATGCAGTTCAACCGGGATGAAACCGGCAAAATGACGCCGCTGCCCAAACCCAGCATCGATACGGGCATGGGCCTGGAGCGGATCGTTTCGGTGGTTCAGAATGTGGCGACCAATTACGACACGGATCTGATCATGCCCATTCTGAAAGAGGCCGAAGCGCTCTGCGGGCGGCGTCTCGGAGACTCCCACGACAGCGATGTGGCCATGAAGGTGATTGCCGACCACAGCCGGGCTGCCGCGTTTCTGATCGGAGACGGGGTTCTACCGTCCAACGAGGGCAGAGGATATGTCTTGCGCCGGATCATGCGCCGGGCCATCCGCTATGGCCGGAACATCGGCCTGACCCGACCATTTCTTCATAAGACCGCAGGCGCTGTTTGCGAGCTAATGAAACCGGCCTATCCGGAACTCTCCGATGCCTTTGCCTTTATCACCAATGTCATTCAGAACGAAGAACGTCGGTTTTCCGAAACACTCGATAACGGTCTCAAGCTGTTAAACGATACGCTTCACGATATGAAGGCCAAAGGTCAGGCAGAGGTTCCCGGAAACGTGGTGTTCAAGCTCTACGACACCTTCGGATTTCCGGTGGACATTGTTCGGGATGTGATCCGTGATGAACGCATGACGGTGGATATGGCCGGTTTTGAGTCGGCCATGGAAACCCAGCGGGTTCAGTCCCGTTCGGTTGTAAAATTCGCCAGCGCCGGCGATGCGTTCGTACAACTGTCAGCCGACGGCATTCGCCCTGAATTTGTCGGCTATCACCAACATGACTGCATGGCGACCGTACTGGTTCTGGCCAAAGACGGCCACGAAATTCCGGAAGCAACGCTCGGACATGCCATCGAGATCGTCACCGCCATCACCCCGTTTTACGGCGAATCCGGGGGGCAGGCCGGGGACGGGGGAACCATCAGCGGTGGTGAAGCGAATCCTGGTCTCGAGATCCGGGTCACCGGAACCATCAAGGATCCGGCTGGAATCATCATTCATCGTGGAACGGTACTTTCAGGATGTATTCGAAAAGGAGACAGCGTAACGCTCACGGTGGAGAGGAACCAGCGTGAAGCCACGGCCTGCAACCATACGGCCACCCATATTCTTCATGCGGCTTTGCGCCAGGTGCTTGGAGACCACGTGAAACAAGCCGGGTCGCTGGTCAGCGCCGACAGGTTACGCTTTGATTTCACCCATTTTTCCCAGGTGGACGTCGATTCCCTCGATCGGATCGAGAGACTGGTGAATCAGCGGATCCGGGAAAACGTGCCGGTGCAGATCGAAGAAATGGATGCCGATGCCGCCTTTCAATCCGGCGCCACGGCCCTGTTCGAGGAAAAATACGGAGACCGGGTACGCGTCATTTCGCTGGATACGTTCAGCAAGGAACTCTGCGGCGGCACCCACACCCAGCGCACCGGCAATATCGGGGTGTTTAAAATCGTTTCCGAGGCCAGTGTGGCTTCCGGGGTACGGCGTATCGAAGCGGTCACGGGGGATGTGGCCATGGAGTATATTTTCAAGTCATTCCGCATGATCCAGGAGTGCGCCGGCCTGCTGAAAACCAAGCCCGAAGAAATTCCCGTCCGCATCGAAAAAATGCTGTCTCAACAGAAATCCCTTGAAAAAGAAGTGGAAAAGCTCAAATTGCAACTGGCGGCCGGCTCCATGCAAACCGCCATGGACGACATCCAGACGCTTCAGGGGGTGTCGGTTCTGGTGAAAAAAGTTTCGGCAGACTCTCCAACCGCACTTCGGGACCTGGGGGATCAGTTCAAGGATAAAATTCATTCCGGTGTCGTGGTGCTGGGAAGTGAGGCTGCCGGAAAAGTCCTCTTGGTCGCCCTGGTCACCAAAGACCTGATTAAACGGTTTCATGCCGGCAACATCGTCAAGGAGATTTCCGCTGTTGTTGGCGGCAGCGGCGGCGGCAGGCCCGACATGGCCCAGGCAGGCGGTACGCTGCCGGATAAGCTCGATGACGCCCTGAAAAAAGCCATCGAGGTGATCGGCAGAGAGTAGCTTCATGACATCGGATTGCATTTCCGTTCGCGGCGCTCGGCAGCACAACCTGAAGAATATCGATGTGGATATTCCCAGAAACCGACTGGTGGTGATTACCGGGCTGTCTGGGTCCGGAAAATCGTCGCTTGCCTTCGATACACTGTATGCCGAGGGCCAGCGACGGTATGTGGAGTCATTGTCCACCTATGCGCGCCAATTTCTGGAGCGCATGGAAAAACCGGATGTGGATTTTATCGAAGGACTCTCCCCGGCCATCGCCATCGAGCAGAAAACAGCCAGCCACAATCCCCGGTCCACCGTTGGAACAGTGACGGAAATTTATGACTACCTGAGATTGTTGTTTGCCAGAGTTGGAACCCCGCACTGTCACCAGTGCGGGAAGCCGATTGTCAGCCAGAGCTTGGATCAGATGGTGGACCAGTTGATGTTTCTGGAGACCGGAACGCGCATCGTTCTGATGTCGCCGCTGGTGGCGGGCGAGGCCGGCAGTCACGAAAAGCTGTTCAAACAGCTCGTGCGTCAGGGGTTTTCAAAAGTCCGGGTCGATGGTGTGTTGAAGAATATCGAAGATATCGGTATTCTGAATAAAAAGGCCAAACACACCATCGATGTGGTGGTGGATCGATTGATCATCAAACCGGGACTGCAAAACCGGCTGGCCGATTCTCTGGAGCTGGCCCTGTCCCAGGCCGGGGGCCGCGCTATCATTGATATTGCAGGCCAGGAATCCATTCAGTTCAGCGAAAAAGCCGTCTGTGTCGTCTGCGGAGTCAGTTATCCGCCGTTTACACCCGCCGGATTTTCCTTCAATTCCCCACATGGCGCCTGCCCGAAGTGTGACGGGCTGGGTTCGACGACGGCCGTGGACCCGGATATTGTCATCCCCAATCCGGAACTGTCCCTTCGGGAAGGCGCAGTCACACTTTGGGCAAAACGCGATTCCCTTCATTTTATTGAATTTCTGGATGCCCTGACAGCGGCCTATGGCACCGACATCTATACCCCATACAAACAGCTTCCGGAGCTATTTAGGCATGCGTTGCTCTACGGGTCGCAAGACGTTCCCATCCGATTTCATATCGAACGAAACGAGCGCCGCATTTTTTATGACAGGCCGTTTGAAGGCATCATTCCCAAACTGGAGCGTCGGTACAAGGAGACGGATTCTGCCGGTTCCAGAGAGGAAATCCGGCAGTACATGAGTTTTCGGCCCTGTCCTGAATGTAAGGGGGCAAAGCTGAATGCAGCCGCGCTTTCGGTGCGGATACAGGGGCGGAATCTGAGTGAATTGACCGCACTGTCCATCGGCGGCGCCCTGGTGTATTTTCGTGAATTGACGCTGGCTGGCCGGCAAAAAGTAATTTCCGAGAGAATTCTCAAAGAAGTGATCGAGCGGCTGGGCTTTTTGAGTCATGTCGGGCTGTCGTATCTGACCCTGGACCGATCTGCCGGCACCCTTTCCGGCGGGGAAAGCCAGCGCATCCGCCTGGCCACACAGATCGGCTCCAAGCTGACCGGCGTTCTCTATGTGTTGGATGAGCCCAGTGTTGGCCTTCACCAGCGCGATAATCAGCGACTTCTGTCCGCCCTGGAGCAGATGCGAGATTTGGGAAACACCGTGCTGGTTGTGGAACATGATGAAGAGACCATTCGGGCAGCCGATTATGTCGTGGATATGGGGCCAGGCGCCGGCATTCTCGGCGGGGAAGTCATGTTTTCAGGAACGCCGCAACTGCTGGCTGAGAACAGCCGGTCGTTGACCGGGCAATATCTTTCGGGCAAAAAGAGAATCGAAATTCCATCAAGTCGTCGGCCCGGCAACGGCGGCCGGATTGTGATCGAAGGCGCTTCCGGGAACAATCTCAAGCATATCCGGGCGGAAATCCCCCTCGGATGTCTGGTCTGCGTCACCGGGGTGTCCGGCTCCGGAAAATCCACGTTGGTGCTGGAAACCCTGTATAGTGCTCTGGTTCAGCGCCTGTACCATTCCCGGGTGTCCGCCGGTCCCTACACCCGGCTGGAAGGGCTGAGCGCAATCGACAAGGTGGTCAATATCGATCAATCCCCCATTGGCCGGACGCCCCGGTCCAATCCTGCCACCTACACCGGTGTGTTCACGCATATCCGCGATCTGTTTTCCAGGACCCAGGATGCCCGGATGCGGGGATTCAAGCCAGGCCGCTTCAGCTTCAATGTCAAGGGGGGTCGGTGCGAAGCCTGCTGCGGGGACGGGGTCGTCAAAATCGAAATGCATTTTCTCCCGGATGTGTACGTCACCTGTGATATATGCCGGGGAAAGCGCTACAACCGTGAGACGCTGGAGATTCGCTACCGGGGAAAACACATTGCTGAAGTCCTGGAGATGACGGTACATCAGTCTCTGGGGTTTTTCGAAAAGATACCGGCCATTCATTCCCGGCTTCAGACCCTGTCGGATGTCGGGCTCGACTATATCTGCCTGGGACAGGCTGCCACCACCCTGTCCGGCGGAGAAGCCCAGCGGGTAAAACTCAGCAGCGAGCTTTCCAAAAAAGGAACCGGAAAAACCCTGTATATTCTGGATGAACCCACCACCGGCCTTCATATCGCAGACATTCAGAATCTGCTCAATATCCTGAACCGGCTGGTGGATGCCGGAAACACAGTGCTGGTCATCGAACATCAGCTCGATGTGATCAAGTCTGCGGACTATCTGATCGATCTGGGCCCGGAAGGCGGAGACAATGGCGGGCGGGTGGTCGGCTGCGGAACGCCCGAAGCGCTGATTCAGATTCCTGGTTCCCATACCGGTCGGTATTTAAAGCCGCTTTTATCTCCTTAACCGTGAAAATACTGTTAACCACCAAATGCATGAATAAAATGAATGATAATTCGCGTGGGTAAGCGGTTGCTGCACAGCAAGGCTAATTTCGTCGTACTGGATGGCTTTCTCTCCGAATTGCTCAAGGAAGAGATCAAGATTCAGGATGTCGGCCACGCCTGGATCGGGCAGAATCCGACGCCGCTGAAAAATGCCTTCATTGGCTCGGGTGTTTGAGGTGACGGACACTGTGCCGTAATGGGGTGGTTCACCGATCCCAATCCGTTATCGATGCAGTTTTCGGATGCGGAAAAGCTCCTGAAACACAAAGAGCGATTTTCTCAGACTGTCGTACTGGATGCGGGAATTTCCCACATGGCGCCAGCTTACAGGAAATTCCGCAACCCGGAACCCGGCTTTTTTGGCAAGCCAGAGAATTTCCGGGTCAAAGATTACGCTGTGCAGCTTCTGCAGGCTGAAAAGCCGCTGAGCTACCGGTTTGGCAAAAATCTTGAATCCGCACTGGGTGTCTTTGTAGAAAATCCCCAGATACGCCATTTGAATCAGGGTATAGAGTTTGGCGGAAAGTTCTCTAAAAAAATTCTGGTGGTCCGCCACCACCGAACCGCTGAGCGCCCGTGAGCCCATGGCCACATCGAATCCGGTTTCGATCAGGTCGATGCCTTTGGTAATTTCTTCAATCGGTACGGCATAGTCCGCATCCATAAACAGGATCATCTCACCATTTCCGGCCAGCATTCCCGTGCGGACCGCATAGCCTTTTCCCCGGTTGGGGTGATATTCGATCACCCGCAGCGCGACTTTTCCACCGGCATCGAAACCTTTCACAACCGATCGGGTGTTATCCGTGCTGCCGTCGCTGACGACGATGATTTCGCTGTTGAAATTCTGCTGATTTAAAAACGCCAGGGAGGTGTTGAGGGTATGGATGATCCGGTCTTCTTCATTGTAAGCCGGAATGATGATGGACAGTTTCATGCAGAGATTTCCTTTCGAACATGATCCAGTATAAGACAGCCGATACGGCATAGATGATGAAAAATGCAAAGACGACATCACTTAAAAAATGGCCGCCCTGGAGGATTCGGACCAACCCCAGAACAGTACCGTAAATACCGGCAAAAAAAATGATCAGGCTGCGGCGCTGTCGGCAGAGAAAACCGAAAGCGATAAAATAAAAACCCATGGCCGCATGTCCGGAAACAAAAGAGCAGTTGTTGCGACACTCACTGGAAATCACAAAGGCCGGCGTAAATGCGGATGTGCCGCCGAACGCTGTTACATCATAGGGCCGCGCGCGGCCCCAGTTGTCTTTTAAAACAATATTGACAATCAGGCCGGGGCCGATCGCCAGCGCCGCCAGCAGATAGATGATCTGTTTGATCGACAGTCCGAAGCGTTTTTTTTTTCGAATCCACATGACAGCCAGCAGCAGAACGGCCATCGCTACCCAGACAATAGTGATGATTTCAACCGATTGGTATATCCATTTGCAGAAGGGCGCATCGGCCAGATAAAAGCGGCTGGCCGGATCATAAAAACACATCGAAAATCGAATGTCCAATTCCGGAAAAAAGGAAAATAGCAATACCGCCGCCGAAGCCGACACCAGAAAAACCCGAGAAAGCCCCATTACCTGTTCACAAACTGCATTTCGAACAGTTTGTGGTATTCCCCCTGCCTGGCCATCAGTGCGTCATGAGACCCCTGCTCGACAATCTCACCGTTGACAATAACGATGATCCGGCTGGCATAGCCGATGGTGGAGAGCCGGTGGGCAATGACAAAGGTGGTGCGGCCCTTCATGAGATTTTCCAGGGCTTGCTGCACCAGCATTTCGGCCTCTGAGTCCAGAGACGAGGTGGCCTCGTCCAGAATCAAAATCGGCGCATTTTTCAAAAGGGCTCTGGCAATGCACAACCGCTGTTTTTCGCCCCCTGACAGGCGGCTGCCCAGCTCTCCGATGAATGTGTCGAACTGGTGGGGAAGGCGCTCGATAAAATCAAAGGCAAATGCCGCCTTGGCCGCTTCGACGATCTCCTCGAACGGGGCCGAAGGGCAGCCGTAGGCGATATTGTTGCGGATGGTATCATTAAAGAGTATGGGCTCCTGGGTGACGATGGCGATCTGTTTTCGAAGAGATTTCAGGGATGCATTGCGGATGTCGGTTTCATCCACCCGGATCACGCCTTGGGTGATGTCGTAAAATCTGGGGATTAAATTGACAAGCGTTGTTTTTCCGCCGCCGCTCATGCCGACCAGAGCCAGAATCTCTCCGGCTTTGACCGTCAGATCGATGTGTTTCAACACCTCGGTTTCATCATAGCGGAACCCGACATTTTCAAAAGTCACGGCATGCGGCTGAACCGGAATTTCAACAGGATTGGCGATTTCCTGAATATCCGACTCTTTTTCGATGATGTCGAAGGCCCGGTCTGCGGCTGCCAGACCTTCCTGAATTGAATTGTTGAGGTTGCTCAGTTTTTTTACCGGATCATAGAGCATCAACACCGCCGCCATGAAAGAAAAAAATGTGCCGGCTGTGGACTCGCCGCTGATCACCCGATATCCGCCGTACCAGATGATAAAAGCAATACCGACGCCGGCCAGAAATTCCATGATGGGGGAAGACAGAGACCGGGCGACGACGGCTTTCATTTCAAGATGAAAGAGGCTGAGAGTTTTTTCGTGAAAGCGCTGCTTTTCGTAAGTCTCCATGCCGAAAGCTTTCACGATTTTATTTCCTGAAAATGTTTCGTGAAGGAAAGCGTTCAGCTCCGCCATGGATTCCTGGCATCCGGTACTGACCCGTCTGACCCGTCTGCCGAACTGGACGATGGGCATAAACGCGATGGGCAGAATGAGAATAGCGTAAAGGGCCAGTTTCCAGTCCCGGTAGAAAATAACAACAATGAGGCCGACAATGGTGAATCCGTCTCTCAGGACACTGGTTACGGCCGTAGACACCATGGATTTTATGATATTGACATCGTTTGTGATCCGCGACATCAGCACCCCGGTTTTTTCCTCATGAAAAAAAGACAGGGGCAGATCCTGAATATGGTTATACAGCATGTTCCGGAGCCTGCGGATGATGCCCTGTCCCACAAAACTCATGAAATATTCCTGGCCGTACATGCCGCAACCCCGAAGCAGATAAATTATGACAACAGCCGCAGGAATCAGCGTGAGCATCTGAACATTTCTGTTGAAAAAAATATCATCCAGTACCGGTTTCACCAGAAACGCGGTGGCGGATGTTGCGGCCGACATTACAAACATGCACAGCATGGCCAGAAAAAGCCGGAGCCGGTTGTCCTTTATCAAATCAAGGATGCGTTTATGTCGGTCTTTGAGTTCAAGTCGGATCATGATCTTTCCTGTTTCATCATTTTCATGGCGATATCCGCTACACGTGCAGAAGCCCCAGGTCCACCAAGCCGGTATCTGACATTGCCGAACGCCTGACGCATGGCATCCAGAGCAGCAGGGTCTTCTAACAGATTTCTCACGGTTTCTGCAATCGATTCGGGATTTGCCCGGTCTTGAATGAGTTCCGGAGCGATCTGCCTTTCAGCGATCAGATTGACCAGGCCGATATTTTTGACTTTGATCAGGGCCTTGCCCAGCCGGTAGCTCAGCGGCGATACTTTATAGATGATAACGACGGGTGTTCCGGCAATCGCCGCTTCCAGGGTTACGGTTCCGGAGGCAGCCACAACCAGATGGCTTTTGGAGAAAACCGATCGGGCGCCTTGGATGTCGATTTCCAGAGAAAACCGGTTTTGAAAAGGAGATGAGACGGCCTGAATGGCGGCCTGAGGCGCACCGGGGGCGACCGAGAGGACAAACCGGATGTCCATCTGCTCCGACAGAATTCCGGCAGCTTGAAGCATGATCGGCAGATGCCTGAATATTTCACTTTCCCGGGATCCGGGAAGCAGCCCGACGACCGGCGGGGAATCCCCCAGAGCCAGGGCAGGCAGCGGCCCCCCGAACGCGTCAAGCAGTGGATGGCCGACAAACGTGACCGGAATATGGTGCTTGCGGTAAAAAGAGGCTTCAAACGGCAGTATGACCGCGATATGATCCACCAGTCTGCCGATTTTCGTAACTCTTCCGGATCGCCATGCCCAGATTTGAGGACTGATATAATAAAGAACCGGAATTCCCCATTTTTTGGCGAATGCGGCCATCCTCAGATTGAAATCCGGAAAATCGATCAGAATCAGCAGATCGGGGTGTTTGTTTTTCAGAAATGATTTGGCAACAGCCATGCCGCTGAGGATGTCGGGCAGCCTCGATAAGACTTCGGTAATGCCGACAACCGACAAGGTCGCTGCATCCACCACGATCTCGACACCGGCTTCCTGCATGGCATTACCGCCAATGCCGCTGAAGACGATGGTATCGCAGCGCTGTTTCAGTGCTTTGACCAGATTGGCGCCGTGAATATCTCCGGATGCCTCACCGGCAATCAGAAAAATATGGTGCGGGTTGTCGGATGAATTCATAAAAAGAGACTAAAAAGATGCATAACGGGTGCTGGTGGCCTGAATCTGATCCATGATATGCAGGGCGATTTTCAACGCATCGCGGCCCATCTGGCCGGTGACTTCGGGTTGCCGGCGAAGGGTGACGGCTTTGACGAAGGCAGTCAGTTCATCTTCGAGGGCGTCGCCTTTCAAAAAGGAAAGTGTCTGTATATCGGCGCCGGGAACAATGCCGCCGGACGCCGCGCTGCTCTTTCGAATCAGCGTAATGTCTTGGTTGGCAAAATCGACGGAAACATAAGCATCCTTTTGAAAAAGACGGATTTTTCGCTCATTTTTTGTGGAAATCCGGCTGGCAGTAACATTGGCGACACAGCCGGTTTCAAAAGCCAGTCTGGCATTGGCGATATCGACATGATTGGATATCACCGAGATTCCAGACGCGTGAATGGTTTTGATATCAGACTTGACGAAATTCAGGATGATGTCGATATCATGAATCATCAAATCCAGAACCACACTGACATCGGTACACCGGTCTTTGAAAATGCTGAGCCGGTGGGATTCGATGAACATGGGTTTTTTGATGACCCCCTGCAAGGCTGTCACCGCCGGATTGAACCGCTCGAGATGACCGACCTGAATGATCAACCCCCGGGATTCGGCCAGGTGAATCAGTTCGTTGGCTTCGGCAAGGGATGTGGTAATCGGTTTTTCAATCAGAACATCGATATCGTTTTCAAGAAAATCCCGGCTGACGATAAAATGCTCCGGGGTCGGCACGGAAATACTGACGGCATCCACTTTCCCGATGAGATCCAGGTGGTTGTAAAATGCCTGTGTATTGAATTTTGAGGCGATCCCGTCGGCCAGACTGCGGTGGGTATCCACAACACCGACAAGATCCACATGCGCCATACCGGCATATTTTTCGGCATGGTACTTGCCGAGGTACCCCACACCTACAACTCCTAAGCGCACTTTTTTCATATCGGTTATCAGTTGTCAATCCTTGCTCTTGCCGCAGCGGGTGACGCCCCGCTGGGATGATTTGATAAAATCGATGAATTGAACGACTTCCGGAATCTGCTCCACTTCGGCACGCGCTCTTTCAATGGCTTCATTCAGGGTAAGACCGATGCGAAAGATGATGCGATAGGCTTTTTTCAAGGCGGACAGGGTGGCGGGTGAAAATCCCTGTCGCTTCAGGCCCACTGCGTTCAAACTGTGGAGGGTGGCCCGGTCTCCGGCGGCGATGACAAACGGTGGCACATCCTTTACAACGGCGGATGCGCCACCGACAAAGGCATAATCACCGATCCGGACAAATTGATGGATGGCGACGATGCCGCCGATGGTGGCGTAATTGCCGATGGTGATATGTCCGGCCAGGGTGGCTGCGTTTGCCAGTATTACATTGCGGCCGGTGATGCAATCATGGGCGATATGGCAGTAGGCCATGATAAAATTTTCTTCGCCCACCGCGGTGATCCCCCCGCCGGAAACCGTTCCACGGTTGATCGTGACAAATTCGCGAATGGTGGTTCCCCGCCCGATGGTCAAAAGGGTTTTTTGGCCTTCGAATTTAAGGGACTGAGGGATGGCGCCGATGGATGCAAACTGAAAAATGCGGCAGTTTTCGCCGATGGTCGTATAGGGATCGATGACCACATGGGAACTGATTTCGGTTCCATCCCCGATACAGACGTGATCTGCAACAACGGAATAGGCCCCGATCGTTACATTGGCGCCGATTTCAGATTGGGAGCTGACAATCGCAGTGGGGTGAATCATGCAGGATCTCCGTAAGTGGCAAGCAATTCGGCTTCAGCCACCAGTTTATCACCGACCATGGCCGTTGCCGACAATTTAACGACTTTCAATCGCTTTTTTATTATTTTGGCTTCCAGAATCAATTGGTCTCCGGGAGTGACCGGTATACGGAACCTCACTTTGTCGCATCCCATAAAATAAATCGCTCCTGGGATTTTTTCCCGCGGCAGCTCCGACATGATCAGAACCCCGCCTGCCTGTCCCATCGCTTCTACGATCAATACGCCGGGCATTACGGGGAGTGTGGGGAAATGGCCGGAGAAAAAAGGTTCGTTGATGGTAACATTTTTTAATGCCACCACTTTTTCCCCCGGAACCAGGTCGATGATCCGATCGATCAACAGCATCGGGTACCGGTGTGGAAGCAGTGCCATGATTTCAGAGATATCCATGCGTTGCACGATTTTATGTCTCCGTGTTGTTCTGGGTGTTTGCAAGTTCGTTCAGGCGCTTTTCCAGTTCACCCAGCTTCTTTTTCATTTCCGGAAGCCGGGGGATGATCCGCTGAATTCTGAGCCATTGTTTGTGTGGCAGCTCCGGTGATCCGGAAACGACCATGCCGTCCGGAATGGAGCCGGCGATTCCGGACTGCGGACCGATGGTGACCCGATCACCGATCTTCAGATGACCCGACACCCCGACCTGACCGGCCAGTATGCTTTGTCTTCCGATGGTCGTACTGCCGGAAATGCCGACCTGAGCCACAAGAAGGGTATTTTCGCCCACCACGACATTGTGGGCGATATGCACGAGATTATCGGTTTTAACACCCCGCTGAATCCATGTTTTCCCGTATGTCGCACGGTCAATGGTGTTTCCGGCGCCGATCTCGACATCATCATCGATCTGTACGGTGCCGAGGTGGGGGATTTTGTGATAGGCGCCGTCATCCGGAGTATACCCGAATCCGTCGCTGCCGATCACGGTTCCGGCGTGGATAGAGACCCGATTGCCGATACAGGCGCCATTCAACAGGGTGACATTCGGGAAGATTTCCACATCGCTGCCGATGACCACATGGTCTCCGATCACCACATGGGGGTGAAGGATGACCCGATTTCCAAGGGAGACATGATTCTGAATCACCACAAATGGACCTATGGCGACATCGTTTCCCATTGCAAAATGTTGTCCGATATGCGCCAGCGGACTGATGCCGGTCCATGCCGGAGATGATGGATAAAACATCCTGACAACATGGGAAAAAGCAAGCTGTGGATTCTTGACCCGAATGACGCGGTCATCTTCTCCGATATAATCATGAGGAACCAAAACGGCGCCAGCCCGGGTTTCGTGAAGGCGCTTGAGAAATTTAGGGCCTCCGGCATAGGTGATCTGGCTACCCTCAGCGGTTTCAAACGGCGCGACACCCTGGATACATTTCCGGCCATCCCCCTGCATTCGTCCCTGAACCTGAGATGCAATCCGCTCAATTGTCATATCCATCGCAATCAGCCTCTATTTTTTCTTTTTTTCTGTGACGGCGGACGTCTCATCGAATTTCGGAGACTGGGAATTGTAACTTTGAATGACGGCATCGGTGATATCGATGGACAGAGGGGCATAGACAACGCCGCCGGTCCGCTTTTCGACAACCAGCGTATAGCTTTCTTTTTTCCCGATATCTTGAACGAGTTCAACCACTTCTTTCTGGATTTTGCTGATGATGCGATTCTCCAGCGCTTTGAAATCTTCCATGTATTTTTGCTGAAGGGCCTTGAAATCGCCGATCTTGATTCGGATCTCCCGCTGTTTTTCTTCCCGGATATCTTTGCTCATGACCGGAGACTCCCGCTCAATCTTCTTTTCGATTTCTTCGATCTCGGTGCCTCTGTCTTTGAGATCCGTTTCCATCTGTTTTCCCTGTTTGTTGATTTCTGCCTGTGCAGCCTTGCCGGCGCTGGAAACCTCAAGTATCTTCTGGAAATCCACGACCCCGATTTTGACGGCATCCGCAGCGGATGACATCCCTGTCAGAAAGAAAAATGAAATAGCTCCAACAGCCAGAATACGCTTCATCATGTTCATTGTTAAATCCTTTTCAAATGTAGTGCTTGTTAATGGTAAAATTGTCAGAATAGGGAAATCAGAATGCCTGGCCCATGGTAAACTCCCAACGGCCGTTTTGATTCTCGCCGGGTTTCGGGTCGAGAATAAAACCGTTTTCCAGCCGAATGGGGCCCATGGGTGAATACCAGCGAATGCCGAACCCGGCGGTCTGACGCAAGCTGCTTAAATCGATATCCTGATTGTCGTCGTAAAGGTTACCGATGTCGGTAAATAAGACCCCCATCAGGCCGATGTCTTTAATCAGCGGAAAAATATACTCGATGTTGAACTGAACGAACTTGTTCCCGCCGTATGCATAGCCGTTTGCATCTTTTGGGCTGAGCTCATCCCAGGCAAAACCTCTGATCGAGTTGATGCCGCCCAGATAAAAGCGGTCGTAGGGCGGCAGCAAGGCATCGGGATGTTGCTCGACATAGCCGGCCTTGGCATGCAGAAAACCCACCGTACTCCAGAACAGCGGATAATATCTGCCGGCCTCTCCAACATATTTGGTGAAGCCGACATCTCCGCCGATTCCGGCATATTCCACAGAAATGTTGCTGAGAGACCCTTCGGTCGGGTTGAATGTTTTATCTCTGGAGTCGTAGCGAATCGACGGCGTTATGCTGCTGGTGGTATGTTTTCCGGCCATTTGCTTGAAATAATCCGTGGCGGTGGCGGACAGATCGGTCAGATCGCTGACGTCGTATGCGTATGTAAGATAAGCCCGTGTGTAGTCATAGACCGGATAGCCGAATCGGACCGCGCCTCCGACGCTCGACACGTTGTAACTGTCGTAGTCTCTGGTCTGGTTATATAGATCGACGCCTGCGGTAAGGGGGATGTCAAACAGCCACGGTTCGGTAAAAGACAGATCATAGCGGGTGGTTCGGCCGCCGATCTCCGCTTTCAGTCTCAGCAACTGTCCTCTGCCGAAGAGGTTACGCTGAGAGATGGAACCAACGACAAACATATTTTCGACACTGCTGTAACCGCCGCCGACGCTGAACGTACCGGTCGGTTTTTCTTTGACGTCGATATCGAGGATCATTTTGTCGGGTTCGCTTCCCTTGGTCGTGTTGACCTTGACGTCTTCAAAATAATCAAGCCGATTCAGGTTTCTGATACCGCGTTTCAATTTCGATCCGTTGAACAATTCCTGTTCATAAATTTCAAGTTCGCGGCGAATGACCTTGTCGCGGGTTTTGGTATTGCCGGTGATCCGGATTTCTTCAAAATAGACAAGGCCGCCTTTTGTAATCGTAAAGGTGATGTTGACAATCAATTTTTCGACATCCTGATCGATATTGGGAACGACATCCGCATTGGCGTAGCCTTCATCTGAATACTGATCACCGATGCCGATGATGTCGTCGCGCAGGACCTGTCTGCTGAAATACGGTTCCTTGGAGATTTTTAGCTGCTTCAACAGCTCGGATTCCGGCTTGAGAAGATCCCCTGCAAATTTGACGTCACCGACTTTAAATCGCTGGCCTTCGTCGATCTTGATCGTGATATAAATCCAGTTGTCTTTAAATTCAACGATGGGTTCACCCACTTTGGCCTGGATATAGCCGCTGTTGTGATAAAAAGAAGTGAGCAGTTCAACATCCTGATTCAGATCTTCCGCTTTGAGATCTCCGGAGGAGGTCAGCCAGGACCAGAAACCTTTCTCGGATGTTTTCATGATTTTTTTCAATTTCTTATCCGGATAGGACTCATTTCCGACAAAGTGAATTTCCTTGATCAGGATTTTTTTTCCTTCATCGATGATGAATTCAAGATCTGCCTGATTGTTGTCTTGTTCCTTGATGTTGTAGGTAACCTTGACGTTATGGTAGTTCTTTTCTTTGTAGAGATCTTCAATTCGCTTGATATTGCTCTGGATTTTAAAAATATTAACGATTGAGCCAGTTTTGATATCCAGACTTTTCAGGATTTTTTCTTCATCGATCACCAGAGATCCTGGTTTAACATCTTCTTTTTTCTCTTCCTTGAATTTTTTGCTCCCGGATTCCTGCTGACTATCCTTGCCCCCCTTGATATAGATGTGCCGGATGGTGGGCTTTTCTTTGACGACAAAAATAATGATCTTGCCTGCAGGGCTGTCTTCGGATTCAACCCGAACATCATCAAAATAGCCCATGGCATAAATGGCCTTCATATCTTCGGTTAAATTCCTGGCAAGCAGCGTGTCGCCTGGCTGTGTCTTTGCAATGCGTTTGATGGCGTCCTGCTCGATGCGTCTGTTGCCCGTCACCCGGACTTCGGCAATTTTTTCCCGTTTGAAGAGCTTTGCACCGATGGCGTCTGAAAGCGATTTTACGGCTGCCGGAAGGTTTTCAACACCCTGTCCTTCAGAAAAAAATGATCCCGGTGGTCTGTCTGTGGAAACATCCATCATTCTGGCGTCTAGACTGAAATTCTCTCCGAGCCAGGTCAGGCTGCCCCAGATCACCACGTCGGCGCTTTTTTTGGAGCCGATCACGCGGATGGTTTCAAGGGTTGGCTCTTTGCCGGAAAGGATGGCGGGTTCACTGTCCGGATTGACGATGACAGCACCGCTTCTTTCCAGGTGACGCGAAATAAGCTGCGGAACCTGGTCTTTTAAATATTCCAGATTTTGCTGTGCGTGAATATCAAACGGCAAGACCATTACCTGGACGCGTTCGGCGCCAAAACCCATAAGAGGGAAACCGCATAAGATTCCGATAATGACGAGCCATAACCGTTTTAACATGTAGACACCTCAGTTTGCTTCGACCAGTTTCCCGTCCGTAATGGTGATGCGTCTTGCCATATAGGAGGCCAGTTTCATGTTGTGCGTGACGACCACCATGGTCATATTCATTTCTTGATTGAGTTCCATCAATAATTCATGAACCTGTTCACTGTTCTTTTGATCCAGATTTCCGGTGGGTTCATCGGCCAGGAGCAGGGCAGGCTTTAAAACCAGGGCCCTGGCAAGCGCCACCCGCTGCTGTTCACCCCCGGAAAGCTTGGTGACCTGCTGCTGCAATCTGCTTTTCAGGCCGACCCGCACCAGAACCTTTTCCGCAAGATTTTGGGCCGCGGGTTTGGACAGTCCCTTGATCAGCCCCGGCATCATGGCGTTTTCAAGTGCGGTGAACTCCGGCAGCAGATGATGAAACTGAAATACAAAACCAATGGACGCATTTCTGAAACTGGCCAACTGGAAAGGATTCAGCTTGAAAATATTTTTTCCCTGAAACCATAAATTCCCGGAATCCGGTTGATCCAGAGTGCCCAGTATCTGAAGCAGGGTGGATTTTCCAATACCGGATGCACCGACAATGGCAACGGTTTCTCCGGCCATCAATGTTAAATCGACCGATTTCAATATGTCGATTCGTGATCCGCTGCTGATGAAACTTTTCTTGATATCCCTGGCCTGAACCAGGCTGTCGATATTTGGTTCATCCTGAGCCGTGCTGCCATTTATTCCGATGTTTTCCATATCAACCTAACTGAGACCCGGCTGTCCGGACTGTTTTGTGCGCTATGCCGGAATCGATGGCGCACTGCATCCGAAAATCTTCATCCATATCGAATCGCTTCCACCGGATTTAGCCTGGATGCCTGTCTGGCCGGATACAGCGTGGCGATAAAACAGATGAGCAGGGAAGCGGTTGCAATCGAAACAACATCGAATGTTTTCAAGAGAACCGGAAGTTTGGTAATATAGTAAACATCTCCGGGAAGTTCAATGAATTTATAATGCTCTAGGAGTTTACACAGCACAAACCCGAGGCTGACCCCGAGGGTGGTTCCGATGACGCCGATGGTCATCCCTTTAAACACAAAAATGCGGCGAATGCTTTGATCAGTTGCACCCATGGCTTTCAATATGGCGATATCCTTTGTTTTTTCCATTACCATCATAATCAGGCTGCCGGCAATGTTAAAGGCGGCCACCAGGATAATCAGCGCCAGAATGATGAACATGACGGTTTTTTCGAGCTTGAGGGCTGAAAACAGATTCCGGTTCATCTGCATCCAGTCTCTGCCCCAATACGGGAATCCCAGGTGGGTGGAGATCGTCTCGGATATCTCACGGGCTTTATAAATATCCTGCACCCGGACTTCGATGCCGGTAATAGCGTCTTCCATGTGGAGAAACTTCTGTGCTTCACTCAGGTGAATGTAGGCGATGGAACCGTCGTATTCATACATGCCGGATTCAAACTCGCCGATGACTTGAAACCGTTTCATCACAGGGATCAGCCCAGCCGGGGAAATCATGCCGCGCGGAGACAGGATGTGAATCGTATCTCCCCGGGCGACGCCTAGGTTTTTCATCAGTTCTTTTCCGAGAACAACGCCAGGAACATCCGCAGCAGATGGTCTGACTGTGCTGCGGGCCGCCAGGGCTTTCAATCCGTCCGGACTGATCGAGGTGATGACCTTGCCGGCGGATTCCGGCGCAATGCCTCTTAACACAGCGCCGGACATACCCGATGCGGATCGGATCATGATCTGGGACAAAATAAAAGGCGTGGATGCTTCCACGCCATTGACACCACCGATCCAGTCGTTGATCTGGGCGTAGTCTGTGAATCGGCCCCCATGCCGCATCACCACGATATGGGATTCCACGCTCAGGATACGGGATTTCAGATCCGACTCGAATCCGGCCATTACGGCGATGACGATGATCAGCGCCATCACACCGACCGTAACCCCGGCGATGGACAAGATCGTGATCAGTGAGATGAATGCCTGTTTCTGCTTGGCCCGCAGATAGCGAGCGCCGATAAAATATTCAAACTGCATGGTTTTATTTCACATTGCTGGGTTAAATGGACTCGGCAGGGGTCTTTGTCTGGGGCTTCATATGCGGAAAAAGAATGACCTCCCGTATGGAAACCGAGTCTGTCAACAGCATGGCCAACCGGTCGATGCCGATGCCTTCGCCGGCTGTGGGCGGAAGTCCGAATTCCAGTGCTTCGATGTAATCGCTATCCATGCAATGGGCTTCCTGATCGCCGGCATCTCTGTCGGCAACCTGCTGCAGGAACCGTTCTTTCTGATCCTGCGGGTCGTTCAGTTCGGAAAAGCCGTTGGCGATTTCGTAGCCTGCGATGAAGAGTTCGAAACGATCCGTGATATCGGGGTCGAGATCGCTCTTTCGGGAGAGCGGAGACACTTCAACCGGATAGCCGGTAATAAAAGTGGGTTGAATCAGATGGGGTTCCACCAGGGTATCAAAAAGCTTGGTGACAATTTTTCCCAGGCGGTTTTTATGCGCAATCGCAATTCCCCGGGAAGCGGCGAGATCAAGCAGCCCTTGTCTGTCTTTGAGCAGGGACGGATCGATTCCTGCAATTTCAGAAAGCGCCGACGCCAGGGTCATGCGTTTCCATTTCCCGGACATCTCGATGGCATGGCCCTGGTAGACGATCTGCGTCGATCCGGTAACCGCCGCCGTGATGTCGCAAAACATGCGTTCGGTTAGATCCATCAGATCTTCATACGTTGCATATGCCTGATAAAACTCCAGCATGGTGAATTCCGGGTTATGCCGGGTGGATACCCCTTCGTTTCGAAAATTGCGATTGATCTCGAAAACCCGCTCGTAACCGCCGACAACCAGGCGCTTTAGATAAAGCTCGGGTGCAATCCGCAAAAACAGATCGATGTTCAGCGCATTGTGATGGGTGACGAACGGGGTGGCTTCAGCACCTCCGGCAAGGGTCTGCATCATGGGGGTTTCGACTTCCAGAAAATCGCGTTCCAGCAAAAATGTGCGAATGGCTTGAATCATCCGGCTGCGTTTGATGAAAATGTCGCGAACGTCGGCATTCATGATCAAATCGATGTAGCGCTGGCGATAGCGTTTTTCAGGATCTTTGAGTCCGTGAAATTTTTCGGGCAGGGGCCTTGTGGCTTTGCAGAGCAGACGGATGTCGTTGACCAGAAGGGTCCACTCCTGCGTCTTGGTCTGGAACATGCTTCCGGTCAGTCCCACAAAATCGCCCACATCGAGTTGTTTGAACAGATCATAGGCATCGTTTCCGACGCCGTCTTTTTTGATATACGCCTGAAGCTGTCCGGTGCGATCCCGGAATCGGATAAATGTGGATTTTCCGAACCGGTTGATGGCCATCATCCGTCCGGCCGTCACAAAAACAGGTGCTTCCGGGGTGATGGATTCCGGGTGGCTACGGATTTGAGACAAAATATCCTGAATTGTATGCAATACCTTGAAGTTATTTGGGAAAAGCTGAGTATGTCCGGCTTTCAGCTCTGATAGTTTTTCTCTTCGTTTTTCAATAATATCACTTGATTTTTCGATATCCATGATTGATCATCTCTTTGTCTGAACCCGGTTAAAACGCGAGTGAAGGCCGGTGCGAAATTTCAGAATCGATAACGGCATTCCCTGTAACTGATGATATTTAATCGGCAACAGCTAACCTATTTCCTGATTTTTGTCAAATTATAAGAAGTTTGTTTTTACAGGAGAATGACTTGGATATACCGAAAGATCATTGCGAAGCCGACTTGATCATCGTTCCCGGTCTGTCGATAATTCATGCCAATCATCTCGAAGACCTGCGGCAGGTGGCGGTGGCGTGGATCAGACGCCGGCCGCTGAAGCCGCTGGAAAACGAGTTGTTTCTGATTCAGAGCAACGGCATGGCCCAGTGGCTCAAACTTGGGCTGGCGGATGACGATGGGTGCGGCATCGCCGCCGCCATGCAGATGCAGATGCCCGCCCGATTTTTGTGGAGCGCCTATCGAGTGGTCCTGGGGCCGGAGGCAATCCCCAGGGAGTCGCCGTTTGAAAAAGATCGGTTGATCTGGCGGTTGCTTGAAATGCTGCCGGATCTCATGAAAAAGGATTGTTTTCAGCCGCTGGCCCGATATCTTGACATCGACCGGAACCTGCGCAAGCGGTATCAACTGGCCTGCCGCCTTGCGGATATTTTCGATCAGTACCAGGTTTACCGGGCCGACTGGCTGGAAGACTGGGAAAACGGCGTTGACCGGCTGCGAAATGCCCTGGGTGCGCCGACTGAAATGCCGGATAGTCAGATGTGGCAGGCCGAACTCTGGCGAAGCATCGATCAGCGCATGTCACCGAACCTGCGAGGAAAAAGTCGATCCAGCCTGCATCGCCGGTTTCTGAAAGCGGTGCAAAACCTGGACAAAAGACCGGCTGGTCTGCCGCGCCGGGTGATCGTCTTTGGCATCTGCTCGCTGCCGCAACAGACGCTGGACGTACTTCACGCCGTATCCCGCCTCAGCCAGGTGATGGTATGCATTCACAATCCCTGCCGGTATCACTGGGCGGATATCATCGAAGACAGGGAACTGCTGCGAATCGAGAGCGCCAGACAACCGCGCAAGCCCCACATGCCCGAATATCCGAGTCCGGAACTGCTGCACCAGCATGTCAACCCGCTTCTGGCGGCCTGGGGCAAGCAGGGACGCGATTATATGGGGCTGCTTGCCAGCTATGACCGGCCGGAGACTTATCGGGAGAATTTTGCTGAAATCGATCTCTTTCGAGATGTCGCTCCACAAGGGTCTGCTGCCGGTCTGCTGAAGCAAGTTCAGCAGGCTGTACTGGATCTGCGCTCCCTGCCGTCCACGTTGCAAGACAGGCCGTGCATCGATATCGACGATGGGTCGATCCAATTTCATCTGGCCCACAGCCCACAGCGTGAAGTGGAAATCCTGCACGACCAGCTCTTGGCCTGTTTTGCCGAGATTCCGGGCCTTCACCCCCGGGATGTCATTGTGATGACTCCGGATATCGATGCCTATGCACCCCACATCGAGGCCGTGTTCGGCAACATCCGGCAGCAGGATCAACGGTATATTCCCTTTACGGTGGCCGACAGTCCGGAGCGTGCTGGCGTTCCCATGCGAGAGGCGCTCGACAAGCTGCTTCATCTGCCGGAATCGCGCATGGCGGTCAGCGATGTGATCGATCTTCTTGATGTTCCCGCTTTCCGTAACCGGTTTGATCTGGCGGAAACAGACCTGCCGAAACTTCGGCAGTGGATTGAAGATGCCGGAATCCGCTGGGGTTTGAATGCTGAACATCGCACAGGGTTTGAACTTCCTGCGGGCCTGGAACAAAACACATGGTTGTTCGGCCTTCGACGCATGCTCCTGGGCTATGCGTCGGGTGCGGGCCGGCCCTGGCGGGGGATCGAGCCGTATGATGAAGTGGGCGGCCTGGAAGCCGCGCTGGTGGGCCCGCTGGCGACCCTGCTGGAAACACTGGAACGGTACTGCCATGTGTTGAATCAGCCGACCGATGCGCAAACGTGGTTTACGCGTATTCGGGATCTCTCAAATGATTGCTTTCAGCCAACCGACAGCGCGGAACAACTGGTCCAGAGCCGCATGGAATCGGAGCTGGAAAAATGGCTGAATGCCTGTATAGACGCCGGGCTGACAGAATCGCTGCCGCTGACGGTGGTGCGCGAAGCCTTTCTGAGCGCCATTCAGGAATCCTCCTTGTCTCAGCGTTTTCTGGCCGGTAAAGTCAATTTCTGCACCCTGATGCCCATGCGGGCTATTCCTTTCAAAGTGGTCTGTCTGCTCGGCATGAACGATGGAAAGTATCCACGAAGCCGCCCCCCTCTGGATTTCGATTTGATGGCGGCCAAGGGCGCCTATCGGCCCGGAGACCGTTCCCGCCGGGAAGATGACCGCTATCTGTTTCTCGAAGCGCTTTTGTCGGCCCGGGAAAAACTCTATATTTCCTACATCGGTCGCAATATCCAGGACAACAGCGAGCAGATGCCTTCGGTACTGGTCGGTCAACTGCGCGACTATCTGGCAGCCGGCTGGCGGTTGAACGACACTTCGGCAGGCTCGGATACCACGGATCAGGATCAGTGCGCGGCGTTTCTGAATCATTTGACCTGTCAGCATCCGCTTCAGCCGTTCAGCAGAGCGTATTTTCTGCCGGATCGGAACCCGACCCTGTTAACTTATGCCCATGAATGGCGCGATATTCTGAATTTACAGCCAGGTACGGCCCTGGAGGTTCCGCCGCCGGTTCTTTCGGCGTATCCGATTGACGCCGCCATACAGATGAACGATCTGATTCGATTTCTGAAGCATCCGGTTCACTATTTTTTTAACCGGCGGCTGAAAGTCTATTTCGATGACATCCAGGCCACGGCTGAAGATCACGAACCTTTTGCTCTGGATCGGCTGGCGCCTTTCAGCCTCGGAGCCCGGCTGCTGTCTGCGGGACTGGCCGCCGGACCCGAGAAGTCCTGCGATGCAGTTCATGAAGAATCGGCTCGCCTTCGCCGCACCGGCGTGCTGCCGCTGAAAGGTTTCGGCGAACTGGCTGCTGCTGATCTGATCGAGCGGGTACTGCGAATGCTTGACCATCACCACAAACTGATCCGTCTGTGGCCGGTTGCGGCGGCAGCCAGGGAAATTCTTCTAAAAGGGGCATCCTTATCGTCGGATGTGTTTCTGGAAGACTGGATGGATGGGCTGCGGCAGGCCGATTCGGGGGGGACTGAAACGTATGCCCGCTGGGAGTTTTATGGCGGCAATATCCTGGGGGATAATGGTAAAATTTTGCGATTGACCAGTGCAATCGGTTCATGGGTCAAACATCTGGTCGGGTGCGCACAGGGAATTTCTGTGACCAGCTATCTGGCGGCGCCGGATGCTGTGGTGCAAATGCCGCCTCTGGATCAGGTTTGTGCTGAAAAATGGCTGGATGAGGTTGTGATGTGCTGGAAATCGGGGTTGACCCATCCCCTGCCAGTCACGGCCAAAACCGCTCTGGCGTTTTTGTCGGTGATGAATTCCGATGATTCGAAGATCGATTCGGGTGCGAAACTGAACAAAGCGATGGCTGCGGCCCGCAAGGTGTATGAAGGGGATGGTTACAATTCTTTGGGAGAGCTGGGCTACAGCCGTTATCTGATGCGATCCTATCCCGATTTTAACACTATCTGGCAGGCATCCGGCCATCCGTTTCACCAGTTGGCGCAATCCTTGTACTCACCACTGCTCCAGACCGTTCGAATCATAAATTTTACAGAATGACGCCAATTTGCATTCAATACCAAAATGATGTTTAAATTACGCAAATTGGAATGAGGAGATACGCATGGTCAATGTACTGGATCCGCTGACATTTCCCCTGCACGGCGTTCGTCTGATCGAAGCCAGTGCAGGTACCGGCAAGACCTACACGATCGCGGCCCTTTATCTCAGGCTGATACTGGGACATGGCGGTGAAAGCGGCTTTTTTCGGGCATTGACGCCTCCGGAAATTCTGGTCGTTACCTTCACCAATGCCGCTACAGAGGAATTGCGGGACCGGATACGCAACCGCCTGACCGAGGCTGCGGCTTTTTTCCGTGGAGAGGGCAGGGGGGATGACTATCTGCATGCCCTGAGAAGTTCTTACGATGCCGACCTATGGCTGGGTTGCGCCCAACGCCTGGATCATGCGGCGCAATGGATGGATGAGTCCGCGATTTACACCATTCATGCCTGGTGTCGGCAGATGATCCGTCAGCACGCATTCGACAGCGGCGGCCTCTTTGATCTGGACCTGACCCCCCGCAACCGGGAGCTGTTGGAAGAAGCCGTCTATGACTACTGGCGCAGCCGTTTTTATCCTCAACCCAAAGAAATCGTATCCGAGCTGCTGTCCATCTGTTCCACACCCCAGGTGTTGCTGAAAAATATCGAACCCTTGATCAAGGAGCCCTTGAGCGATCCGATTGACCCGGTGGTTCAGATCGGAAAACGCCTTCAGGCGATGGATGCAGCCCGGCAGGCGTGGGCTTCGGATTTTGACCGCGCAATCGAACAGGTGCGAAACGCCCAGGCCGATAAGCGTCTGAGCGGCAAAAAATACCAAAACGATTCTCTGGCCAAATGGCAGGAAGCGATGCGCGTCTGGATCCATGAAAACGGTCCACTGCCCGATGAAAAAACGCGGGAAAAATTGTCCAGCTCCGGTCTGGCGGCGGGTGTAAACAAAAACAAATCCGCCCCGCAGCACCCGGCATACGATGCCATGGAACGGCTGAATGAAACACTGGCAGCACTCCATATCGAGACGGCGCTCTTTGACGATGCAGCCGCGGACATCGGCCTGCGCATTCAACAGGCAAAAGACCGCACATCTCAGATGGATTTCGACGATCTTTTAATCCGCCTCCACCGCGCCCTGAACAACTCGGAAAACGGACAACTGGCCCGGATCATCCGCGATCAGTTTCCGGTGGCGATGATCGATGAATTTCAGGATACCGATCCGATTCAGTATGCCATTTTCAGAACAATTTATCATAAAGAGGGAGTACCTTGTACCTTATTGATGATCGGCGATCCCAAACAGTCGATTTACGCCTTTCGTGGTGCGGATATCCATACCTATCTAACTGCGCGTGGGGATGCCGACGGAACGCCGTATACGCTGGGAAAAAATTTTCGCTCCACGGAAGGGCTTGTCATGGCTGTCAACCAGGTGTTCGGGGTCGGTGCCGGGCATCCGGACGGAGCGTTTTTGTTTCAGGATCGCATTCCGTATGTGGAAGTCGCGGCAGAGGGCCGTAAGGATCGGCTCCGGATTGATGGCAAGCCGCAGGCGGCCATGACGTTCTGGCGGATTCAACAGGAGTCCCCGATAAATAAGTCCGGTGATGACGGCTATATCAACCGGATGGCCGAATCCACTGCCTCTGAAATCGTTTTTTGGCTCAATCTGGCGGAATCGAAGCCTGAACGGACTGGATTCGAGACCTTGGACGGCGATTTTTACCCCCTGCGCCCGGCGGATATCGCCATTTTGGTACGAAACGGCAGCGAAGCCCGTGCGGTGCGTCAGGCGCTGTACAAGCGCCAGGTGCGCAGCGTGTATCTCTCCGACAAGGATTCCGTGTTTGACACGCCCGAGGCCAACTCCCTGTTTTATCTGCTGCGGGCCTGTGCGGAACCCGAGCAGGAAAGCCTTATGAGACCGGCATTGGCCACTGACGTTTTGGCCCTGTCCTTCAACACGCTGGATCGGCTGGTTCAAGACGAACTGGCCTGGGAGGCCGAGATTGACCGGTTTCGAAAATATCGGGTACTCTGGCGGAACCAGGGGGTGCTGCCCATGCTGCGCCTGTTGTTTCAGGAATTCGGGGTTCCCTCCCGTCTGCTGAATGTTCCCGGCGGCGAAAGAACGTTGACCAATTTGCTGCATCTATCAGAAATGCTTCAGGCGGCGTCGGCAGGACTTCAAGGGGAACAGGCGCTGATTCGGTGGTTGGCGGAACAGCTCGAACAGCCGGAGCCAGGCGTCGAGGATCAGATCCTGCGTCTGGAAAGTGATGAAGAACTGATTCGGGTGATTACGATCCATAAATCCAAGGGGCTGGAATATCCGCTCGTGTTTTTGCCGTTTATTTGCAGTCTTCGTAAAGTGACAGCCGAGAGGAACCCGGTGGTAAAAATCCACGATGAAAACGGTGATCGGCGGCTGGTGAGGAATCCGGGGGATGAAGAGCTGGCCGCTGCGGACAGGGAGCGGCTGGCGGAAGATTTGCGCATGCTTTATGTGGCCATGACCCGTGCAAAACATGCCTGTTGGCTGGGAATAGGTGTCATGGGGAGAGACAGCCGCCTGGAACTGTCCGCTCTGGGCTACCTGCTTTCGGCCGGAGTACCGATTGCACCGGATCGATTGGCTGAAAAGCTTGCTGTGCTGAAAGGAAATTGCCGGCACATTGAAATCGATCCGTTGCCTGAACCCCGTAGCATGTTGTATGTGCCAAGGACGGAATCACCGGCATTGGGGCCGGCATTGATATTTTCCGGCAAAATTCCCAGTGACTGGTGGATTGCCAGTTATTCCAAAATGGTGGCTGGCGCACACATGGCGAAACCCGATGCTGCGGCAGGCGCCGGAATCGAACCCTTCCCCTCTGCCGCTCTGCCGCTCCTTCCTGTTTCCCTTTCGCCGAATTCGGCCAAAGAAGATCATCTGCTGGAAGCGATATCCGAAACTGTCGGGCCATCGCCGGCAGTCGATACTGCCCGATCCATTCACGGATTTCCCCGGGGTCCGGAGCCTGGAAGTTTTCTGCATGACATTCTGGAATGGGCTGCCAATGAAGGGTTTGCGGGGCTGGCGTCTCGTCGGAAAGATATTTTTGGCAGGATCAGCGATCTGTGCCGACGGCGGGACTGGGCAGACTGGGATGAGATCCTGACAAGCTGGCTTGAAAAACTCATTCAAACTCCGATCCGGTTGCCGAAAGATTTCGGTGAAATGACCCTGGCCGGGCTTTCGCAGGAAGACTGCCGGTCGGAGATGGAGTTCTGGTTCGCCGGCCATGGGGTTGGCGCCCGGGAACTCGATGATGCGGTAACCGCCGCCATTTTGCCCGCAACACCCCGTCCCCGACTCCTGGACACTTCGGTCAACGGGATGCTCAACGGCTTTATCGACCTGGTTTTCTGTTATCGGAACCGCTATTATGTTCTCGATTACAAATCCAACCATCTGGGAGACAGCGAAGCCGCTTACGAAACCAAGGCCATGGAAAAAGCCATTCTGGAACATCGCTACGATCTTCAATATGTGATCTATACCCTGGCCCTTCACCGGTTATTAAAACTCAGACTGCCGGACTACGATTACGAAAAACATGTGGGCGGCGCCGTTTACCTTTTCCTTCGGGGAGTTGACGACCAGGGTCATGGCGTCTTTCTGGACAGGCCGTCGCAAACCTTGATTGAAACCCTCGATATGGCTTTTGCCGGCAAGGAGATTCGCCATGCAGACCGATGAACTGATTTGCAAGCTGAAAGACTGGGTGAAACTGGGATGGATTCGGACTCTGGACCTTGCGTTTGTCCGCTTTCTGATGAGCGAGGCGTCGGATGCATCTGCTGAAGTGCTGCTGGCTGCGGCTCTGACCAGTCACCAGTTGGGACGCGGGCATATTTGTCTGGATCTTCAGGCTGTGCAGGATGATCCGGTTGGGGTCCTGTCGCTGCCGCCCGAAGGGGAGGAACCGCCGACAGATAACCCCCTGGCGTTCTTGTCCGGCATGACCCGGGAATTGTGGGAAAAATGTTTGACGGCGTCATCGCTGGTGATGTGTTCGGGCCCGGTGGACGTTCAGGGCCAGCACATAGGTGCGCCGCTGCAGAGCAACGCGCCGTTGCTGCTGTCTTCGGGTCGGGTGTATCTGCGGCGGTATTGGCAATATATGCAGCAGGTGGCTCAGGGAATTTTACATCGGATTGACAATCCGGTTTGTTCCCCGAGCAGTCTGTCCGGCAGTCTGTGCGATTATCCGCCCGACAATTTGAAAGACAGGCTGGATGCGCTGTTTCAATCGATTCGAAGTCCTGATGAAAAGGCCGGAATCAGCATCCACTGGCAGAGTATCGGAGCGGCCATTGCAGCAAACAGCGCCTTTACCGTGATTTCCGGGGGTCCCGGAACCGGTAAAACCACCACCGTGATTCGACTGCTGGCGCTTCTTCAGTCGCTGGCTCTGGAGCAGGGCAGACCCCTTCGGATTTGTCTGGCTGCGCCCACGGGAAAAGCGGCCGCAAGGCTGACCGAATCCATCGGCAAGGCAACAACGGAGCTACCGCCTGAGATGCAAACCAGACTGCCCATAAAAACCACCACCCTGCATCGCTTGCTGGGCAGTCGGCCGGATTCCCGGCGGTTTGTCCACAATTCAGCAAATCCCCTGCATGTCGATCTGGTTGTCGTGGATGAAGCCTCGATGATCGATCTGGAGATGATGGCCTCACTCCTGGAGGCCCTGCCACCAAATGCCCGGCTGGTGCTGCTGGGAGACAAGGATCAACTGGCGTCGGTCGAAGCCGGGTCTGTGCTGGGAGATATCTGTGCGCAGGCCGAAAAAGCCCGCTATTTGCCTTCGACCCTTGCATGGCTACGAAAACACACGGGATGTGACCTAACCGCTCATGCGGGAAACGGCACGAAACTGGATCAACAGATCGTTGTTTTGCGGACAAGCCACCGTTTCGGATCAGACAGCGGCATCGGCGAGCTGGCCAGAGCTGTCAACGCCGGAGAAACTGAAGCAGTGGCCGCCGTCTGGAATCGGGGTTTCGGTGATATCGCCCGGCTGAACATTCAGACCCTAAATGATACCAATTTTATGCGTCTGGTGCTGGATGGCGATCCCTCGGGATTTTCGCGTGTTGCGGCATCGAAGACACCGGTCGGGTATCGGGCGTATCTGGAAATCGCAGGGTCTGGTTCGCCACAGGATCCCCGGGCCGAGGATGACTGGCTGCGGAGCGTGTTGGAAGCATTCGGCGGGTTTCAACTGATTGCCGCCGTCCGCAAAGGCCGGTGGGGGGTTGAAGGTCTGAACGAAAAAACCGCAGCGAATCTCTACCGGGCAGGGCTCATTCGGGCTACGGAGGGATGGTATGCGGGCCGGCCCGTGATGGTTACCCGAAATGACTACAGTCTCGGGTTGATGAATGGCGATGTCGGTATCGTCTTGCCGGTTGCCGCAGGTATGGGTTCAGCTCAAAAACTCATGCGGGTGGTGTTTCTGATGCCGGATAACACACTGAAAAAAGTGCTGCCGTCCCGCCTTTCGAATGTGGAAACGGTCTATGCCATGACCGTTCACAAATCCCAGGGTTCTGAATTCGCGCACACGGCCATGGTGCTGCCGGATGCCATGAATCCGGTTCTGACACGGGAGCTGGTCTATACCGGCATCACGCGGGCCCGCAACTGGTTCACACTGGTCTGCCCGTCCATGGCGGTTCTGGAACAGGCCGTTCAGCGGCGGACGCACCGCGCATCCGGCCTGGGGGAATTGCTGTCCAACCAGTTACACATTGACAAAGAATAGTCGCTGCTATAGATATTCGGCCTTGATTATCGTTTCGGCACGCTCAAAGTATCCATCACCAGGAGGCCCATGAATATTCAGCAAATCCCATATTCTTCCGATAATTTCAGTTATGTCGTTTATGGAGAACATTCGGCGATGGCCATCGACGGCGGTGCGGTGGATTCCATTCTGCGCTTTGTCGAAAAAAACAAGCTCAGACTCACCCACGTGACCCACACCCATCAGCATCCGGATCATACCAGCGGAACCCAGGAACTCCTGGCCCGATCCGGAGCCGTCCTTCTGGACGGCGCATCCCTGAGCAGGCAGGCGTCCATTGCGCTGGACGGAACACCCGTCCGGGTCTATGCCACGCCCGGCCATACCCAGGATTCGGTGACCTTTCATGTCGGCAACTGTCTGATTACCGGAGACACCCTGTTCAACGGAACCATCGGTAACTGTTTTTCCGGCGATCTCCGGGCGTTTTACAATTCCATCAAATTTCTAACGGCCTTTCCCGCTGATACGGTCGTATATGCCGGCCATGACTATCTGCAATACGCCATGTCCTTTTCCCGAATCGTCGAGCCGGACAATCCCGACATCGACCCCTATCTGAAAGCCTACAACCCGGCCCATGTCTGCTCGCTTATCGGCGATGAGCTGAAAGTCAATCCCTACTTGCGGTTCAACGACAGCGGATTCATTGAAATTCTCAAGAAACAGAATCTTCCGGTATCCACGGAATTTGAACGGTGGGAATCGGTCATGAGTCTGGGCTGATCGGCTGATTAACTCTCTTGCCCGCTGGGGGAGGGTCGGGCAAAGCAAAATGGCAGAAATGATGATCAAGCCCATCAGATAATTCGTTTCAATATCGAAAATTTTGCAAATATACATCAGGAATATTTATGAGAAGAAAAGACAAAGAAATAACCGATCCGGATGCCATTACATCCATTATACGCAAATCAACCGTCTGTCGTCTGGCGATGTCGGATGACGGTCAGCCTTACGTCATTCCCATGAGTTTTGGATACAAAGACGGCGTCGTTTATTTTCACAGCGCATCCGAAGGCAGAAAAATCGATGTTCTTCAAAAAAATCCCCGCGTCTGTATCGAGTTCGATACGGATTGCCGGTTGAAAACAGGCGACAGCCCCTGCAACTGGGGGTTTTCTTTCCAGAGCGCCGTCGCCTTCGGGGTTGCCGCCTTTATCGAGGATGCTGCGGAAAAGCGGGCGGCCCTGGATATCATCATGCGGCAGTATTGCAGTGAAACATTTACCTATCCGGCGTCCGCCGTGGATAAAATCGTCGTTATAAAGGTCGCCATCACGGAGTTGACCGGAAAAACAGCGGCGTAAGATGGATATTCAGGCAACGGCACAGCAGCTTTTCACCGGCGCACGCGCCAGTCACGACTGGGATCATACGATCCGGGTACTCAGGCTGTGCGAGCAGATCGGCCCTGTGGAACAGGCGGACATGGATGTCCTGCGGGTTGCGGCCCTCCTGCACGACATCGGCAGATCCCATCAGGATGCAGCCAAGGGAGCGCTCTGCCATGCAATCCACGGCGCTGTGCTGGCCAAGCCGATCGTGGACGATCTGGCGGTTTCATCGGAACGGAAAGACAATATCCTTCACTGTATCCGTACCCACCGTTTCCGGGGATGCCATATCCCCGAAACCCTTGAGGCCAAAGTCCTTTTTGACGCCGATAAGCTGGATGCCATCGGCGCCATCGGTATCGCCAGGGCCTATCTCTTCGCCGGAGAAATCGGAGCGCGGCTGCACAGTCCCGGTATCGACCCGGAAAAAAGCGCACCGTATTCCATCGATGATACCGGCTTCAGGGAATATCGCGTCAAGCTCCGCAAAATCAAGTACCGCATGATGACTTCCGCAGGCAAACGCATGGCCGATGAACGCCACCAGTTCATGACCGCATTTTTTAACCGTTTTTTACAGGAATATGATGGGGAGATATAATCGATGTCAATCAACGTGGTTACCCGGATCGATCCGCTTGTCGAAGTTCGCAATGTCCTGATCAGCGTTTCCGACAAAAGCAAACTCGATCAACTTGTCACCCGGCTTCTGGAGATCAATCCGAAAATGACCCTGTATTCGACTGGAGGCACCTACAATGCCATTCGGGAGATTCTGGGAAAACAGGCCGACACCTGTCTGAAACAGGTGTCGGACTATACCGGCCAGCCGGAAACCCAGGGAGGTCTGGTCAAAACACTGGATTTCAAGATTTATCTAAGTATTCTTACCGAAACTTTCAATGCCGATCACCAGGGCGATCTGGTCAGAACCGGGGCCGTGCCCTTCGATATGGTGGTGGTGAATCTCTATCCGTTCAAGCAGACCATATCCAAACCGGATGTTACCGTGGAACAGGCCCGAGGCAACATCGACATCGGAGGACCATGCATGATCCGGGCCTCTGCCAAGAATTTCATCCGGGTGGCTTCCGTGGTGGATCCGGCGGACTACGACGCCATTTTATCCGAGATGCGGGAAGAACGCGGCCGAATATCTCTGGAACTTCGTTTCAGGCTGGCGCAGAAAGCTTTCAAGCATACTGCTGATTATGACCGAATGATCGCCGAATACCTGAACATTCAAACGATTTCGAACGTGAATGGATGTTATCCGTCATAGAGGGGAAGTTATCCTTCCCTGCTCTGCGTTTCAGTTTTCATCTTTTTTCCCCATTCAAGGAGGCTTGCCATGGCAGACGACCTGAAAAAAATGTACAAAACCATTGTGGACGAGCATTTTCCACCGCGCATGGAAATCAGCTTTATCGACGAAACCAGCCGTCAGACCCTGTTTTTCGAAAAAGTTCTCTGGGATATTCAGGGTGAGCAGAAAGGCCTGCGGTACGGCGAAAATCCCGGCCAGGAAGCCGCTCTTTTCAAGTTGGTCAACGGCAATTTGATTTTTGGGGAAACTCGGACCATTCAGCCGGGCCGATATCTGGCATCCGATATCGAACTGCTTCAGTCCGGCAAACATCCCGGAAAAACCAACGTGACCGACGCAGACAATGCCCTGAACATTCTAAGATATTTCATGGATACGCCGACCGCGGTTATTGTCAAGCACAACAACCCTTGCGGCGTGGCTCAGTCCGATGTGCTGGCCGATGCCTACCATAAAGCCATGATGGCGGACCGGGTGGCGGCCTTCGGCGGCTGTATTGCGGTCAACCGGCCCGTGGATAAGGCAACGGCTGAGGCTATCGGCAATCAGTACGCCGAAGTCGTGGTGGCGCCCGAATTTGAAGATGGTGTTATGGCCATATTCTCTGCAAAAAAGAATCTACGGGTTGTTCGCATTCAGAACATTGCTCGGCTCCAGGATTTTGTGGGGCAGCGATTTGTGGATTTCAAGAGCCTGATGGACGGCGGCCTCGTGGCTCAGTGGTCGTTTGTTCCCCAGGCCAGGACAAAGGCGGATTTAAAGCTGGCGGCCTGCGACTGCAAGGGAAAAACCTATATAATCCAGCGGGAACCTACGGAAAAGGAATATCAGGACATGTTGTTCGGGTGGCTGGTCGAAGCCGGCATTACCTCCAATTCCGTGATTTATGTCAAGGACCGGGTAACGGTCGGCATCGGAACCGGAGAACAGGACCGGGTCGGCGTGGCTGAAATCGCCAGAGATAAGGCGTACCGAAAGCTTGCGGATCGTTACTGCTTCGAAACCCTCGGGATGGCCTATAACGATTTGAAAGATTCGGAAAAGAAAGCCGATATCGACCGGCGCGTAGCTGCACAAAACGGTGGACTTAAAGGTTCGGCCATGGTCAGCGATGCGTTTTTTCCGTTCCGGGACGGCATCGATGTTGGCCTGAACGAAAAGGTATCCTGCGTCATTCAGCCGGGCGGATCTGATAATGACTACCAGTCCATCGAAGCCTGCAACGAAGTGGGCGCGACTATGGTTTATACGGGACAGCGCAGTTTCAAACACTGAAAACCAGTGTTTTCGCCTCAAAGCAGGTGCCAAATTTTTGCGCGATAACGAGGTCTGTCAAAGAGACTACTGGATCGCCATTTATCCATGGGAAAACTGATTATTTGTGAAGTTGTTTTTACCGAGTTGGCGGCGATGTTTCCTTCTGAACGGGAACTCGAACTTTTTTTAACCGATACTGGCATCGGACTTGTCTATGCGAATGAAAAAGCACTATATTTGGCAGGCTCCAGGTGGGCGGAATATGCCCGAAAGCGTGATAAAAAAAGCATTTCGTGCAGGAAATGTGGAGGTCTTTTCGCCGGTCCGGGAGAATTATCAGAATCGATGAAGCCGTGGCGGTGAACAATCGGTTGGCCACATTCCGATTCTCTTATCGGTGAAGAACATATGGGGTTGGTTGACGAACATCAACCTGATGAAGGCTTATTATGCTTAAGAACAAGTGGGTTGCCTGGCTTCTCGTCATGGCGGTGCTGTTGCTGCCGATGCCTGCCCTTTTCCGATATCTGCGAACCTTCATCGTCCGCAATGCCGTCGTTACCGCCTATGTTTATGATGTCCGGGCACCGATCGACGGGGTTGTCGTGTCTGTGAACGCAACCCCCGGCACCGTTTCCGGTCAATCCCCCGTCGTGGTGCTGCGAAACTCCCGAACACCGCACACCGAGATCGACATGCTGGAAGCCCGGCACCGCGAAAAGTCCAAATCCGCTGCCTTCCTTCAGGAGGAAATCGCCGCACTTCAATCCCGGATGATTGTCAGCGAGAGCCATCTCTCGGATTACCGCACGCTGCTGCAACATGACCTGGACCAGACGGTCGCCATCTTGAAAGCCCGTCAGGAAGGGCAGGAAGCCCGGCTGAAGGAAGCCGCACAGCTTCGCACGCGAAACAGTCAACTGATCAAAATCAATGCAGTGGCATTGGCCGATTTCGATCGGATCGAAGCGGATTATCTGCATGCCGAGTCCCTCGTTCAATCCACCCGACTGGAGCAGAAGCAGATCGAACACCGACGTCAGATGCTGCGAAACGATCTATTTCCGTCGAACCTTTCCGATGGCGTGCTTCAGATACAAAACCAGATCAATACGCTCTTCATCTCGATCTTGGAATACAAGCGGCGCATCCAGGAAACCGAGGCCGATCTTGCAGCCGACTGTACCTCTCTTCAGTCTGCCCGTGCCGATCTGGAACGCCGATCGACCGCTGCCGTGCAATTGCCGGACACTTCCGTAATCTGGGAGGTTGATGTCCGAACCGGAATGGAAGTGCTGAAGGGGGACAGAATTCTCTCCACCATCGACCGCAGCACTCTGCTGGTGGATGTGGCCATCGACGATTCCACGCTGGCGTTGATTCATCCCGGCCATCCGGTTCGCATCCGGCTATTTGGAAGCGAGCGGTTTATTGATGGAAAAGTCGTATTGGTTTCTGGATCGGCTGCAGATCGATCCGCCGCTCGTTTTGCCGCCACTGTCAAGGCAAAGTCGGTACGGGATGGACGTGTACTGGTACGCATCGACGATCCGGAACTATACCGCGACACCGCCAGGTTTTGTGGCGTCGGCCATACCGCCTTTGCCGAGTTTGAAGGCATCGGTCTGATCGAACAATATCTGGGGTCTTTTCTGAGATGATCCGAGACAATGACTCCATCACGCCGGAACAGCGAAACAAGGAATCCGCCGTTTACTGGGCGATCGTTCTCGATTTGTCCTGTTTTTGCTTCATGCTGGGGGTGGGCCTGTTTTCGGGTTCCATGACGGTGATATCCGAAATCACCCGATTCTTGTTGCTTTTGATCATCGAGATCGTTTCGTATAGTGTGCTGCGGCGCGCACATCGGGGAAGGTTCCACGAATACGAATTCGGCACCGGAAAAATCGAGCGGATCGTCAATCTGCTGGTTGCATTCGGTCTGGGGATTACATGTCTGTATATCTTCTCCAAGATCGTTTCGATGGGAGACGATGTGCCGCTTTCTCTTCTCAACCTGTTCTTGTTCGTCTTTCCAGCGGATTTCAATCTGGCTATCAATGTCTGGTTCACCCTGTCATTCATCCGGGTCAATCAGCAAGAGAACTCGATCATTATTCAATCCCAGATCAAATCCCGCATTGCGAAAACGGTTTCTTCACTTATTGTTCTGGTGATCTTGATATTCGCCCTGTGCCTGCAGGATCCCAAATCGGCCAGAATTGTCGATATAATTGGATCCATATTCATCCTGTGCTTCATGCTGGTCATCGCCGTTGATCTGCTCAAGGAGAGTATGCCCGAAATTCTCGATCGATCGGTGCCCGACCCGGATCAGCATCAGATTCTGCGAGTTCTCACCAAGCATTTCGACCAGTATGATGGCTTCGGTGGATATCGCACGCGCCGATCCGGTAAAGATCTGTTCATCACGATAACCTTGGGTTTTTTTGCGCAGACGACGGTTGCTGAAATTCAGTTTCGCCTGGAACCGATTCTGCGGGATATGGAATCCGAAATACCCAATTCCATCGTGACTGTCGTATCGGAAGTTGTCGATAACCGAGGCAGGTTATTGCCGATGGGGGAAGGAATGCACTGTCAGGAAACTCTCATCAAGAATCACATCTCCCGAAATGCAGAGATTTTGGAAGTGACTTTTGAGCTGGATGATTTTCCGGAGATTCGGCAGGTCGAAGCCGTGAAGGCGGAAAGGATATAATGAACCAGGAGGCTTCAGTAAAACCCCAGGTGATTGAAAATGCTCTCCGAGGCGCCAATCTGATCTGCGAAATCGTCAATGCTGTCAATCTGTCATTCAAGGGATCAATTGATGATTTCCGTTACGATATCGCTCACAACACCGATTCTGACAGGCAGGATATTACCGCTGCGCTGAAGCATTCCGTGGGGAACATGTTCGACGGCAAATATTTTGGCACATTCATGCGAAAGTACTTTCCGGAGAAATCCCCCTATTTGGCAGCAAAATCGGAATGGTCATCCCTTTCCCAACTCAGCGATTTGGATCAATTCCTGCCGTTTCCTGAAACCTATTTTTTCAAGACCGATTTTGACCTGAACCATACAGCTTCCCCGATTCCAAAAAGCTGAAGTAGTCGGTACGATTGAAAATAATGTGATCCAGCAGCGTAATCCCCACGATCCCCACGGCGGCCTTGAGCTGTCGGGTCGTTTCGATGTCGGCCGGGGAAGGCTCAAGGCTGCCGGCAGGATGGTTGTGGGCGATGATAACGGCCGATGCGCGATCCATCAGGGACCTCACGGGGATGAGCCGAGCTTCGGTCCACCAGTCCGATGGAGACCAGCCGGATATTCATCACCTCGTTGGCGCCGTTGATACTGGCGCACAGCGGGTACTCCTGCATGCGATCGGCATAGTGCCGGATATGGGGCAGCAAATCCGCCGGTGTTTCGATACGCACGCCTTCGGGTTTGATGCGCCGGCGGGCAAATTCCAGCGCCGCCAGTAAAAGAGCCGCCTTGGCATCGCCGATCCCTTCGAATTCCTGCAAATCTTCGGCGCTGACATTCATTCCTTTGTGATCGATGACGGTGGACAGTTTCCCCGCCAGAGTCATCACATCCATGTCACGGGTGCCCTTGCCGATGAGAACGGCCAGAAGCTCCAGGTCGCTCAATGCTGCAGCCCCCTTTCGAAGCAGTTTTTCCCGCGGCCTGTCTTGTTCGGGAATGTCCTGGATGCGCCGTTTCATAGCGTTATGCCGCCTCCATCAAATGGGTCCGGATCACGGTCACGGCCATGATATCGAAAATGCCGCCCGTGTCGGTGTATTTGGGATGGGCCAGCTCTTCGTAGCGAGCCAGATCGTTGTAGATGACACGGATTTCCCCGTTCAACCTGGCCCGCGGTAAGCGCCTTCGAGATAGATCACATCCTCATGGTGGGCCTGCACCGTGCTGCGAATGACCGGATCGGCGACCTTTTGTTCTGTAACCTGCCGGATGTAAAGCGCCTCATCGTCGCTGATTTCGAATGCTGTGCGGATCTGGTCGATCATGTCCTGTACCGAAAATTTCCGGGGTGGCAGGCCATCCCCTTTTTTGCCTCTTCTGCCCGGCCGGAGTTTCATTTCGCCGCCGCTGTGGATTGAAATCTCATAACGGAGTTTTGTCTTGTGCCAGTGTGATGGAATCATACCCAGCGTCGGTTCACCAGAATCAGCCAGTTGAACTGATGCATCAAGCCCGCGAAAGTGTTCACCGGCCTCTTCGCCGCTTTGTGCCGAAAATCGCCTGAGAATCTCCTCGTAGATGTATCCCATTTCCAGGGGAGAGAGGACGTCCGGGCCCAGCTCCAATTCCTTGTACTGCTTGAGGATCGGCACCCAGAAAAGCCGCAGACTACTACCACGCCGATGTTGCCAGCCTGATGGCGCCGGCTATCAGAAGTTCAAAACACGCTTCATTCAGCCAGAATGGACCGGTTCCGCCCGGATTGTTTCGCCCGATACAATGCGATGTCTGCACGGTTGATAAACGTCTCAACACTTTCACCTGTTTTCAACTGGCTGATGCCGAAACTGGCTGTTACGACATACGCGTTATTGAGCAAATTCACCTCCGTCAACGCTTTTCTGACGCGTTCGGCTACTAAATAAGCATGGCTGGCATCAGTCTGTTGAAGCAAAATAATGAATTCTTCCCCGCCATAGCGCGCGACAATGTCTTCGGCTCTGGTATGTTTTTTCATCAAATCCGCATATCCGACCAGAACACGATCACCCATAAAATGCCCGAACGTATCATTGACTTGTTTAAATTTATCGATATCAGTCATAACAACTGAAAGAGGCTGGAATTTTCGAATGGATAAAGGCGCCATTTCCCTGATTCGCTCGTCGAAATAGCGTCTGTTGGCCAATTGCGTTAAAGAATCCGTTCTGGCCAGTTCTTCGATCTTTTGATTGGCGGCCTGCAGATCTTCATTCACCTGATTCAGTATGGCATTTTTTTTGTGAAGCTCGCGCATGAAATTATTCAATTCATGATTCAAGGACAGAATTTCTTTGCGCATGCTGCCGATTTCTTCAATGTCCTGACGACCGAAAGCCAGAATGCAATCGGTCAGCTTTTTGAAAATGAAATAATAACTCTGCGGCAACCTGGACGCAGTACCAATATTGATCAATTGCTCACGCGACGGTTCGATTATTAAAGCGGATAAATCGAAATTACCCGTAAAATCAACGATGATTTCCTGGAAAATTTTTCCGGTCATCGGATAACCGACAATATGGTCGGCATAGTCATTCGTATCGCTGATCACACCTTGTTCTGAAAGAACAAAAAATAAAACCGGTGCATGTTTTGTGAAATATGTAAAAATTTCGCTATGAATGTGTTGGTCCGTGAGCATTTCAGACTTCCTTGATAAACTTTTCAAGCCTATCGAGGGAGGATACATATTTGACTCCGGAAAAACACTTGATCATGTCGATACCGCCCCACCTGAAAGCTTGACCGCCGACCAGCAAATTCAGGTTTGGAAAATCGCTTTTTACGATTTCGATACAACGGATCAAGTTGTCGATATTCGACAATAAGCTAAGAGATAACGCCAAAATATCCGGATTAACTTCATGGATATATCGCATCAGTTCTTCCGATGGGGTGTTGGCGCCAAGGAAATAACCGTCCCAGCCGTTAAGCTCAAAAATATCCGCAACCATTTTACCGCCGATCTGGTGAAATTCATTGGCGCTGCATGACACGACGGCTTTTTTCCCGACACGTTTGATCGCAAAGAGATGTGGATAGACCAGGTTTAACACGCCTTCCGTGATGGATGTCGCCAAATGCTCCCCGGCAACGGTGATAAGATTGTTTTCCCACAGCTCGCCAACCTTATACATACTTTGTTGAAACAGTTTTTCATAAATCTCTCTGATCTCGGTATCCGCATCAAGCAGTTTCTGAACGATGTCATGACATGCCGAACGACTGCCTGCAAGAAGGGCTGTAAAATAATTCTGATAGACGCTATCTTCGATCATGTCATCATTCTCCATGCCGATTCAAATCATGAATGACGGGCAATGTTCTCAGTTGATTGACGTAGCATTCCAAGTATAGTCGTTTACAGTCGGATTTAGAAAATCAAAAAGATGCCTACAAAGAAGGATTCCGCAATAGATTAAGCTCTTCTTCATTTAATTGCCGATTCTGAATCCCGATTCCGTTGGCTTTCTTTTGGCAAACTTTACATAATGCCGTTTTCCTGTTGTATGACGGAACCTCGGGATGAATGGGGCACATGGACTGCCCCAAATTCGGAAATTTGGTTATTTCACCCTTCAAAAATGCAATCACCTCGGGCTCTTTATGAAAATTCAACAGACCGCTGTTGATGAGTTTCCATTTACAGGAAGAACACAATTGTCGTCCGTGGTCGACTGCCGCAATTTCAGGGTGATAGAGACATTTAATATCAGAGTCGTCGCCGGTTGATTCAGCCCTGGAAATCTGTCTTTTTGAAGCTTTCGGCGGCAGTCGATCGTTCCAGCTTTTCTCTGCTGTGCTTTTGGATTGAAGGGGCTGCTTTTTAGGCTTTTCGGACCGCACTATCTTTCTCTTTGCCTGCTGGGATGTTTTCTTTTGACGTGTGCGTTCAGATTTCGGAGGCATTTCCTTGTCTGGAACAGCATCCGGCAGGCCGGAAACGACATTCTCCGGCGCCAGATCGTTTTCATCTACACCCGCATAATTGAATTTCTTTACCGATTGCGGAGAAGGGGCCTCCATGGAAGGCGAAACAGCAGGGGCTGACAGTGAACTTTTAATCAAATCGAGTGTTTGATTTTTAAGGGCGTCCAGCACCTCTTCTTTCTGAACGATCATCACCTCGATTGCCTTAAGGATCGATTTGTAGCCATCGATATCTTTAGCATAAGCGACGGCCAGCTCATCATACAATTTGAAGACATCAACTGCATTATCATCTAGAGTAATTGACATGTGCTAATATTTCCTATAATTATATTGATATAGACTCATTGACTTCTTTGTTGGGTACTTTATTATAAAAACATCATTTAATCAATCTTGTATTCCATTTTCAACGGCTTATTTCAATGGAAGAAATGAATGCCGCATCTGAAAATAGTGCAAGTAATTTGAGGGAAAGATAGCGTGAAAAACATATTCAAGACCCAAATTCAAGTAAGATTTAGAGATATTGACAGCATGGGACATGTCAACAACGCGGTATTCTTCACATATTTTGAAGAAGGAAGAAAGGTTTTTTTTCTGAAAATATCAAGAGGATCGGGTTTCTCACTTTTTCCATTTATTCTGGCTAACATTGGTTGCGACTTTATCAGCCCCATCAAACTGAACAGCCTGGTCTCCCTGGAGATGTGGGTAAAGGAAATTGGGAACAAGAGTTTTGTACTGGCCTATCGTCTGGCGGACCAGACAGATGAATCCGCAACATTTGCAACAGGCGAATCCGTTCAGGTCTGTTTCGATTATGAGGAAAACAAGTCCATCGCGGTTCCCATAGAACTAAAACAGAAACTGAGTGAATATCTATAGCTTTGCAGATAATGATTTTGGGTGCGTTATCGGTCGGGGATGACCGAAAAAAATCTATCCCCTCCCTCTTTTTTACGAATCTCCTCCCAGGACTTACCAACGGACCTACTATAGAACCGTTGAAGTCGCACGGCCCCTCATACCGAAAACACCGGCGCTGCAAATGACTGTAGGCGATCCCAGCTATCGATACTATTGCAGAAGCCCAAGGGGTTACTATCCTGATGTTATGAACTGTCCGCTTGGTTGGAAAAAAGCAGCTCCCGCATACAACCCTATCGACCACAAAGCGGATCGATGATGCGCCATTGCTTTTTAATGAATCGATGTGGATGATGATGAAAGAGCTAGTCGGCGGCTGTCGAGGCATCCTGAATGGCTGCTAACACATCTTCATGATTGATATCTATCCCCGTCCACAGGGCAAATGTGCGTTTGGCCTGATTGGCAAGGGAAGACAGGCCGTCCATAAACGGAATGCCTTTGCTTTGCGCCATGTCCTGCCAGAAATTACGGGAACGACCGTAATTCAGATCGATCACCATCTCACAATTTGGCAATTGGAGCTGCTGCACCAGTGCGGCCAATTCCGGAGACTCACCTGGACTGGATACCGATGTGGCATTGACCACAAGATTGACCGGAAGGGGGCTATCCGGAAGCGTGCTCAGGGATATAGACTGACCGCCGATCTGTTTGGTGATGGCATTGATCTTACCCTGGCTTCGGCCGGTAATCAGAATCGGATTGGCACGAACCCAGTTGAGGATGAATACAACGGCTCTGGCCGCACCACCGGTTCCGAATACGAGGACGGACTTGCCGGCAACATCCAATCCGGCGTCCTTGAGGGAGTCCATAAAGCCGATGGCATTCGTATTATACCCTTTGAGTTTATTACCAACCGTAACAATGGTGTTGATGGATCCAATAATGGTCGCCCCCTCGGAGAGGTCGTCAAGATAAGGAATGATCGACTCTTTGTAGGGGATGGTAACGTTGGCCCCGGCAACATTCATCAGTCTGATTTCTTTTACCGCATCGCCCAGCTTTCCGGGAGTGATCACGAAAGGCTCATAACTGCCCTTTATATCGGCTTTTTTCATGATTGAAGAAAAAATTGCAGGTGCTTTGGTATTCAGTACCCGCGCATCCCCTAAAATATAAAATTTTTTTTCACTCTGTGTTTTTTCTAAAATCGGATGTTCTTCCATATGATATCCTTAAGAGAATGGTAAGTATCTTGGAAAAGGCTATCCTTTAATCAACTGTTCACATTCCTGGAGGTCGACCTCGAACCGCTGAGTTTTATCCCATTTATGCTCGCGCCGCAAAACAAAATCATCGTAAACACCTTTCAGCACAACTGCGATCCAGAGCTGGCAGTAAGTAAAATAAGACAGGATGATAAGTACGATATTGACCGGCGTATCTTCCCGCTCGCGTGACAAAGCGATGATCAGCTCCAGCGTAAAGAGGCCAAATGCAAAATACCACACCTCCTGATACGGGCCCGGAACCGGAATTGAAATCCAGCCACTAACCGCCAGAAAAAAAAGCAGGTCCGAGAGCAGGATCGCCAGAAAAAAAAGATAGTACACAGCCATGGTATAAAAAAGCTCCATCCCCACAATCCGTGGTCTGATTTTAAATATCCGGCCGATGTGCTTTTCAAGTACGTAATTGTTCCCCCTCGCCCACCGGACCCGCTGTTTGAACCAGACCCGCAGGGTCTCGGGCTCCTGCTCCCAGGTGACGGCATAGGGAACGAACTTGATCAGATACCCGGCCTCGTAGATACGAATGGAGAGTTCCGAGTCTTCGGTCAGCGCTTTCGTATCCCACCCTCCCAGCGCCTCGATCAGCGTCCGCCGCATCAGATAATTGGTGCCTGGAAGGGTCGCCATCTGGAAGAGATTCCACCTGCCGGCCTGGATAATCCACTGAAAGGCCAGTCCCTCAATATTGATGAAACGGGTCAGAAGATTTTTCTTCTTGTTGATACAGCGAAATTTACCGACCACAGCACCCAATCGTTCATCGGCAACGAGCTGGCGGGCAAGGTGAATGATCGAATCCGGCTCGGGCGTATTATCGGCATCGAAAATTCCGATGATGTTATAACGGCAGAGTTTAAGCCCTTGATTCAACGCCGCCGACTTGCCCCGCGCAGCCAATGCCTCAGGAACATTGAAGAGCCGCACCCTGGCGTCCCGGGCAGCGATGGTTTCGACAATACTTGCCGTATCATCTGTACTGCCGTCGTTGATGACCAGAAATTCAATTTTTTCCAGTGGATAATGGAGATTCAGCAGCGCATCCAGCGTCTTGGCAATCACCATCCCCTCATTGTGAGCAGGAATCATGATGGAAATTTCCGGAAGCTCCGGGCAGGCTTGCTCGATTTCCTGGCGTCTGCGCTGTGCCCGAAATCCATATAGATACCCCAGCATGAAGAGGATAAACTGATACCCCAGCATGAACCAGATGACGACGACACTAAAAACGAATGTGTAATTCAAAACCAGATGCGAAAACATGAACGATCCTATTAAACTCCCACCATTGAAAAAAATCTCTTATAAATGCGTGCTGCGACGAACGGCGCCTGCGAAAGTACGGCGTACCAAGATGGCCATATACAGCAATCCCAGCAGGCCGCAGGCTACGGTTCCAAAAATGACGATCGCTGTTGCGCTGTAAAGGCTGGTAGTATTGACGATCGTCGATGCCGTGCTGTCGGCAATGATTTCCACCCGGTGCTTGCCGCTTGGAAGCAAAACGATCCAGTTGCCGGCAAACCCCATGGAACGCCCATCGGTTTTTCTGCCGTCAATCTGAATCTCATGCGGCTCCCGGTTCAGGAGTGCAATCGTCCGCAGCGTGGAATCGTAGGTAAATTCAAATCCATCCAGAGTGGGCGTCAGCGAATCCATGTCTCCGGAAAAACGGAGCATACGGATATCCAGAGCGGACGTATCCATCAGCTTATACTTGCGGTCTAACGGTGAAATCAAATGTTTTCCTGCAGGCATGTAGATGGCGTTATCTCCCCAGCCGGGCCAAATTTTGCCGTTGATCTGATAATCCCGCCAGAGGCCGGGTGCGCTCAGGATAACAGCGTCTTTCGATTCCACGGTCCAGGAATTCGAGAGGTTTTCCACAACGGTATCGTTGGCCAGCACCCGGGAAATCGCCTCGATATCCGGATAGGGCATGGTTCCTTCACTGTAAACGGCAACCCTTCCGGATGCCTGTCTGGCGGCAATCACGGTCTGGGCCAGCTCGATCCCCACTGCCGTCTGAGAGGGAGAATGCGATTTTTCTATATTGCGGTCGGGAACGACATTGATGTCAAACATCAGGCGATTACGATCCTTGACCAATTTCAGATACGTCTCCGCAAACTTTTGATACCGGTCCGGTGCATCCGCCCAGAAGTGGGAAGGATCTTCCACCTGAAGCGTAAACGGGAAGCGATCCATGAGCGCAAGAATCAGGCGGGAGTCCACACCGGTATCCCGGTTCAAGGTTTTCGAATGAAGACTGTCGAGCATAGTCACGATAACTTCCATATCGCGGGCCTTGGCAACCGGTGTAATCTTCTCCAGCAATTCCTGATGCCATGCCTGGACCCGCTGTGAGCGAAACGTTTCAAATTTTTTCAAAGCCGTTCGGTTGCGTTGCCAGTAATACGGCGATGCTGGCGAAAAGAGCAAAATCGGGTCAAAATGATGCTGGGCAAGAAACGCCGACCGGGTCGTCGATCCCATGGGCAGATAGGATTTGGGGGTTTCGGGCCCGTTGGCGGTGTCATAATTGAGTTCAGCGATATTGACACCATCCCAGTCGTATTTTTGCAGAAAAGCGACGGCAAAATCAAAGACAGTCGCCCGGCATTCGGGAATATCCAGATCCATGTGATGTCTCCAGCCCACATGACCGTCTTCATTCGTGGCTGTTTTGGCCCGCCACTCCGGATGATCTTCCCAGAATTTCATGCTGACATGCGGGAACTCAAACCATGCATAGACCAGAATACCGTTTCTGTGACAGACATCAACCAGATGCTGATAGTTATAAGACCATTTCGGCCAGAACTGGTAAGCGGCTGCATAAATAGCGCGAACCCCCATTCGACTCCACTGTTCGGCGAGTTTGTCCTCGGCCCCCTGCCGCTTGGCAAGCGCCGGATCGAAATACAGCTCAAGCTGTTTGCGCTGAGCCGGCAGGTTCAGCTTAAAGCCCTCTCGAAGGTAATGAACAAGATAGGGATAGCGGGTAAACCCAAGCTTGCTGATCGGATCGAACCGCACCCCCAGATACAGAAACCGACCTTCATAAAACCCACCCAGAACCGCTAAAGGGAGTTCGCTTTCCTCGTCCCGGACGTAGACCGCAAGCGTTTTCGAAATGGTAAAGCGCGGCACGGTGGCCGATGGATTCCATATAACTTCCTGAGCACCGTACAGCATCTCTTCCACAGACCGAACCTTGATCGATCGCTTCTGTTTCTGAACCCCCACACTCTGGCTCAGGGGACTGGGTCCATCCAGAATCAACCTGCCGCCCTTTCGGACATATGACTGAATCGATTTGACGGAAGAATCAGGCAGCTTCACGGCAACAGCCTGCGGCACAACCACGATGGCGCCTTCCGGTATGGAATCCATCTCGAATGCCTTCCAGTCGACAGTGCTGGTTCGAAATCCATACAGAGAAAGGACACTGACATAGCTTGACTGATTGTTCCAGTCTTCTTTGGCAAACGTATCATCCCAGAGTACCACAGCCCGAGGCTGTTCCAGCGGAGACGCCACTGTGGATTTTTTGTAGAGCCCGCTCTGAATCCACGATTTGAACATCTCCCACTTACCGGGGGAATTCTGATCCTTCTGCGCCAGAATCTCATTGACACCTTCCATCACCAGAACAGCATTGGCCGGCACAACGCCGGGATCAGTGATCACACCCTGCGAATTTTTTTCCAGATAGGATTCTCCGGAAAGTCTGCCGTCCGCCTGTTGACAGATACGGTGCATATATTTGGCATGGGGCGTCAGCGCTATGCTGCCGGTAGCAGTCTGCACCAGACGGTCATCCAGGTGAACACGCAGGTTATAATCCCGGATCGATATAAACCGATAGCCCAGCTTCTGAATACCCTCGACCGACTGTTTCAGGTATTTGAGATCCAGAAAGGGGTGAAAGAAAAAAGAGGCCATACCATCACGCACCACCAGGGTTCTCTCGGCGTTTTTGACAAGCGCTTCCGGAGACGGCTTCTCCATTTCGATAAAGCCGATGCTCTCCGGAATGATGAAGCGGCCAAACCGATCCACAGTCGGATATGGAAAATAATGCCCGGCTGCGGCGTGGTTGACCGAAGAGACGCGTTCATAGGAAGAATTGAAGTATTTTGCAACGGTCCGGTATGTGTTCTCCGACGCCACATAATGCGGGGTTTCCCAGGTGACCGGATAAATGTCGTTGGCAAAGCATTCTTCCAGTCCGGCCCGCAGTTTCTGCTCGACAACATCTTGAGAGTCACCTGAAACCGGCTTGCCGGACTGATCGTCCCAGAACTCGTAATCATCTCCGCTTCTGCCATGGTACTGGTGGGTCACCCCGTGCATCACGATTGTTGCACCCCGGGAAACCATATAGTGGATGGCGCGGACAAATTGGGGCCGATCCGATAGGTAGATTTCCTCTTTGGTCTCAGGGTCCTTGAAGATCGGAATCAGCGAGACCTGAAAGGGGATTTTTTTACCGTATAGATAATCCGCCAGGGCGCGCAGGTCATCCGGCTCGGAATCGACCGAGACATCCTCGATACGCACCAGAGCATTTCGCTCTTGCGGATGTTGAATGCCAAAAAAATCATGGAGAAGATCACAGAAAACCAGATATCTGTCCCCCTCCTCTGCATAGGAAAAAGGTGAATCCGCACAATACCAGAAGGCGCCGGACCGAACCATATAAGGCATGGAACCGCCATCTTTACCGATTGCCGTCGCCAGAACCTGAACTTTAGACGGGTTCTGAATCTCTATGGGAAACAGTACAGGCTCTCCTTTTATCAATAACCGGCCCTTATAGGAAACCGATTGAAACCCCAGCATGGGAACGGATTCAGACAACTTGAATCCAAGAGACTCCGCAAACTGCAGATCTTTCATCAATTCCTCAACATGATTGGCAATCCAGAAAACCGGAATTCGGGCATTCCGAATATCTGAAAGAAAATCCTGCGGATAACTCATTTTGCGTTCATCGATACCGAGGACGGTGACGAAACGAAACCGGGCAATATCGCCAGATCGATAATTTTCAATCGGTTGAAGTGTTCCCTTCAATCCGAAATGACCCAGCAGATCCAGTACATTGTTCCCATCGATCCAACCGGGCGGGAGGGGTCCCGGCAGGCTGTCATGAACGATCAGAACATCGGCGGCAGGAATCACGGGAGGCAAGGCGATAACCGGAGAAACAGCGGAAGCACCCTCCCCCACAGTCAGGATGACAAAAAAAACAATCTGAAACAGCAATCTGATCACCATTTATTCTCTCTATCTATCGCAGGACATTCACAAAAGTGATTTTATTATTTCATATCGCAATGATTCTGGAAAGTACAATCTCGGAAGGGATCAGAAAAAACCAGTCTACCCAAACACATTTTTTCAAACACCAGTAAAGGACTCCGGAGCGGCCCTTCCATTGTCGAGTACCTTCAGAACTTCCCTGCGCCAGCCTGAACGCTCTCCGGAATCAATATCCGGAATGTAGGACATAAGGCGGGAAAACGGCTCGTTGGCAGGCGATACCGTTCCATCGGGATGCAGGACTGGAATGCCTGGATGTATGGACGATTCCTGGCCTTTCGGAATCCACCGGATGGGCGTGAAGGCAGCCAGATCAAACAGAGCCGCATAGCGATTTCCCGCCGGCGCATTGCCCCGAGCATAAAGTGAATCAAAGATGACATAGAGTACAGGCGATTGCGGCGAAACGGAATGCGATGTGATGTCTGAAAAGAGATCGTGGAGGGCGGTAAAGGCCCGAGGCCGGGTGCGTCCGTCGGCGCTCACCAGTTTACCAGGATTCTGTTTGTATGTTTCATTGAATTTGTCTTTCAAAAACTCATAAATATAGGTTTTCGGCATCAGTTTTCCAGCAACAGATCCAAAAAATGCCAGTTCCACGGGATCGAGGGTGACATTAGGAGCTTCGTTTCCGCCCTCGAGAACAAAAACGGGCTTTCCCAGCTCTTGCGCCGAAGCCAATAAATTCACCGTGGCCAGAATGGAACCATGCCCCATGTCCGGATAGCCGCTGTTGGTGTAGAGTGATACCCCGAGTGCATCGGCCATGGACATCCAGCCAGGTACATCAAAGGCGGCATGGCCAGGCCGCCCCATGACAATTTTCTCGGCAAGCGCGCCGTTCAACTGGAGAATGAAGGGAACATCGGCTCTATGGCTCACCTCATGCCAGATGGCACGGCAGCGCATATATCGCTCGACATACCAGTCATTGAGCGATCGGATAAAATCGAAATACGCCAGATCGGCTCTGTTAAAACGCCGGTCTTTTTCATTCAACGGCAGGGGTACCGCATCGACAGAATTCCAGTGATCACCGTATTCACGATTCAGCGCTGAAATATCTTCATAATGTGCGGCAAGCCAGCCATGCCACCATTTTTTCGCATAGCGTGTGTACTGGGTAACCTCATAACTTCGGGTTTCCGCCATATATTCCAGGAAACCACACCGTTCGGCGCTGAAAGGTTCACTGAACGGCCCCAGATTGATACCGATCAGATTCGGAAGCCCGCCATAGTGCTGGGCATAATAGCGGGTCTCTTCCTCCATCCATTCGGCATAACCGTCTTTTCCGACCGTGGTCAGAAAATATGCGTCGGTTGCCTTGCCGTTCGGCAATCTGCCGCGCTCGTTCAGTATCCGGCCATAGAGATAATAGGAACGCTTGCCGCTGTGATCCGGAAACTTTGCGGCATCGATGCGCGTGAAGATTAAACTCAGTCCTCGGCGGTTGATCTCGTCGATGATCGCATCCAGAGCTAATTGAGAAGCGGTGTCTTCCCAGATATGGGCCGGCGGTACGACATTGATGACCTTGGCCCCGGCCCGCTCGGCAACATCCACCAGAGCACAGCCTTCGGAAGCATTTCTGATGAAGTCAAAGTGCAGGACAAAGCCAGGCTTTGGAAGTTCTGCAGTTAAACTTTCCTTGGAAAACAGTAGAAAAAACCAAAAAAAGGCAATCATGAACCGAAATGTCTTCGAAAAGGCAACCATCATCATCCTTTACGGGCAGGCCTGATCCGTCGGAATTTTATAAAAGGGTCCAACTACGGAATACGGGATGATCTATCCAGATTGTCGTTCTCAGACAAACGGTCAAAACCGTAAACGCCTGGTTGTTTTCAAATACGGATTCAAACGCGAATATTTTTTATTTAAGTTTTAATATTGGATATGAAATTAGTCAATCAATTGTCTTTCAAATACGGACGGCGCAATTTGCGATAGGATTCCTTCATCGAAATTTCATAAGACATTTCGATGGGATTTTGATATTATCGCCAGAAAATGCCGATGCCGGATCAACCTGATCAACCCGATCAACCGGCCGATCAACCGGATCACTTCGGATATTTTGATAATCCATTCCCAGAAAGGAATCGTTCATAGTGAGCATTGATCCCAACAAAGTTATATATTCAATGATCGGTGTCAGTAAATTTTATCAGAAAAAGCCCATTTTAAAGGATATCTATCTATCCTATTTTTATGGCGCCAAAATCGGCGTCCTGGGTCTGAACGGCTCAGGAAAAAGCACCCTGCTGCGCATTCTGGCCGGAGTGGATACCGAATTTAACGGAAAAACCATTCTTACACCCGGCCACACCATCGGATACCTGGAACAGGAGCCCCGTCTGGACCCTGCCAAAACCGCTCGGGAAATTGTCGAACAAGGGGTTCAGTCAACGGTTGACTTGATGAAGGAATACAACGACATCAATGAGAAATTCGCCGAGCCCCTCTCCGACGACGAAATGAACAAATTGATCGAACGGCAGGGAGAGGTTCAGGAAAGCCTGGATCATCTGGAAGCATGGGATCTGGATTCCCGCCTGGAAATGGCCATGGATGCGCTGCGGTGTCCGCCTGGCGATACCCTGGTCGAGGTGCTGTCCGGCGGGGAAAAACGCCGGGTGGCGCTGTGCCGGCTGTTGCTGCAAAAACCCGACATTCTGCTTCTGGACGAACCCACCAACCATCTCGATGCCGAGTCCGTCGCCTGGCTGGAACACCATCTTCAGAATTATGCCGGAACCATCATCGCTGTCACCCATGACCGATATTTTCTCGACAATGTCGCCGGCTGGATTCTGGAGCTGGACCGGGGTCAGGGCATCCCCTGGAAAGGCAATTATTCCTCCTGGCTGGAGCAAAAACAACAGCGGCTCAAAAATGAGGAAAAATCCGAATCCGAACGTCAGAAAACCCTTCAGCGGGAGCTGGAATGGATCCGCATGAGCCCAAAGGCCAGGCAGTCCAAGTCCAAAGCCCGTATTCACAGCTATGAAAGCCTTTTGAAACAAGACATTGACAGCCAGGTCCGAGACATGGAAATCTATATTCCACCCGGCCCCCGGCTCGGAGATATGGTCATACAGGCGGAAGCCGTCACCAAGATTTATGACGGACGGATTCTTGTGGAAGACATGACGTTTTCACTTCCGCCAGGCGGCATTGTGGGTGTGATCGGCCCCAACGGGGCCGGCAAGACCACCCTCTTTCGCATGATCACCGATCAGGAAAAACCGGATGCCGGTGTCATTCACGTCGGCCAGACCGTTCAACTGGCCTATGTCGACCAAAGCCGGGATGTGCTGGATGCCAATAAATCCATATGGGAAACCATTTCCGAAGGTAAAGACTTGATCGATCTCGGAAATCGCCAGATCAACTCCCGGGCCTATGTGTCTCGATTCAATTTTTCCGGTACGGATCAGCAGAAAAAAGTGAGCCTGCTGTCCGGCGGCGAGCGCAACCGGGTACATCTGGCCCTGATGCTGAAGCAAGCAGCCAATGTCCTGCTGCTGGATGAACCCACCAATGACCTGGATGTCAATACGTTGCGAGCCCTCGAGCAAGCCCTTGAAAATTTTGCCGGTTGCGTTGTGGTGATCAGCCATGACCGCTGGTTTCTGGATCGCATCGCCACCCACATTCTGGCTTTTGAAGGAGACAGCAAAGTCGTCTGGTTTGAAGGGAATTACTCGGATTACGAGGCAGACCGGAAAACCCGGCTGGGAATTGCCGCGGATCAACCCCATCGGATTAAATACCGACAGTTGACGCGGTAGCCGTTCACCTCCTCCCTCCAGCGGGGGGAGGGAGGATGAACAGTTACTTGACGCGATAAAGGAAATAAGAGGGGGCAGGCGTGATGTGCGGAAATGAAGTGCATACCGGGTCGATCGTAATGGATCCCGATATTCCGGGCGGGGTTTATCTCTGCCAGGTCAGCGATACTGTATCGTGCGGAGCCTGCTGCGGCCTGTATAACGTGTCGGGTCTTTCCAGGGATGGCATCTCCCCCCTGTTGGAAAGGCGGACGCAGCGGTTCGCCGGCGTGGACACGCGAAACCTGAATACAATTTTGTCTTTCCGGCTGTGGGTGGAAGACAACGAACCGCAAGCGCGACCGCTGCCCGAATTTCATCACTGCCCCTATATCGGGCTGATCGGCCCGAATGCATCACGACCAGGATGCCTGCTGCACCCGTTGGGCAATGACGGACTGGATCTACGGGGGATCAGCGATTATGGTGGACTGGCCTGTCGTACTTATTTCTGCCCGACCCATAATCAACTTTCCACAGACATTAAAATTCTGATCCGGAGCGCTGCCCGAGACTGGTTCGAGTATGGGCTGATAATTACCGAATCCCCCCTGATACAGGCGATTCTGGATGCTTCCGGAGATTCGCCTGTATGCTGGGAGGATAAGCCTGTACCTGATCCGGACTTTTGTTTGGAAATTGTTCGGGAGTTGATGGATTTAAAACAATCCTGGCAGTATCGTTCGGATGCCGCCACCGGACAGATCCATTATTTTTTCAATGATAAGCTGTATGTCCGGCCATCGGTGGATTATGCAGCCATTGGTGCGGCACCCGCACCGTATGACAGGATTTTTCAGGAGCTGGGAAGCAGATTTGCCTCCATCCAGGCGCTGCGAGAAGCGGAAGCTGTCATGGCAAATTTTCTGAAACGCACAGCACTTTTGCACCCCTGATTTTTCGTTCTTTCAGCTCGATCAAGGCATCATTGGCCGATTCCAGCGGAAAGCCCTGAACTTCCGGGATGATGGGTATCCGGGATGCGATTTCCAGAAATTCGCGGATATCCTGACTGGCTACATTGGCCACACTTTTGATTTCTTTTTCCATCCATAGATGACGGGGATAATCAAGCTGCATCAGGATATCCTGATCGAGAATCTCCTTTCGAATCGCGTTGATCACCAGCCGGCCGCCGCTTTTCAGATTCTGCAAGGCAAACACGATCGGTTTCCACACCGGTGTGGTATCGATGACGGCATCCAGTGGTTCCGGCGACGGTTCTTCGGTATCTCCGGCCCAGACGGCCCCAATTTCCCGTGCAAAAGATTGTTCGGCCGGGCTTCGGGCGAACACGAAACACCGACTTTTAGGGAACCGGTAATTCAGCATTTTCAGCACAAGATGGGCGGATGCACCGAATCCGGTCAAGCCCAGCGTCTGGCCGTCCTGAATTTGCGTCAGCCGCAGCGAGCGGTACCCGATAGCCCCGGCACACAGCAGCGGCGCAGCCTGGAGATCGGTGAAACATTCGGGAATGGGATAGGCAAAATCTTCCCGGGCAACCATGAATTCGGCGTAGCCGCCGTTCACATCTCTTCCAGTGGCTCGAAAAGAAGGGCACAGATTTTCGTTGCCTCCCCGACAGAACGTGCAGGTTCCGCATGCACGGTATATCCAGCCGACGCCGACCCGATCGCCCGTTTGAAATCGGGATGTAAGCGGGCCGCAGGTAACCACACGACCGATCACCTGGTGGCCGGGGACTACCGGAAAATGGGGTGGCGGGGTGCGCCCTTCGATCTCGTCCAGTTCCGTATGACAGACACCACAGGCAGCCACCTGAATCAGGATTTCCCCATTCCCGGGTTCCGGAACGCCGATCTCCATCAGCGTGAGCGGTTCGCTGCCCGCAGAGATTTCTGCGATGCCGGTGATGGGCATTGCTTTCATCGTGACAGGGATATTCATAAGCTTCATCTCCTATGATTTTCACCGCAAAGACGCAAAGGACGCAAAGACATGTTTTCCAGCAATGGTTATGAAATATGCGGATATTATCGACAAATCAAGAAAAATCAAAGAAATGATCGGAGTTGGAAATTTTTTGAATCCGCCATTGTGTGAAAACCTGAAATTTAGTATACTTTGAAGATAAACATGACTGTATTTGAAAGACAGATGGCCATGACGTATGGAATTGACTGCCATATGTCATGGCCGTTTAACTTCCATAATTCTGCGTTTTCATGTTTCCGGCATGTTCTTTAGTTAACATATTTTTACCATATAAACAGCGAGTTATCAGATACATCTATGCCCGGCCGGACTTTGAAATTAATCTCCTGGAATGTGAACGGCCTCAATGCCCTGATGGCCAAAGGCTTCGTTCAAACATTCAAAGACTTGGATGCCGATATCTTCGGCATCCAGGAAACCAAGCTCCAGGAATCCAAGCTGACGGATGCCATGAAACAGATCGATGGCTATGAATCCTACTGGTCCCATTCAACCGTAAAAAAAGGGTACAGCGGGGTGGGAACCTACACCCGGATTTCTCCGCTTTCCATCCGCTACGGCCTTGGCATTCCCGAATATGATCTGGAAGGCCGAATCTGTGAAATGGATTTCGGAGACTTCATTTTTTTCAATGTGTATTTCCCCAACGGTCAGATGAGCGAAGACCGCCTGCAATACAAACTGAACTTTTATCAGGCGTTTTTTGACCATGCCGATCGCTATCGCTTACAGGGCCGCAGCGTGATCATCAGTGGCGATTTCAATACGGCGCACAATGAAATCGATCTGAAAAACCCCAAGGCCAACGAGAATTATTCCGGCTTTCTCCGGATCGAACGAGACTGGATGGACCGGATTCTTCAAAACGGTTATGTGGATACGTTTCGGCACCTGTATCCGGATATCGCCAAATATTCATGGTGGACATACCGGTTCGGGGCCAGATCCCGAAATATCGGGTGGCGGATCGATTATTTCATCGTCTCCCGGGATATTGTGGAAAAAGGCTGTGTCGTCGATGCGTTCATCGATAACGATGTCCTGGGATCAGATCATTGTCCGGTTGGTCTGATACTCTCCCTGTAAAATGAATCATTTCGTATGGATTCGGCTCTTAAGGGAAAATGATAAAAATAAACCCGGCATATCATTGCCGGACAAACACAAATCAAAGGAGGACATGATGCCCATTTTTGAATACGAATGCGAAACCTGCCATCAGAATTTCGAACGACTGGTTTTCAACGACAAAGAAAAAAAAATTTCCTGCCCCTGCTGCGGCTCGATTGAAACCCGAAAGCTCATCAGTTGCGCCGGTTTTCTGGGAAGAACCAGCTCCGGAGCCTGCGCTTCCCCCGCACCGAGCAGGGGATTTTCCTGAGCTAAATGAAGATTGCGGCGGTCTGCCGCAACCTCTTGGACAATTGATATTTTTTGCGTGTTAGGCGTTTTCCAGCAAACGATACCAAAAAGCACCGTTGACGGTCAACGGCCAACGATGAAATGACACATTTTAACCCCCAATCACTCACGGATTATAATGAACCTCTCTGGTCAGCAGCAACAGGCTGTCGAATATCTGGATTCCCCTACCCTGGTCGTTGCCGGGGCAGGTTCTGGAAAAACCCGAACCCTAACCGCCAAAATCGCCCATTTGATTACATGCAACATCCCATCAGACCGCATTCTGGCCATTACCTTCACCAACAAGGCCGCCGAAGAGATGAAGTCCCGGCTGGTGGAGCAGACCGGCATTCCACTGTTTCGATTTCCGTGGGTCCGCACCTTTCATTCCGCCTGCTATAAAATTTTCAAGGAACACTGTGCGCTGATGGGCTACCAGCAGCCGCTGCAAATCTATGCCACCTATCAACAGCAGAAACTGATCAAGGATATCGCTGTCGGCGAAATGAATATCGAGAAGTCTTTTGTACCCGTTATCGCCGCGGAAATTTCCAATGCCAAAAACTCGGGGTCTCCGGAAACTTATTTTACACATAAGCCGCGGGTTGCCAGAAAACGGATGATCGATATTTATCATCGCTATGAGCAGGAACTGAAATCCAAGAATGCCGTGGATTTCGACAACATTCTTTTTCTGACACGAAACCTGCTGCGGGATCATGCTTCCGTGAGGGCTTATTACCAGAATCTCTTCGATTATATTCTCTGCGATGAATACCAGGACACCAACAACATCCAAGAAGAGCTGACCGGGCTGCTGATGAAAGACGGAAAGCTCTTTTGCGTTGGCGATGACTGGCAGGCCATCTATTCCTTCCGGGGCAGCAATGTGGATCATTTTCTGGATTTCCAGAATAAATATAAGGGCGCCAGAATCTTCAGACTCGAGCAAAACTACCGCTCTGCAGATGAAATCGTTCAGGTTGCCAATAACCTGATTGGATACAACGCCCACAAACTGGAAAAAAAATGTTTTTCGGAAAAGCACGGCGGCAAGGTGGAACTCTATGATTTCGATAATGACAACGAGGAAGCCGACTGGATTTCCAGAAAGATTCTCAGTCTTAAAGGCATGGATATTCCGCTGGATAAAATGGCGGTGCTGTACCGGACCAAGTTCTGTTCTCTGTCTTTTGAAAAGGCGTTCCGCCAGGCGGGCATTCCATATCGCATGCTGGGCGGAAAAGGCTTTTTTGAACGAAAGGAAATCCTGGATTTAAACTGTTATCTGACCGCAGCGGCCTTCGTCAAAGACGATGCAGCCTTCGATCGGATTGTCAACACGCCCAAGCGCGGCATGGGTCCGGGGGCCGTTAAGAAGTTGATGTCATTGAAAACTCCGGACATCAGCTTTCAGGAATCTGCCCGGATTGCTCTGAGCGAAACCGTCCTGGCTCCGAAAGTTTATCAAGCACTCAAGGCTCTTCTGGAACTTCTGAATGACATCCGGGAGATGAAACCGGCGCAGGCTATTCAAACGGTACTCGATCGGGTCAATTACATAGCCTATCTGAAGGAACACGTCAAATCCGATACCATGGACTTTACCTCCAGACAGGAAAATATCGAACAGTTGATATTTTCAGCCTCCCAGAAAGATACAATCGTGGATTATCTGGAAGAAGCAGCCCTGATCCGGGAAGACCGGAAAGAGGATGAGGAAGAACAATCCCGGGGGGTCAGCCTCTCGACGATTCATGCTGCCAAAGGTCTTGAATTTCATGTGGTCTTTGTCGTAGGATGCGAAGAGCAGCTTTTCCCACACTGGCGGTCTATAGAAACGACTGCCGGTCTGTATGAAGAACGCCGACTGATGTATGTGGCCGTGACCCGTTCGGAAAAATATCTTTATTTGACCAGTGCAGGATATCGGAAAGGCCAGTTCAACAGAAAGAGCCGTTTTCTCGATGAGATTGAATCGTCGTTGAATCGTTAACGGATAATATACTTTCATATGGCTTAATCTGCGCTTTTTTAGCTCTCACCCCATCCATCTCCCACAGGCAGGTGGATCTATCGGAAAACGCAGATTGATATGGCTGAGGTCGTCATGCAAAAAAAAGAAATACAGGATAGATCGTTATGAGTATCATCGGAAAATTGGTTGGAGGGGCCATTGGCTTTGCCTTGGGCGGCCCGATCGGCGCCATTGCCGGCGCCGTGTTCGGCCATGCGTTTGACAAACCTGCGGGCAGTTCGCCGAACATGCATCTGTCATATGGTGAATCATCCCAGATCACTTTTTTTGTCGCCACGTTTTCCATGCTGGGCAAACTGGCCAGGACGGACGGCCAGATATCTCGCGAGGAAATGGACGCCGTCCGGCAGTTCATGACATATGATCTGAACCTGAGTCCGGAAAGTCAGCAGGTGGCCGCCAATATCTTCATGGCTGCACAGGAGTCTCCCGAATCCTTTGAAAGTTTTGCATCTCAGTTTTACGGGCAGTTTCATGTTCAGCCTCAGATGCTGGAGCTGATGATGGACATTCTGCTTCGGGTATCGGTGTCCGATGGCGGGATCAAGCCAAGCGAAGAGCGCCTGATCCAGTCGGCAGCGTCCATTTTTGGCTTCAATAGCGCCCAGTATGTCGCCATGCGTTCTCGATATGCCCGTGATGTGAACAAATCCTATGCAGTTCTGGGATGCACATCCGGCGATACGGATGAGCAGATCAAGAAGCAATATCGCAAGCTGGTTTCTGAATACCACCCGGACAAAATCATCGCCAAGGGACTGCCCGATGAATTTATCAAGTTCGCAAACGACAAATTCAATGAAATTCAGGAAGCCTATGAATCTGTCAAGAAAGAAAGAGGGATTAATTGACCGAAGTCACTTCCCCCTATCATCCTTTAAATGCATCCTTCTGATTCAGTTAGGCGATATCGGCGATGTCATTCTGACGCTTCCGGCCGTAAGAGCCCTCAGGGATAATTTTCCGAACTCCCTGATTGTGGTCTGCGTTCGCGAAAAAGCCAGGGAAATCATCGCGGATTGTTCCCTGGCATCCACGGTCATAACGGTCCGAAAAGAACGGAAATCCCTGAAGGCGGTAATTCTCGATCAAGTTCACTGGCTTCAGGAACTTCGCGCGCACCGTTTTGACCTGACGATCGACCTGCGTACCGGTACCCGTGGCGCGATCATTGCCGGATTTTCCGGGGCAAGAACGCGAATCGGTCGGTTTGCCGACGATGGCAAGCTGTGGCGAAACCGCGTATTTACGCACCTGGTCACCCCACCAGACGAAGGTGCGCAATATGCCGTCGAACACAATCTGAATATCCTGTCCCCCCTGGATCTGAAGATTTATGACAGAACCCTGCACATCACTGTTCCCTCTTATCGTAAACAGGCTGCTGCCCGGCTCTTTACCCGTGAAAATATTCCCATGAACCGCCCGATTCTGGCATTTCATCCGTTTTCCCTTTGGAAATACAAGGAATTGCAGGTGGATTCCTGCGTCGAATTGATCGATACGGTCCGGCAGCATTATGAAATGACAGTCGTCATCACTGGATCATCGGAGGAGCGCGACCGCGCCGACCAAGTGGTGGCGCGCTGCCGAATCAAACCCATCAATCTGGCAGGGAAAACATCCATCGGTGAACTGGCCGCCGTTCTTTCCGCCTGCCACGCATTCATCGGAGTTGACACGGCGGCCCTTCACCTGGCGGCTGCAGTCGGCATTCCAACGCTGGGGATATTCGGGCCTTCCCCAGCCGTATGCTGGGCGCCGATGGGCAGTCGACATGCGGTGATTTCCAAAAACATGCCCTGTATTCCCTGCCGCCGCAAAGGGTGTGACAACTCGGAAATCAGCCAGTGTCTCGATCAATTGACAGTTCAGGACATGCATGAAACAGTGATCCAGTTTCTCGAAGTCAATTTCGGAATGATTCCTATTCCGGTCACAACTGTTTGAATGAACGGCTGACATCTCACTTTTTTGCCAGTGGAGGACAACCATCATGAAGAATCTGTGGATAATGCTGTCAATTATAGCTTATATATTGGTTTTGCCTGCTTTTTCTGCCGCTGAAGTTGCACCGCCAGCCGAAGGCGGAAAGCTGCCGGATATCCGGCTGCCCATTCCGTCCGATGCCGGTTATCGGTCATATCTCAGCGTCAAAGGAGAAGGAACTTTTTCCATCCCCCAGATCAAGGCTTCCGTAATTATTATCGAAATCTTCAGCATGTACTGCCCACATTGCCAGAAGGAAGCTCCCAGCATCAATGACCTGTATGCAAAGATCCAGAGCAGCGAAAAACTGAAAGACAAGGTGAAGATTGTGGGCATCGGCGTTGGCAATTCTCCGTTTGAAGTTGAATATTTCAAAAAAACATATTCGGTTCAGTTTCCATTGTTTCCCGACGGCGATTTTGTCGTTCACAAACAGCTTGGCGAAGTCAGAACACCTTATTTTATCGGAATCAAAATCCTTAAAGACGGCAGTCACGCCATTTTTTATTCCAAGCTGGGGCCAATCGCCGACAACGCCGGTTTTCTGAAAGTGATTCAGACACAACTAAATAAATAGCATCTTGCAATGGAGGGGTTATGCCATTATTTCAGAGTATTATTGTATCGGCAATCGCCGTTTTGATCCTGTGGTCATCTGTACCCGTATTCGCGCTTTCAGATGCATATAAAGAGAATATCTACAATCCCGGCCAGTTAAAACCAATTGACAGCACGTTGAAAGTCAAGATGGGAGAACCGGCCCCGGAATTCACACTGCCGTCCCTGAGCGGAGAGCCTGTTTCTTTAAAACAGTATCGCGGAAAGAAAAACGTTGTGATCTCCTTTGTACCCGCAGCTTGGACCCCGGTATGCTCGGATCAATGGCCGGGATACAATATCACCAAGGGGTTGTTCGATGAGCAGGATGCTGTTCTTCTTGGCATTACCGTGGACAATCTTCCGACCCTGTACTCCTGGACCCGACAAATGGGAAATCTGTGGTTTCCGGTGCTGTCGGATTTCTGGCCGCACGGCGCCACAGCAGATCAATTCGGTGTACTGCGCGGGGATGGCATGGCCGAACGGGCGCTGTTTGTCATCGACAAGGCCGGTATTCTGCGCTACACAAAAGTGGGAGACATCAACCGCCGGCCTGCACTGGAAGAACTGATCCAGGCTTTGGAAAAAGCCAACAGATAAAAAGGGGACAGATTTATTATTTATTTTGCTAAAGGACGTTTCAAGTCGAGTACGATCAGTGCAGATGCGCATCTTTTGGTCTGTAGTCGATATGTGGAGTTAAATCCTGTTTGTGCCGGGATTGTAGCCGATCCAAGGGATCAAGTAACTGTGCATCAATTGCTTGCCATTCAAATCTATTTTCACAATATCATCATGATTCCATTTGCCTTTCCCAATTGCAACACTTGGTGATTAGATATAAGATATATCCACATGATCTAACCACTACAGGAGGAACAGCCATGAAAGAAATCAATGAAATGAATTTGCCGGAAAATGTTCTGTATTCAACCGATCATGAATGGTCGAGAGTCAAGGACGGAAAAGTCCGGATCGGCATTTCCGACTACGCTCAAGATCAGCTCGGAGAAATCGTTTTTATAGAAGTTCCAGAGATCGGAGCCACCTTCAAGAAGGGTGATGTGTTTGGAACCCTGGAATCCATCAAGGCCGTGGCCGAGATGTTGATCCCCATTACGTGCGAAGTGCTTGCCGTCAATACGGATCTCGAAGGTTCCCCGGAACTCGTGAATCAGGATCCCTATGACAAAGGCTGGATTATAGACGTGAAGCCGGACGATTCATCTGAATTGAATCAGTTGATGAACAAGGACGCCTACCTTGAAATGCTGAAAGGGATGGGAAAATGAGATACCTGCCTCATACCGAACAAGATATTGCGGAAATGCTTCAGGTGGTCGGTGCAGACAGCCTCGATGCGCTTTTTTCGACAATTCCCGAGGCGTGTCGTCGTAAGAATGATCTCAACCTGCCCGAGCCCATGACCGAGTGGGAGCTGAATGCGCATATGGCGGCTCTGGCCGACAGCATGGCGGCAGCCCCCCATTACAAGGTTTACATGGGGGCCGGCAGTTACGAGCATCATATTCCGGCAACCGTTCCTTTTCTGCTTGGCCGGTCGGAATTCTATACGGCATACACACCCTATCAGCCTGAAATCAGTCAGGGCACCCTGCAGGGGATTTTCGAATATCAGAGCCTGGTTGCCTTTCTGCTGGGGATGGAGGTTGCCAATGCATCGATGTATGACGGCGCATCGGCTCTGGCCGAGGCGCTCCTGATGGCCTCCCGCATCACGCGATCGAAAAAACTGGCGGTATCCAGTCTGATTCACCCGCTCTACCGGCGTGTCGTGCGCACGTATCTGGGGCCCGGAGATTTTGAAATCATCGAGCTGCCGTATTGCGCCGACGGCAGGACCGATTTTTCACAACTGACATCCATGGACGGTCTGGCCGCTGTAGCCGTCCAATCGCCGAATTTCTTCGGGTGTATTGAGGACCTTTCCCTGGTAAGCAACATGACGCAAGGTTCCAAAACCCTTCTGGTGGCTTCTTTTACCGAACCCCTGGCCTTCGGACTGATCAAGAACCCCGGAAGCCAGGGGGCCGACATCGTGTGTGGAGAAGGGCAAAGCTTCGGTATTCCCCAAAGTTACGGCGGGCCGGGCGTCGGGATGTTTGCTTGCAAGAAAGACTATATGCGCAATATGCCCGGACGTCTGGTGGGTAAAACCCACGACAAAGACGGCAAGCAGGGTTTTGTTCTGACGCTTTCCACCCGCGAACAGCACATCCGGCGGGAAAAAGCCACTTCCAATATCTGCAGCAACAGCGGTTTGTGTGCCATGACCAGTGCGGTTTATATGGCGTCTCTGGGGGGGACGGGCCTGCGCGAGCTGGCGCGGCTCAACTACGACAAGGCCGAATATCTCAAAGATCGGCTTTGCCGGGCTGGGTTCAAGATTCCTTTTGCGGCATCGACTTTCAATGAATTCGTTGTCCAATTTAAACCCGGCTTTGACACCACCTATCAGCGATTACTCGATGAAAAAATGGTGGCGGGATTGCCGCTGTCCCCATATTATCCGGAGCTGACCGACCATTACCTGCTGTGTGCTACGGAAACCAAAACCAGGAAAGACATGGACCGGCTGATCGATAGCTTGACGGCCTGATGGATGAGACGGATGAGGGGTTACCAGAACGAGCCGGTATGGATCGCAATACAAAATCAAGCGAATTTATCGCTTTACGAAAAGAGGCGACACGATGCAAGAAATGGTAGGTACGACCGGGCTGATTCTCAATGAGCCCTTGCTGACGGAAAGGGGCAGGAAGGGGCGCTGCGGGATATCTTTGCCGCGAAGAGATGTGGAATATTTCCCGTTGGACGCATCCATCGCCGGGGAAGGCCCCAATTTTCCCGATTTAAGTGAAGTGGAAGTGGTGCGCCATTATACACGCCTGTCCACATGGAATTTCGGGGTGGACACGGGGCTGTACCCGTTGGGATCCTGCACCATGAAATACAATCCCAAAACCAATGAAAGACAAGCCGCCCTGCCGGGATTTGCCGGGGCCCATCCCCTGCTGCCGGCGTCATTGTCTCAGGGTGTTCTGAAAATGATGTATGACCTTCAGGGGTTTCTGGCGGAGCTGACCTGCATGGATGCCGTCACCTTGCAGCCGGCGGCTGGTGCGCACGGCGAGCTGGCCGGGATGCTCATCTTCCATGCGTATCATCAGAGCAAGGGCGCTCCCCGTTCAAAAATCATCGTTCCGGATACCGCACACGGTACCAACCCGGCCAGTGCCGCTCTGTGCGGGTATCGGCCCGTGAATGTCCAGTCAAACGAACAGGGGGTGCTGTCTCCAGAAACGATTGCGGCTGTGATGGATGAGGAAACGGCCGGGATCATGATCACCAATCCCAATACGCTTGGTCTTTTCGAGGAAAATATCCAGCAGATTGCCGAAATCGTGCATGCCAGGGGGGGGTTGGTGTATGCCGACGGTGCCAACATGAATGCGATCATGGGGATCGTCGGTGTGGGGGATATCGGCGTGGATGTGCTGCATTTGAATCTTCACAAAACGTTTTCCACGCCGCATGGCGGTGGGGGGCCGGGTTCGGGTCCGGTTTGCGTCAAGACGTATCTGGAACCCTTTTTGCCGGTTCCACGGGTATCGGAAAAAGACGGCCGGTATTTTCTGTCCGAGGATTTCCCGCAGTCGGTTGGAAAGCTGCATGGGTTCTACGGCCATGTCGGGGTGATGATCCGGGCGTACTGCTACATCCTGAGTCTGGGGCCGGAGCTAAAAAAAGTCAGCCAACTGGCGGTGTTGAATGCCAATTATATCAAAGAAAAGTTGAAAGACACCCTCCATCTGCCCTATGACAGGCCATGCATGCACGAATGCGTTTTTTCGGACAAAAATCAAGAGGCGGAAAAAGTAACGACGCTGGATATGGTCAAGCGATTGATCGACTATGGATTTCATCCACCGACCATTTACTTTCCGCTGGTGGTCCACGGGGCGATCATGATCGAACCCACTGAAACCGAATCCAAGGAAGACCTGGATGTTTTCATCGAATCCTTCAAGAACGTGGTCAAGGATGCGAAGGAAAACCCTGAAATGCTTCATGATGCACCGCGAAAGCCCAAATTGAGGCGGTTGGATGAAACCAGCGCGGCGCGCCACCCGTGTTTGACTTGTTGAATGATGCCGGACGCAATCCAACCGAAGAACGTCTGTTTATGCGTCAACGTGCCTGAAATCGACTACCGGAAAGCCTGGAAGCTGCAAACTCGTCTTGTCGAGGCCAGAAAATCCAGGAGACTCGATAAAGACATCGTGTTGCTGCTGGAGCATCCTTCCGTTTTTACATTAGGCCGACGCGGGGGAAAAGAAAACCTGACGGTTTCTGAAGCATTTATTCACGCGTCGGGAATTTCCATTGTCCACGTCGAACGGGGGGGAAACATTACCTACCACGGGCCCGGCCAACTGGTCGGTTATCCGATCATCGATCTCCATGCCGCCGGCCTGACCGTTACGGATTATGTGGATGCGCTCGAAGAACTGATGATCCGTACGGCCGCGCATTGGGGGGTTCAGGCGGTACGGAGTCCCATGAACCATGGCGTATGGGTCGGCGCCAGGAAACTGGGCAGCATCGGTATCGCCGTTCGCCGCGGAATCAGCTTTCACGGTTTTGCACTCAATGTGAACGTAGCCCTCGATCCATTTCGATGGATCAATCCCTGTGGGCTCGAGGGGATCGGGATGACATCCATGGCACAGGAATTGTCACGCAAACTGCCTTTGGAGGAGGTGCGTGAAGTCGTTCAACACAACATCGAGGCGATTTTTCAGGTTCATCTGGCACCTGTGGATGGTGTCGCCCTGCAGATGATTCTGGATGCACAAAATTATTGATCATCCTGTCCATCCTGTATATCCATGTAAAAATATTTCAAATGAATCATGGTGGATATGTTTTGATTTGTCTGAACAAACGATCCCCCCCTGTCGAGGCACTCATGCTGGAACATCAGGAAACCGGATTACATTTTGGTAAACCCCAGTGGCTCAGAAGAAAATTACCCACGGGGCCGCAATACGAACAGGTAATATCTCTTCTCAGGGACGGCGATATTCATACGGTCTGTCAGGAAGCCAAATGTCCCAACCAGTGGGAATGCTTTTCATGCAAAACAGCCACTTTTTTGATCATGGGCCCGCGCTGTACGCGCAACTGCCGATTTTGTGCGGTGGACTACGGGCCGATCGGTCCACCGGATCCCGGAGAGCCGGCAAGAGTGGCGGATGCGGCATTCAAGCTTGGTCTGAGTTATGTGGTGGTGACATCGGTTACCCGCGACGACCTCGATGATGGCGGTGCTGTTTTTTTTGCAGAAACCATCAGACATGTTCGTGACAGACTCCCCGATGCGAAAATTGAGGTATTGATCCCGGATTTTCAAGGTAACAAAGATGCCCTCAAAAAAGTGGTTGAAGCCCGGCCGAATGTCTTGAATCACAACATCGAAACCGTGCCAAGCCTGTACCCTTCAGTGCGGCCTGGGGCGGATTACCGCTGTTCACTGGAACTGTTAAGACAGGTCAAGGAATACGATCCCTCTCTTATCACCAAGTCCGGCTTGATGCTGGGTTTCGGAGAAACATCGGCGGAACTCCTGAAAACCCTTCAGGACTTGGTTGACACGGGTTGCAGCATGCTTACCCTGGGTCAATATCTGCAACCATCATCCAGGCACCTGGCCGTGGAGCGATTCGTTCCTCCCGAGGAGTTCGATAAATGGCGCGAAACGGCACTGAAAACAGGATTTACCCAGGTTGCCAGCGGCCCTTTTGTGCGAAGTTCCTACCATGCAGGAAATCTTTACCTGAACGCCGAGACGGATAAGTCCATGGTCGAACGATGACAAAATATTTGGAAACAACTAATTGATATCAGCAAGTTAAAATAAAAGATGATTTGTGCCATTAAACACCAAAAGTAAGTCAATTTCAGACACCACCCAAAGATTGCAAAGAGAATCTAATGAAAACCGGAGTTGACTTTGCGTCCTTTGCACCTTTGCAAGACCCTAATTAGCCTGATTGCCGCCAAAGGGGCCCGGTCCCTTTCCGTGTCCCATCCCCGTGCCTCTGCCATCGGCAAAATTGGGATCGATTTTTTTCATTTCAAGAATGTGTGTCAACCGTTTCTGATCAAACTGAGCCTGAAGATCGGAGATTTCCTTTCGCAGAGTCGAGCAAGTTGCCGCATCCGGGGATTGTTTGGCCAGTTCTGTCTGCAATGCCTGCTTTTTTTCACTGAGCTGCTGTCGGAGACCCTGAGTGGCTGTTTGAAAGGCATTCCGCTCGGTTTCCATCTGTTTGATCTGATCCTCTGTCAGATTGGAACTGGCGGTACCCATCCCCCGACCTTGGCCCATTCCACCGGCAAATGCATTCGCTGCAAAACCCATCAACATCACTGCAGCTCCTACCACAATCATTCTGGAAAAAAAATGTTTTTTCATGACAACCTCTCTTGTTTTTGATAAGTTAAAGTTCATTAACGACACGGTTTCATAAAAAAGCAAACATTGTGCCAGATCATGTTCTTAATTCATTCTTTCTTTAACTATGAATACTAAATATCCAGATTTTTCAAATTAACCGCCAAGTCTGGATAGAATATATTCGTTTTGAAAACGTGGACTTTTTCACTTGATTATGTGAGAATAATCGTCTTCGTCATTCGTTGCACCCGCCTCGGGCATGAGGAATATTATCGATTTTCCGATATCTGTTACAGGAGGAATAATGAAAAGCAAAGTGTATTTTGCAGATCTTCGGTCCACACATAAAGAAAATCTAGTGGACAAGGTTGGGCGGCTGGCTCAAACCGCCGGTCTTTCTGCCGCCATAAAACCCAGAGACCTGGTTGCCGTGAAGTTACATTTCGGCGAAGCAGGCAATGCCGCATTCATCCGATCTGTTTTTATCCGGAAAATAGTTCAGTTGATCAAGGCGGAAGGCGCCATTCCCTTTCTGACCGATGCCAATACCCTGTACGTCGGAACACGCAGCGATGCGCCATCACACTTGCTGACCGCCCTGCATAACGGTTTTTCTTTAACATCGGTGGATGCGCCGATCATCATTTCCGATGGGCTTCGGGGAAAAAGTGAAATTGCGGTTATTATCGATCAGAAAAATTTCCGCCAAGTCTATATCGGGGCTGAAATTGCACAGGCGGATGCCATTATCTCGATGGCCCATTTCAAGGGGCATGAGCTTACGGGATTTGGGGGAACCATCAAAAATCTGGGGATGGGATGTGCCTCACGGAAAGGCAAGCTGGCTCAGCATTCCAATATGTCTCCGACCATCAAGCGAAAAAAATGTATCGGATGCGGAGACTGCGTTCCCCACTGCTCTCAGGGTGCTCTGTCCGTTGTCGAGAAAAAGGCGGTCATGGATTCCCAGAAATGTATCGGATGCGGTGAATGTGTTTTGATCTGTGCGCAGGAGGCCATTCAGATTCAGTGGAATCAGGCGATTCCGGTATTTCTGGAAAACATCGCGGAGTATACGGTGGGGGTCTTGCAAGGTAAGGCAGGAAAAACGTTGTTCATCAATTTTATCACCAATGTGTCTCCTGCCTGCGATTGCTATGGGCATAACGATGCGCCAATTGTCAGGGATATCGGTATGGTGGCATCCCTCGACCCGGTTGCCATCGACCAGGCATCGGCGGATCTGGTCAATCAGGAGGCAGCCATGCCCGGGTCGTGCCTGACCCGGAATACGGCTTGCGGCGAAGACAAGTTTCGGGGTCTGTATCCTGAAATCGACTGGGCTTATCAGCTTGAATATGCTGAAAAAATCGGGCTTGGCTTTCGTGAGTACGAGCTGGAAAAAATTTAGTGAGCCTCGGCCCAGTTTTTTCCACTGGCGATATTGACTTTTAGTGGCACTTTCAGTTGCCACACGCCTTCCATGATCTCCCGGATCCGGGTCGTCACCGCTTCCAGCTCGGAGTCCGGGACTTCAAAAACCAATTCATCGTGTACCGTCATCAACATGGCGGCTTGAAAGCCTTTTGCGGAAAAATCCGTTTCCACCCGGATCATGGCCAGTTTGATCAAGTCTGCGGCAGTTCCCTGGATAGGGGTGTTGACGGCGATTCGTTCGGCAAAACTGCGGATATTGCTGTTCTGGCTGTTGATATCCGGAAGCAGGCGGATTCTACCCAGGAGTGTACTGGTTTTCTGCATCTGCCGGGCCGATGCAATGGTGTGTTCGGTATACTCCCGAACACACCGGTATCTCTTGAAATACTGATCGATATAGGCTTTTGCCATTTTCTGGCTGATACCCAGCTCCCGGGCCAGGCTGAATGCCCCCATACCATACAGAATGCCGAAATTGATGATCTTGGCTTGCCGGCGAAGTTCCGGCGTCATCATGCCGGGAAGTCCTCCGAAGACCTCGGAGGCTGTCCGGGAATGAATGTCTTCATCCCTGATAAATGCATCGATCAGCAGCGGGTCTTCCGAACAGTGGGCCAGAATCCGAAGCTCGATCTGTGAATAATCTGCAGACACCATGATCCAGCCCTCCTGCGGAATGAAAGCGCTGCGGATCTGCCGGCCTTCTTCGGAGCGAATGGGGATGTTTTGAAGATTCGGGTCCGAGCTGCTGAGTCTGCCGGTGGCGGTGACGGTTTGATTGTAAGAGGTATGAATCCGGCCTGTTTTTGGATGAACCAGGTCCAGAAGTGCATCCGTATAGGTGGATTTCAGCTTGGCAAGGGTGCGGTGCCTCAACACAAGATCCGGCAGTTCATGGTGGACAGCAAGATCTGTCAAGACCTCTACATCCGTTGAATAGCCCGTTTTCTTCTTGGTCTTTTTTTGAGTCGGGAGTTTAAGCTTTTCAAATAGAATCTGCCCGAGCTGCTGGTGAGACTGTATGTTGAAGGTTTCTCCGGCTGCCGTGTAAATCCGGGTCTCGATGTCCGACAACTGGCTCTCGAAGGATTTGGAGAGCAGCCTTAGCCGGTCGCAATCCACACAGACACCGCGCATTTCCATCCGGGTCAGCACGTTGATCAGAGGGATTTCCACCTGTTCCAGTAGATCCATCAGACCCAGAGCTTCAAGTTTCGCAACCAGCACTTCTTTTGCCATCAAGGCGATGTCCGCATCCTCGCAGGCATAAGGTATGGCCGATTCAATGGGAACCGTCCGAAATCCGGCGTGCGCGCCTTTGCCGGTGACTTCCTGAAATGTGATGGTTTTGTGGTCGAGATGATCCATGGCAATCTGATCCAGACTGTGCGCCCGAAGCGAAGGGTTGATCAGATAAGAGGCGACCATGTCGTCAAAGATGATCCCGTGCAGGGAAATGCCGTACCGGGCCAGGACGATGGCATCATATTTGATGTTCTGGCCGAGTTTGGGGATTTCCGGATTTTCCAGTATGGGTTTGATGGCGTTCAGAACAAGATCGATATCCAGTTGGGTCGGCGCATTCGGATAAACATGGCCGACCGGAATGTAAAAAGCGTGGTCTGCGATTGTGGAAAATGATAAACCGACCAGTTCTGCTTTCATGGGGTCTTCGGATGTGGTTTCGGTATCCAGGGAAAGAATCCGGGCTCCGGACAGATTTGAAAGCAGTTGATTCAGCTCTTCCTGGGTGAACACCGCTGCATAGTGTTTCCGACTTAAATCGGAAGAAACCGGGTACTCCTGTTGCAGTTGTCGAAACTCCAGGGTTTTGAACAGGTTCGCCAGTGCCGACGTATCCGGAGGCGATATCCTGTAATCTTCGAGTGGCGCCGACAGTGGCACATCGGTGTCAATGGTCACCAGGGATCTGCTCAGAAACGCCTGATCCTTGTGATCCACAAGTTTCTGACGAACAGATTTTGAAGTGACCTCATCGATTCTCTCATATACCTGGGCCATGCCGCCAAAAGTTTGAATCAACGACAGCGCGGTTTTGGGGCCAACCCCAGGAACCCCGGGAATGTTGTCGCTGGAATCTCCTGAAAAGCCCATCATATCGATAATCTGATGGGGCTCCAGACCTGTCTGGCGGACTGTTTCCAGGTTTGTAACCTTGTCTTTCATCGGGTCCCAAATCGAAACATTCTCTGTTACGAGTTGAACGAAATCCTTGTCTCCTGTGACCATAATCACTGAAAAACCGGCTTTTTCGGCTCGGTCGGCCAGAGTTCCGATCAGATCGTCGGCCTCGAAACCAGGCAGTTCGATGACCGGAAGTCGGAATCCTTCCACAATCTCCCGGATATAAGGGAGCTGAACTCGCATATCTTCGGGCATGGGGGGGCGATTTGCCTTGTAGTCCGAGTACATTTCGTGTCTGAACGTTTTTTCCTTGCTGTCAAAGCACAGGGCGATGTATTCAGGGGACCAGTCATGAAGGAGTTTGATGAGCATCCGGGTGAATCCAAAGACAGCGTTGGTGGGTAGACCTGTGGATGTCGAAAGACCCCGAATGGCATGATAGGCCCGGTGAATGGTGGCGGTGGCGTCGATCAGATACAGCACAGGTTTGGCAGACATGGCAGGTTTCCAATCATGAAAGTCTCAAGGTTGTAGAAATGATATCAGGAGCTGATACTGTTGATAATTATCTTAAAAGCGATATCAGAGTCCGATGCTGTCGGCGATGCCGGCCATGGCTTTGAGGCTGATGGCCACAAAATCCGGAAGGGGAATACCAATGGTTTCACATTCCATGATAATATCACGGCTGACAGATCTGGCAAAATGCGGTGTTTTCATGCGTTTTGTAACAGACTGTGGTTTGACGCCGGCGATTTTTTTGTCTGGATACACCAGAGCGGTTGCTGCGATCATTCCGGTAATGGTCTCGGCACAGGCCAGTGCATGGTCAAAAACCGTAGTGCGCTCCAGGCCGAGTCCTTCTGCATTGTGTTTTTCAATGGCATCGGCAATAGCCGGAGATACCCCGTGATGCAGAAGCAGTTCAGCACCTTCTCTTCCGTGTCGGGAAGGATCTCCGTCGGTGATTTCATAATCGATATCATGGAGCAGTCCGGCAATGGCCCATGTTTCCGGGTCTTGGTCGAATCTTGGCGCCAGTTCCCGCATGATGGCCTCAGCAGCCAGGCAATGGGATATCAGTTTTTCATTTTTCAGATGTTTTTTCAGCAGTTTATATGCTTTTTCCCGCGAAATTCCCGGATCGGTATGGGTTGACATCATCAATCTCCTGTATTAATTAATCCAAAAACAGCCCACATCCTCCAGCAACCAGCGGTGAGGCTGAAACTCACTGACTGAACAGGCCGAAAAAGTCCGATGAATAAACAACATATTCTGTCTTCCTATAAAGAAAAACGCCGTATGGCCAAAGACATCCCCTGTGTTTGCTGCGGTCGGCATCCGCCGTTCTGCTGGAGGTGCCGATGCGGATTTTCAATCTGCCAAAACTGCATGGAAAAAAATTTCTGGGGGATGTCCTGTAACGGCATTACCTGGCAGTGTCCGGATTGTGGTGACCAAAACGGATATGGAAATCAGTAGGGGGGAAATCCCTCCGAGGTGTTTATCCCGCGAGGCCGCAGATACGACATCGTCCGTCCGTGCCGATGGTGCCAATGCAGCTTTCATCTCTGCAGAGCGTTCGATCTTCCCACTCAGGCTCCTTTGTCTCAGAAACCTGATCTTCTGAAGGTTTTTCGTGGAGTGCTTCCCCAACAGTACTCATGCCGGAGCAAATATCCAGACTTTCCGGAACGCACGGGTGCAAAAGCTCACAAACCCTGCAACGGCCATCGGCGCCGATAACGCCGATACAACTCTCATCGATGCAAAGCCGCCGGTTTTTCCAGTTTAGATCGATTTCCTGGTTTCCGGCAATGTTTTCGGATGTATCAGTCATCTTGGATATCTTCTTTTCGGGTTTTGTCTTTTGTTCCTTTTACAGTTTCGTCAATGGCATGATAAATGGACTTGAAAGATTCGGGAAACCCGCTGGGTGAAATCCGTCCGGTTTCAATAAATTTTACGACGATTTCCTTTGTCGTTTTTAGAATATGTTCATCCATAGCGCTCATGGTAATATATACCTGCAATTCCTTAGAAGCCCATTAAGTCGGTGTCGGTGTCGGTGTCGGTGTTGGTGTTGGTGTTGGTGTCGGTGTTGGTGTCGGTGTCGGTGTCGGTGTCGGTGTCGGTGTTGGTGTCGGTGTTGGTGTTGGTGTCGGTGTCGGTGTCGGAGATATATTCACAAAAATTGCTACGGATGCAGATTTGCCATTTTCAATATTGGCCTGTACAATGTCTATTCCTGAACCTGAACCGGATTTATAAATGGCTGTTGCATTTCCAGAAGGGTCCGTAATGTTGTTGACAATCGTTAGCGTGCTTCCAGAGTTGTTCTGAGTGGTTGAAAAAGTTACAGAATAACCAGGAACCGGGCTTGTTGAAGTAGTTACAGTACCAGTTGTAGTTGTCGTACTAACGTTTTGTTGCAGCGTAGCGGTAATCGAACTGTATTCACCATTAGACAATGTGGTTGGATTGGCTGCAATGGTCAGTTGTAAATCGTCCGAATCTACGCTCGTGGTGGAATCACAGCCCGCAGTAGCAGCTATCATCAGACAGAAAAACAAAAAGAAGCTATAATTTTTTTTTATCATTCGTTTCTCCAAGTAAATCGTCAATTTTTGAAATTACCTCACAGAATCATTTGCTTATTTTTATACTTGAGTTTTCGAAAAATAATTCTCAATAAATTAACTTAATGGCATGATATTTGCTGCGATGGAACATAGGCGTTCTGCTTTTATGTGCAAGTATCGCTGCAATTTTCTAAAT
>CAJBLH010000026.1 GCA_903953895.1 uncultured Desulfobacteraceae bacterium | reverse complement strand
GCAATGTAATATTCTCTTTCAGGTTTTTGGTGCCAGAAGGAAGTTGCACCAAAATGTCCAACATCATCTTCGACAGTCTGCCTTTTGATAATAATGCCATTTATCTATCACCTCGATCTGCGCTTGCATTCAACCGCTCTGATACTCTCCCGGCTAACACGAAAATCACCGGTTTATCCGGTGCATTTTATGGTTGGCATTCCGAAGCCTCTCGTATAGGGTTTCCGGTGCTATATCAACTCCGTTCGGCCAAGAAATGGTACCACCTTCCACCATCGCTTTTGAAAAAACTTTATTGTCCTTGAGTGCTTGAAAGACAGGTCCTCGCGTTAAATATTCTGAAAAATCGATATTTCCTTCAACCCCGTCATCAAATTTAATACTATAGACGTATTTGCCAAGATATTTGATATCTATGACTTCATTAAATTCCCACATAATTCACCTCATTATTCCAATGGAGGTATTTTTTTGATTTGTTCACCTTTTTGCGCCAATTTCCAATCTTCATCAATCTCATCAATCCGCAGATCAATCCAGTCCCTCACGAGTCTCAGGGCTGTCCGAGATTTGAGATCACCTTTCAGGATGTTACCCTGAAAGTCTAAAATCGCCTTGTTCCCCTGATATTCCAAATGGATGTGTGGTGGATTATGTTCATCATAATACATCCTGATGATAATGCCAAAGAATACAGAAATGATGGGCATTTATGCAACCAGGTAAATCAGGAACGTAACCAGAAATATTATTTCCTGCTTTTTCTATAACAAGGCTTTGGGAGGGGGTATATCTTCATAAACATTTGGAACTTCTTCCAGGACATGTATCTCTTCTTCCCCCGCCTGTTGAGCCGCAGCGGCAAGATTGGCCCAAGATTTAATGAAAATGAGACGCCTTGAATTTCCATACCCGTGGAACTATTTTTTCAATTTATTGATGTTATCTCTAAAAACCAGATCAACGGGACGTGTCCACGGAATCTTACTCAATGCCGAAACGTCATCTTGTAAGTATTTGACCATTAGATCGACGACCATTTCGGAAGATAGTTTTTCAGTACACTCTAGCTTCCAAGGACCAGATTTGAATATTAGCCTGTGGCCGACGGATCGCCGGCCGACCCAAATACATAGAAAGTGTTCTTCATCAGTCATCAATTTTACGATATCACCTTCTTGCGCACCTTCTCCTGAATAGGCAACGGCATCAGAGATAATATCCGCTGTAGGATTCTCAAAGTGGCCGATTGTATCTGTTCTCAGTTCCATATTTATTAATATCCACAATGTTTCAGGGGTGTCCGGCAACCTCAGCCGGCCGATTGTTACAACGGAGAAAAAATGTCAGACGGGGCAGACTGTCATATTCATTTTGCGACGGGCCGCTGACAGAGTATCTGAATTTCAAAATGTTTTATTATCCGTATCCTCGCACAATATCAAATATACCGGAAGCCTGTTCCTGCAACATTTTCTTCCAATGGCCGACTTGTGTCGGATGTACGCCAAACTCCTGGGCGATTTCGTTTACCGTTTTAACCCCTCTGATCGCATCAATCGCGACCTTGGCTTTGAACTGACTGCTGAATATTTTGCGATTTTTTCACTCATTACCTGCTCCTTTCTGTCACAGGTAACCATCTTATACTATTGTCCGGATTTTGGGGACCACTATACTTTTTGCTTTTCGACAATCCTGCTATACAACAGTCAGCAAAAGACATAGATTTAACAGCTTTCATTTCTCCGATTGTTTTTGTGATATTCGGCATCAGAGATTCCTGTATCAGCGGCAGCGTTTCAATAAGACTCAGACGTTCTTCAGCTATAGTTCTGCCTTGCTCCTGCATGGAAATATAGAACACTTCTATCATCGTAACTGTTGAGATAAATATTTTATTCTCTTCATTAAGAGCTTTCATCAGCAGACTCTCAACAGTCTCAATCCCTTCTTCATTTTCAATATATGTCAGAAGAGCAGATGTATCAAAAACATATTTTTTCATTTTAATCTGTCATTTTTCCGTTCTTTCAGAAGTGCATTGATAAGGTTCCCGTTTCCTGAACCTTTGAGTTTTCCCATGGCTTCAACCGCTTTTTTCCATCTGAGTATTTCAATCCCGGATTTATCATCTTCAAAAGTTATTGTCAGGCGTGTTTCCAAAGGTATTTTGATATTACTCAGAATCGCATTAAATTCTGACAAAGTTAAATTCATTGCAACTGGCATAACAATATCCTTTATGAATTTAATTAACAACAACCACTACAGAGGGATGGCTGTGTTGAACGGTTGGTTGGACGAAGCCGCATGCGCGGCAGAAAAAAACAAAAAAACTGATGATTGGTGTATAACTCCCGCACCTGCCTAATTTCGGGCATGTCATAAAAAAGGAGAATACACCATGAATCCCAATGAAGTAAATCGATTTAACGAGCTTTATCAATGTCACCTGAGGCTGTTGAAACTTCAGGGGAAAAGCCAGAAAACAATTGATTCCTATTCCCGGGCCGTCCGCCGAGTCGGT
>CAJBLH010000025.1 GCA_903953895.1 uncultured Desulfobacteraceae bacterium | reverse complement strand
GCAATGTAATATTCTCTTTCAGGTTTTTGGTGCCAGAAGGAAGTTGCACCAAAATGTCCAACATCATCTTCGACAGTCTGCCTTTTGATAATAATGCCATTTATCTATCACCTCGATCTGCGCTTGCATTCAACCGCTCTGGTACTCCCGGCTAACGTAGAAGTCACCGGCGCTGCGCGGCTGTATCGCGCAGCGCCCGGTGGAATGATGGGTTATACGGCGCCACTACAGACCAAGTTGGTCCGCGATGAGCTTAACGTTTTGATTAACATAGAAGGCGTCTGGCTCATGCCTAGCAGCACGAACTCGAATTTGAAACGCAGGATTCTCTGGCTGCGTGGCGTCAAAAAGGATTAGCCCGATACCAAATACGTCCGGCGTTCCCCACCTGCCCCCGAAGCGATTACCACCAAGCGCTATGGCCTTAGTGCATTCCTCAAGATCGTTTACCAGAAAGTCGGCGAACGGTTCGTAGAAGGCGATTTCGCGCAGTGATCCTTGGGACGTTTGCGCTGTTGTTGGCGTAACTGAGGCCTGTATTGGTGCAGCAGTCTCTCGATATCTGGTTAAACGAAACAGACCACGCAATGGCTTATAAATAAGGTCAGGCTGCCGCACATCAAGGTTCCAGATTGTTCCCGTGATAGTGCCATGTGGGTCTTCTGGGAATGCAACATGCAGTTGCGCTACGAGCTCCGAAAACTGAATGCCAAGAGGTGTAGCCTCAAGAAGCTCTATCGTTTTCTCGGTGATGAGCTCTTTTTTTGTAGCCATGGGCTCGATTCCTTATAGCCGAATAACAGTTTAAATAGATAGAAATTTTTCCAGTTATTACTCATACATCACACAAAATATTCCACCTATTCGCATATTACACATGCAAACATCGATAAATTTATTTTGATTTTTCCATGTTTACACATCAATATTCAAGAGCATGGAAAACAAGCCCACATTCAAGCCTGATCCGAAATTGAAGCTGATGGAACAGGTTCGCCAAGTCCTGCGCTACCATCATTACGCCTATCGGACAGAACAAACATATTGCGACTGGATCGTCAGGTTCATCAAGTTTCATGGCAGTCAAACCCACCCTGCCCAGATGGGAAAAGAACAAATCGATGCTTTTTTAAGTCATCTGGCCACCCAGAGCCAGGTCTCAGCCTCAACACAAAGGCAGGCTGAATGCCATGTCTTTACGATGTTAATTTTTTTTTACCTTTCACTGTTCCTGTTGCGCTGGCAAAAGGAATCAATCAAAGGTCAGCCCTTGAAAAGAGAATTTACGTCCGCATCATCCTGTTTTTCCTTTTTCAAGGGCTGACCCATCATCTTTTCCGTAAATCCAATCATCGACGTCGCTGATGAAAGAACGTCCCCTCCATGCACTCTTCATGGAGCGCCCGGCGGGATAATACCCCCGCCGTTATTGAAGAACTCCTGCTTGCTGACCTTTTTCCCGGTAGGGGCATAATCGCCGATGAAATTCTTTGCATCCTGAGTGTAAATGTTGGAAGGGTTGGCCAGATCAAGGCATGGCACGTTCGCGATGGTGTGCACGTAGGAAGAATCGGTCAGCAGATTCCGGTACAGGATCAGCCCCCTGGTTCCGCTCACTTTCCAGTCCATGAAGTTGTAGCCGCGCCGCTCGGCCTCGCTACGCAGGTCGCGGTCGCCAATGGCGACATAGACAAAGCCGTCGCTCGCTTCCGTCCAGTTATTACTCATTTGTATATTGCACCAATGGCGTAACTTATCAAGCCCCTTTTAAGCCAACCACCGGCCATCACCGGCCCGAACCAAGCTGCCAATGGGGTCTCGGCAAGAACCGGGAATGCACCCGGCGTGGTTCGGGTCCGCGTGTATGGCCTGGTTAGGGCGCCACTTTTCTGTTACTCACCCTACGCGTACATAAGTCGCCCTCTGGGCTCGGGAACGGTACGGCCGAGTTCAAGTGCGGTGTCAATCCATTCCCGGATCACCACTTCCGCATTCGCCATTGCCTCTTGATATGTTGCTCCATCTGCGGCACAACCGGGTAGCTCCGGGATCTCAGCAATGAAGGCCTGATCCTCTTCACTCCAGTAGATGATTACTTCGTAGCACAATTCATTGGCCATTTTGCTCTTGACCTCCAAGACGGTATTTTATGATTATTTGTCTGACCTGCTTGACCTGATACGATTTTCCCTTGCCACCATCTTTCGGTTGTAGGTTCAATATTTCTTCGACGCCCTCTTTGGTGAATATGTGGTGGCTTCCACGGATGCGTTCCTGAAAACCCATGTTCCGCAACAGGCTCCGCATACCATCGAAGGGTATGTTTGCATCGGATGTGCCACGGAGTATCCGAAACAATAGCTTTTCGTGCTCAGTCATCAATATAACCCTTCATTCCTCTTTGTTTGCGGGGGCGTTGGGACACGATCCTTCACTCCTGTGGGCTCCGTATTCCTTTTCTCCGAGAGACCAATATTCATCACGATCAGCAGGCCTTGTAGGAACACGCCAACCAATTCCAACCACTTCTTGACGAATACAGACGTCAACTAGGGCAATGTTATCTGAATCCGGACGTAACTGGACGCGCCAAATGGACATGTGATCTCCTCCTGAGGCTAACGACGAATTAACCGGCGCAGGCGATAGCCTGCGTCTGGTTGAATGACTGGTTAGCAGCCCCATTGCCTACTGCGGATGCTCGCCTACCCTACAGAATCTTGAATAGCATGGACTTCCTATCATTTTCAAATTACAGTAACATAAGTGGCTTATAATGGTCGCTGTTCCTTATAATGTTTTCGTGTGCGGGGTGCAATACCTGTAAACGGCTTTTCACCGTCAGACCGGGGGCAATGACCAACGCATGTCTGCTGAATCGGGCGTCTGTCGGATGGGTGACCTTGTTCAGGAAATTCCATGCAATGATCATGGCCATGATGACGGTCTTTCCGGAACCTGTCGCCATTTTACTGCACTATCGTTCAAATGCGCCGCCATCTCCCTCGATGACAATTCCCAGTCATATCGTTCTGCCCGGCTCCTTTTGATTCGCTGCTTATTTCATATTCTTTTTCCAGGGATAAAGAAACAGCGTTAGTTTCATCATTTATGTCCGTTGCATTAAACCGGTTTTCTTCCATCCAAACACGCAATGGGTATTTCTCTCTTTTCTTCTCTATCGGTAGTTTTTTATCTGACGGTGAAATCGGTTCGATCTCGTCAAATATCGGTTTGATCAGGATAATATCACTTCGACATTCTGAAAGTTGTTTCCAAAGAGAAGAGAAAATATGCCGGGGATAGCTTTTATACCAGGCAGCGAGGAATATATTAGCATCCACGCAGTATTGTCCGCTCATATATGCCCCTCCAACTCCAAAACATGGGAGGGGTTCTTCAAATCAAACAAACGGCACAATTTATGAAAACCGATTTCCTGATTGTGATATGCCTGAAAAACAGCCGTTGCATAAATACGGCCATATTGGTTAAGTACCTCCAGAGAGCGGTTTCTGGGAGGCCCGCCGCTGCTTTCTTTCAGCTTTTTTTGCAGCATTCTGTATTCATCTTTCAGCTCCGCTTCAAAAATATCGTAAGTGTTCCGGTCAATCATCCGCATCTGCCTTAACCGCACCAGACAGGCATAAGGACTCACCTGAAAAAACCCGGCAATGCGTTTAACAGCATCCAGATCATCAATCTTATCCACAGCGGATATGACCTGTTCAGCAGGCATCAGCACATTTCCTGCCAACTCGTTGCACCATGTTTCAACATCATTGGGATAATCTTCCCAATAATCGATGGTGCTTTCCTTTCTCAGTAAGTGGCCAAGTTCATGAAATAAAGTGAATGATTGTGCTTTTTTGGCGTCCGCATCATTGACGATGATAATCGGCAATCTTGTATGATAAATCGTCAGTCCGCGGAACAGCGTTTTGTCTATATAGTGTCTGAACGAAAACCCCATATTTGTGAGCTACTCTATCTCGCTACCCAGGGTATGACCGTTTATTTTGCTAAAAGAGAGTCGAATTATATTAAAAAAACAATATTCAGAATTTAATCACAAAAAAACGCAAT
>CAJBLH010000024.1 GCA_903953895.1 uncultured Desulfobacteraceae bacterium | reverse complement strand
ATTTTGTCGAAAATTAAATGACTTGGCAGTAACTACACCGAGCGGTAAATTGCTTCAAATCGAAGTCGGCAGTTCGCCTTTCGGTTAATTTGAATGTCCAAAAAAAATGTACTTTTTCGACTCAAATTAACGAGGTCTGTTTGACCTCTTTTTGAATTGATTCTACCGGCAGCGGCTGGCTCATTTTTCGATTCTCACTCGAATGGTTTTAACTACATCGGAGACCCGACCGATTACGAAATTAATATAATCGGTTGTTGGGTACGCCACTTTGCGGCCGATCATCACTTTTTCCGCAGGGCCTAGTCCGGCGGCGTCCATGTTACTAAGAACCCCGGCGGACAAGCCGTCTATCGATTGTCTCTGCTTGTCCTGCCGAAAGATGTACGGGCGATCTGCCAGCACTCGCTCTAGTTCTGCTCGAATTTTTGCCTTCATGTTGCACCACCCTTGTTGATAATTAATCATGGTGGTGATAATACTTTTAGAACTTGATGTATTCTAAAGGTAAAATGATGGTAGTGATTTTCCCTGTGCCAAAAAAAAAGGGCAGAATGCTTTCGCACGCCGCCCTCTGGTTTAAAATATGGCAGGTTTTATGTTTTAGGCCAGTTTGGTGGCAAAACCTTTGTCAAGTCAGGCCGATAACGCTTAATCGCCATATCCAGTTCGGGATATTTCCCCGATCGCAGTTTTTTCAAAATGCCTTTCAAGCGATCGTACATGCTTTGATAGCTCGCTGATTCGTATTTCTTAGCCAAAAAATCAATTGCCGCCTGTTTAGTCATAATATCTTTTTCGACGCCGACCTCAAACACATCTGGGAATAAATGCGGTAGGTCATCAGGATGATATAAAATTTTTCCTATCAGAACGAGATATAGAAAGAAAACTTCATCTTCGGGAATTTCGGGTTTTTTCTGTGATGAAATAAGCCCTAAAAACTTTAAAGCAGCCGTATGCCCGGCCCTTTTGTCGTCCGAACTCTCGATGAGGCTCTTTGCATGATCTAATACATCCGAAAACGCCAAAAGGAATTTAGCAGAAGTTCTTTCTATGATTTCAGCTAATATAACGTCATCCATATAAGGGATTGTTGGGCTAATAGCCTGCCACATACGCATCATGTTTCGATTGTGCGGGATTCCTTCTTTCCAATAGTGGGGATGAGTCATGGCTGGCCTCCCATCGCCAGTTTGACGGCATCCCTGATAGACTGTTCGGATAGATGAGCATACCTTTGTGTCATTCGCAAGTCTTTGTGGCCTAGCACCTTCCCAATCATAAACAAATCCACGCCGGCAATGGCTAACCAAGACGCTGCCGTATGTCTCAATGTATGCCATACGATTTTCAGCCGATTATCAATTATGCCTTCATTAAATCCAGAACGCCGCAAAATCGTATCCCATCCTCTGGGTAACCGTTGATACTTGTTCCCAAATTCATCCCGGAAAACGGCGTCCTGCGGCTTGCCTGTTGGTTGTTTCTGGATGATTTCAACTGCTCTATCAGTCAAATAAAGATTTCTATCACTTTTGTTTTTGGTATCCTTTAAGAGTATCGATTTCGTTTGAAGACTAACATCCTGCCACGTGATATTGAACAATTCACCTTGTCTGCACGCTGTCAACAGGCTGAACTCAGCCATATCACCCAATGTTTTATGCCGTTCACGAAGCATTTTAACGAGCTTATCCGCTTCCTCTCGTGTCAAGAAACGCTGTCTGGCATTATTAATCATAAGGCTTTTTTTAACGTCAGAATATTCTAATTTACCTTGAACGATTCCGAGTTTCTCAGCGTGTTGATATATACGCTGAAGGGTAGATAAAACAAGCTCAACAGTTCTCGGCGCTTTTCCTGCATCAACAAGCGTGTTCTTGAGTAT
>CAJBLH010000023.1 GCA_903953895.1 uncultured Desulfobacteraceae bacterium | reverse complement strand
TTGAATAACCAAGATTCTGCTCATGGACGCCTACATATCAAAATTCCTGTGGAGAGTCCCGTTTTATTTTTCAAAGAACAGAAAAACTTGGAGGCATCACCCCCCTGACTAACTTATGCCACTAAATTGGATTGCACCCGTGCCCACTTCGTCATGAATGATCTGAAGGGATTTTTTGTAGATTTCTGTTCGCTTGGCCTGATCGACGGTCTGTTTTCCCTCCAGCATTAATTTGTGATATTCCTCATTTTTCCACTGGGTTCGAACAGATGTAGATGCAAGTCCATCAAAGAGAACCGCCAGGAAATTATCCGGATCACCGTTATCGCCCGTCCACCCGAGCTGAAAGAGATCCATGTCTTCGGACTGTTCCTTCTGGCGTTTCAGATAGGTACCCCAGTCATAACTGACGATTCGGGCCTTGATGCCGACCTTGGCCAGATCAGAAATCATGGCGACACCCACCTTCAATCCTTCGGGGTTGTAGGGCCTGGCAACCGGCATAGACCACAGGGTGATTTCCGGAAGCCCGTCACCGCCGGGAAAACCGGCCTGTTCCAGTTCTTTTTTGGCCATTTCCGGATCAAAGGGATAGTCCTGAACCGCATCGTTATATCCCCACATGGTGGGAGGGATGGGGTTTTTCGCAACCTGTCCCATACCCTGGTAAATGTTGTCCACGATGGCTTTCCGGTTGATGGCGTAAACAATGGCTTTGCGCATATGGAGATTCTGCCACAGCGGCTTGGTGTGGTTGAAGGACAAGTAGCCAATATTCATGCCGGGTTGGGAAATCAGCACCAGATTGGGATCTTTGGCGGCCATCGGAACGTCGGCGGCATTCGGGAACTGACAGATGTGAATACTTCCGGCTTTCAGTTCCAGAAACCGGACAGAACTATCCGGAATCGCGCGAAAAACAAGTTTATCAAGATAGGGACCGGCGGTTTTGTCCCAGTACCCGGTGTTTTTCTCGAGAAGAATCTGGTCATCCTTGACCCATTTGATGAATTTGAATGGCCCGGTTCCCACTGGATTTCGAATGAATTCCTTGGGGTTTTTTACAAAAGCCGTCGGGCTGATGATATCGGCAAAGTCCATTCCCATATTGGCCAGAAATGGGGCTTCGACTCTTTTCAGTTTGAATACGACAGTGTTGTCGTCGGTGGCTTCGATGCTGTCGATCGTACTGTCCATTTCCATGGTTACCCAGTATTCAGGGGTTTTTTCCTGGGCAGGAATTTCCCAGCCTTTGCCGAAAAACTTGAGATTTCGCTCTTTCATCTGTCTGCCGATGGAAAAAACGACTGCATCGGCATTGAACGGCGTGCCGTCATGGAATTTAACCCCTTTCCGCAGGTGAAAGGTATAGGTCTTGCCGTCGGGAGCAATGTTCCAGGATTCTGCCAGACCCGGTTCGATGGCGGTGGTTTCGTCGGCATATTCCACCAGAGCTTCAAGCACATTGTCGCAGATCATAAACGAGTTGCCGTCTGTTTCATAGGCGGGGTCCAACCCCACGCTATCTCCGCCGCGTCCGAAAATCAGCGTGCCTCCGGATTTGGGTCCGGCAGCCAGCGCTGCGCCGGTAAATAGGAATACAAGAGCCGTGACCAGTACAGCAGTTTTCTTACCCATGTGCGTTCCTCCTTGGTATCAGTTTGTTGACAGAATCGTATGAACCGGTATTGTTTTCTGAAATAAGGCATACTCATGCAAGAAAAAAGCAACTGATGCATAACAAAATACGGATATGAAGTCAAAAGGTCAGACCTCGTTAATTTGAGTCGAAAAAGTACATTTTTTTTGGACATTCAAATTAACCGAAAGGCGAACTGCCGACTTCGATTTGAAGCAATTTACCGCTCGGTGTAGTTACTGCCAAGTCATTTAATTTTCGACAAAAT
>CAJBLH010000022.1 GCA_903953895.1 uncultured Desulfobacteraceae bacterium | reverse complement strand
TTGAATAACCAAGATTCTGCTCATGGACGCCTACATATCAAAATTCCTGTGGAGAGTCCCGTTTTATTTTTCAAAGAACAGAAAAACTTGGAGGCATCACCCCCCTGACTAACTTATGCCACTAAATTGGATTGCACCCGTTAGAAACAGCATAGCAATTACAAGCGAAATAGCACATGATCTCATTCAAATACCTCCGTTTAACAATAAGTTTAATTGTGATCGTTATGTCTTCGGTCTGAATTATCTATCAAATTGAGAGACAGACATGATCGCATCTATCAAAATGATAGATAATGAGGTGCAAGAGGTGAAATCCGGCTTTCGCCGAAGTGACGATGATCGGTGCTGATGGAATTCCGCATGAATTATTTCGCGGGAAATGGTGTTAAAACTTTGGCTTATTTTTCCGGTATTCTCCAATGGCGTTGGCCGCCAGTATGGCATGAAGAATTTTTTCCGGCGTTATCTTGCCCGCTTCGTGATGAATGGATTCACCCTGGGCGCAGGCTTTTTCCGCGACGGGCATTAGTCTGTTGTGGTCGATATTCCGAAGACCAATGTCTGCAAGTGTGGTGGGCAGACCGACTTCTTCGCAAAACGAGAAAACGACGTCCGATTCATCCGGCGTGGCATCGGTGAGTTGAAGCCCGGCCAAAACGCCAAAAGCCACTTTTTCGCCATGGAAATACGCATGTGTTTCTTCCAGTACAGTGAGTCCGTTGTGAATGGAATGAGCGCTTGCCAAGCCGCCGCTTTCAAAGCCGATGCCGCTTAGCAAGATATTCGCCTCCACAATATGTTCCAGAGCCGGTGTAATGATATGCCGCTCGGCTGCGATCTTGGCGGACATGCCATATTGGAGCAGTGTATCATAACAGAGCTTCGCGAGGTTAAGTCCGGTAAGCGTGCTGAGTCCGCCACATGCGTTTTCGGACTGTGTATCACAGCAAGACTCAGCTTCGAACCATGTCGCCAGCGCATCACCCATGCCCGCCACAAGAAAACGGATGGGAGCCTTGGCGATAACTTCCGTATCTACCAGAACGACCGCCGGATTCGATTTTTGGTAATACACCGATTCAAAAACACCCTGTTCGGAATACAGCACGGCGCATCCGCTGCAGGGAGCGTCGGTGGAGGCGATGGTGGGAACGACAAGGACAGGAATATTTGCGCGGTCTGCAGCGATTTTCGCCGTGTCGATTGTTTTTCCGCCACCCATGCCCACAAGAACATCCACGTTTTTCTCTTGGATGATTGCAGCCAGTCGCGTCAATTCTTTTTCACAACACTCTCCGGCAAATCGCTCAATGGACAAAGCGTCCGCTTGTAAATCTATACCGCTATCGGGAAGGATTTTCTTGTGCGCTGTGGGCGAAGCCAAGATCAATCCCTGCCTGCCAAAGAGTTTGATCAGGATCGGCAATTCGTCGAGTGCGCCGGAACCTTGAATATATTTTCCGGGAAATACAACTTTACGCAACAGGCGATTCCTACTTTTAAAGACATCACATGTCTTGTCATCGATCGTGTCGGACATGTATTTTCCTTTCTTTGTGAAACCGGTTTCCAGATAAAAAAGATGCACTTTGGTAGCCGCGATAGACTTGCCAAAAAAATATTCGACTGAACTTGTAAACAACTTTTATGCCTGTTTGAAGGATGCTGAAAATTGAATCGGAATCTTGGAAAGTTTTCATGCAAGAGCCTTGGGTTATAGGGAATGTGAATAATTGACGATCTTCTCGATGATTACCTTGGTGATCATGTAGGTTGGCCTGATGCCTTCGTCTCCCATGCTGCCCGACGCCAGGGTCTGGCCGCTGATCAGGGGATTGTCAGATGCGTAATAGGCATATCGAAGTTTAATATCGGGTGAGATATGACCCCGGATAATGGCTGCGCTGACGGCCCGCTGGTAGTGTCCGCCCTCCATTTCGAGCCCGATCGCCTTCCAACTGCTGGCCTGAAATTTCTCCAGAACATCCCGGTTCTGAAGGGATGTGCCCAGCACTGTGACGATGGGCCCGACATAGACATCAACGGAATCATCAAAATCCGTTTTTACCAGATCGTTCTGCACCAGATAGTTATGGGGGGTTCCTTCCATCACATGAGCGGTAGGCAACATGATATCGCCTTTAGCGCCCGGAAGAATGCCGGCCTTTCCCATAATGGAAACAGAGCCGACCTGAATGCCTGGCTGCTGTTGAAACTGAGACAGGAGTTCGTCCATGACTTCATAGGCCTGCGTGCCGAAAGCATAATCGATGACCAGAAGCACAGGCTGGATATTTTTCAGGTTCTGGCGCTCCAGATGAAGTTCCGGATGAAACATGATCTGATCAAGTGCAGCCATATCGATGATCTGCGCATGAATCAGCATTCCCGAAGTATCCGGCACATCGTGAAATCCGTTTTCCTCCGCCAGCGTCCGGATCATATCACCTTTGTCCCGACAGGCCTGCAGAAACCGGTAAAGATCACCTTCGGGCTTTTCCCGGCTGCTGCCGCAAACAGCGGCATAGGCATAGAGCAAATTGACCACACTGTGCATGTTGGCGCTGATAATGTGCAGGGGCCGGTTCTGCAGCCCATTTTCACAGAGTCTGCTCTTGATGCTGGAAGCCCATTCGGGCCCGTAGCGGTGGTGGCCGATCATGCTTTGAAGCGCCGGGGTGAAATAAATCAAAAGTTCATCATCCCGGCAGGCGCGCTCCCGTTCAACGCGTTTTCCCAGGCGGTAGATGATCTGAAACAGACTGTTGTTGCATCCGCAGGTCTTGCGATTTTCGTCCAGATACGTGTAAGTGTCTCGGGTCTCTTGATAGGTTCTTCCCAGGAAAATGCTCAGATTCCAGATAGCCTGATCCAGTTGTACGTCGGTGAGTGAGTCTTCGCGGGAAACAATGCGTTCAAGCTCTTTCCAGCCGCTGGTGTATTCGCCGCCGGATTCCTTCATCTGGTGGAAAATTTTGCCCGCCTCAATGTTCAGAAAAGTGATATGGGTCAGTACATCATAAATTTCGCTGAGGCCGGTGGTGATGACAAAACACATTTCATGGTCGCTGACCCGATAGGACAGCCGGCGGCGTTTGTTGGGCTGAATTCTTTCAAAGGAGGTGTGTTCGAAGGCCTCATGAGCTGTCAGAACAATCCGGGTGCAGTCTTCGATTCCCCGAGGGAGGCGGTCCAGAATATATTCCAGACCCTTGATTTCAATGCTGCGGGAATCATTCATGGTGCCGTAGATTTCCGGGCTGAGATCCCGAAGCGCCGCTTCCAACGTTTGACCGGATACGCCGGAGGGTTTGTAGTTTCCACGGATGATCATGGCGTCGGCAATAACTTTGAACGCCCGAATGGCAAGCCTTCCTTTGTGCGCTCTGCTGAAAGATTCCACAGCTCTTTCTCCTTAGCATAAAATTCGTTTTTTTTATCCACAAAACACACGCATCATCACGAATCGTGAATAATTAAATCGGGATAATGCTTTTTGGCGCAATTCGGGCAGATTCCATGACTGAATTCCGCCTCCGATCGATCCCGGATATACGATTCTATCTGGTTCCAGTACCCCTGATCGTCTCGAATATTTTTGCAGATACAGCAGATCGGCAGAAACCCCCGCAATGTTTTGACTTCCGAAAGCACTTTCTTGAGTTCCTCTATTACCTTGTCTCGTTCTTTTTCTGCTGATTTCCGTCTTTCGATGTCTTCCTGTGCCTGGGAAAGTTCAATTTTGATTTCGGCCACCTGTTTCAAAATAGCCAGAACCGGTCGGTTTTCAATTTTAATCCCGATTTTCCTGCTTTGCCAGTACAAGTAAGCGTACAAGAAAGGCAAGGCAAAAATAGATACAATCAACCGGCTGATGATCGTGCCTTTCATGATATCGAGATACCCGGGTGTTCCGGCAAATGCGCCGGTTGCAAAAAGAAGGACATCCAGCCACATTACACCTAGCAGGGTCAAAAAGGCCCGGAGCCATAATTTCAGATTCAGATCCGGTTTCCCAAGATATTCCCAGGCCATGGCCAGAAAAACCAGATCGATCAGCGTTGTAACAACAGAGGCGATATTGATTCTCAGACTTGGCAACGGAATATAGGAAATTCTGGCACTGCCGATCAGGTCCGTCTGCATGTGAAGGACTGCCGCGATGACGGGTACCATGGCGGAAACGCCGACGACCGTGGATATGGCGATTCGTGTGGCATGCGGTCCGTCAAATACATAAACGACAAAAACACCCAGCAGCAGCGACGTGTAAAATACCGTAGAGCCGATAACGAAAGTGATTCCACCCAGCCGAATGGCGACACCGGCATCGGTTACCCAGGACATGATCGCCGTGATGCCGCCGATCAATGCATAAAAATGCACAGGTCCGAACCTATGGCGCAATGAATGCGCCGAAAGGACAAGAAAATAAACGACCATTGACTCGACAATCAATATGAAGACTTGATTTGCCATCGACATTTAGATGCTTCCTTTTCGATGAGTGCAGTGCAAAAAGCGGCCGGGCTTCCTGAATGCCCCAGCGCCGAAGCGCCCACCATGTCATCCACCACACGGAATGTGGTTACGACACCCCATTTTGGAATCTGAACGGATCGGGTACAGAAGGCGATGTTGGGCTTGATGAATACATTTGCGAACCGGGGCAGGTGATCCAGGCCGGAACAAAGTTCAATAACTTTTCGAACAGATTCCAGGGGTTTTTCATAGCGGATAATGGCAACACACGTTTTTATCAACACGTTCTCCTTGATCCAAAAGCAAATAAATGCGCTCGATTTCTGGCGTTGCTATCTGTTCATGGACCATTAGATCTTTGCTTCGGCCAACAAGCTCCCCGCCCAGCAGGGGTGATGAGCAGAGAGTTTCGCCCAGCAGGGGATGGATATGGATAAAAAGATAAACAGCAAAAAATGGCATGGAAACACTTATAAAGCTTGATAAAACAGTATCATGGTTGACCGACAATTTGCAATGTCGTTTATTTCGCAAAACAACGTTTTTGAGTTGGATATCGTGGAGATTTTCGTGTTATTTCATTGCAACAAGGGAGAGAAACCGTCAAGAAAAAGTGGCATGCAGGAAAATGGGACGTCTCAGCGCAGACGTGCATGGTGGGGCGAGGTAGGGGGCAGGTTTGAAGCCTGCCCTCAGGCTGATCCCCGTTTTGTCTTGATTTATGCAGGTGTTCTGAGATAGAAAGCATGAGGGGCACATGTGATCCCGCCCGATAAAAAATCTGGGAAAAGGAGACCATGCCGCAATGGAGAATCATTCAGAACAGAGAAAACCCGAGAGATTTGGGCACCAATGTAACCATCGGTCTTCCCATGTGTCCTGCCTGTGCGAAGGTTCTTATTTCCGAACGGCTGGCGGTGGGAACAGTGGCGGATGTGGAAAAACTTCTGGAAGACAAGTAAATGGATGACCACCTATCGAACGCAGACCGACAAACGCCGGTTTCAATTGTCGTGCGGATCGCACCGGGCATGGCAGGTCATGAATGCTTCCGTCAGTCGATTTTATTTCAACTCCCGGGGAATTTTCCTGGCAGGATTCAATGATATCTATCATCTATTATTGAAAAGAGAACCTTCTCTGCTGACCTATCGGTAGGCGAAATTGCAGCGATTTCTTCCAGCCCTTTTTCATGTTTTCATCTATCCGGGAGATGGTGAATGACGTTTGTGGAATTTCAAAAAAAATACGATCTATCCAGGCAGGATATCAGTCGAAAAACCTATCTCGAAAATCGAAAAACCATTCACATCAAAAAAGAAGCCACGGCTGTAAAGAATCTGGATATCATCTACGGCGCCACCCTCAAGATCGCCAATAAAAAAGGCTTTCAGGCTATGACCATGCGGGATCTGAGCCGTGAAACCGGCATGAGCATGGGCTCACTGTACACCTATTTCGCCAGCAAGGAAGACCTCCTGAAAACCCTTCAGGAGCAGCATCGCAGTTTTTTTGCCCGCATACTGGAAGAATGCATTGCCGAGGAAAGCCATCCCTTTGCAAAATTACGCACGGCTATTCTCACCCATCTCTATTTGAGCGAGGCCATGCAGCCGTGGTTTTATTTTTCCTTTATGGAAGCCAAAAACCTGTCTCGGACGGAAAAGGAAAAGGCCGTGGCCAGCGACCTGACAACTGAAAAAATGATCGGAGATGTTCTTGTTCAGGGTCAGCGGGAAGGCATATTTTATCCGCATGACCCGCAGGTGGGGGCGGGCATCATCAAGGCCATGCTTCAAGATTGGTATCTAAAGCGCAGCAAACACGCCAGAAGAAACATCTCCGTCGATCAGTATGCGGCATATCTTCAGAACTTTATCGAGGCATTTTATATAAAGGAACAAGCGCCGGAAGTCACTGGCCATGCTCCCGGGTCTTGAGAAATTCGATATCCGGCCATTGCTCCATCTCGTAACCAAGGCTCCATTCGCTCCTGGCCAGGTATGCCAGATGACCTTCAGCGTCGCCGGCAAGCCGGGCCTGGTTTTCTTTTTCAAAAACAGCCAATCGATTTTTGTCCGGGCAGTAAATCCAGCGGGCGGTGGCGTAATCGACGGACTCATACACGGCATCGACCCCGTATTCATCCTTCAACCGGGCCATGGTCACATCAAACTGAAGCACGCCGACAGCACCCAAAATGAAGCTGTTGTCCAGTTTCGGACGAAACACCTGAACTGCGCCTTCTTCGGCCAGTTGGTAAAGCCCTTTGCTCAGTTGCTTGGTTTTGAGAGGATTTTTAAGGCGCACCCTTCGGAAATGTTCCGGAGCGAAGTTGGGAATACCGGTGAATTTCAACGGTTCTTTGATTGTAAACGTATCACCGACCTTGATGGTGCCATGGTTGTGAATGCCGATGATGTCTCCGGGGTAGGCTTCTTCGACATGAGCTCTGTCCTGAGCCATGAAGATGGTGGCATTGGACAGGGACAGTTCTTTTCCGATTCGGTGGTGAAGAACCTTCATCCCTCGGGTGAACTTTCCTGAACAGATTCTTAAAAAAGCGATCCGATCCCGGTGAGCCGGGTCCATGTTGGCCTGGATTTTAAATACAAAACCTGAAAAATCGGATTCATCCGGATGAACTTCCCGGGTTGTGGTCTGTCTGGACCGGGGGCCGGGCGCCATTTCAACAAAAGATTCCAGCAGTTCCTGTACCCCGAAATTATTGACGGCGCTGCCGAAAAAAACCGGACTCTGGTTTCCCTTGAGATATTCAACCGGATCAAAGGGATTGGCGGCGCCCATCAGAAGGTCGATGTCTTCTCGCAGCTCTTTGGCTTGTTCTCCGAGCAGTACATCCAGTCGGGGGTCTAGTATGTCTTCGATAACGATGCCGTCCTGCTGGCGGATTTCCCTTCCCGGTGTAAACAGATGAAGCGATTTGTGGTAAAGGTTATAAACGCCCTTGAATCGTTTTCCGGAACCCACGGGCCAGGAAAGCGGCGAGCATTCTATTTGAAGGCGGTTTTCGATATCTTCCAGAATATCCAGGGGGGCCATACCTTCCCTGTCCATCTTGTTGATAAAGGTGATGATGGGCGTATTGCGCATGCGGCAGACTGCCATCAGCTTCTCCGTTTGGGGCTCGACGCCTTTGGCGCTGTCGATGACCATGAGCGCGCTGTCCACAGCCGTGAGTACGCGGTAGGTATCTTCGGAAAAATCCTGATGCCCGGGCGTGTCGAGCAGGTTGATTTCATAATCCCGGTAATTGAATTTCATCACCGAGGTGGTAACGGAAATTCCCCGCTCTTTTTCAACAGACATCCAGTCGCTGGTGGCATGCCGAGCGGCTTTTCTGGCCTTGACGGCTCCGGCCAGTTGAATGGCGCCGCCGAACAGAAGCAATTTTTCGGTTAACGTGGTTTTTCCGGCATCGGGATGGCTGATAATCCCAAAGGTTCTGCGCCGGTTAATTTCATCTGTATAAATGCTGTGCATCTTGTGAACCTCAACAGCCGTTCTATGGCAAACAAAAATGGAAAAATATCAAATAATTATCATGCTAAATATTGACAAATCAGGGGATTTCTTTGTAGATGAACAGATGCTGGAATTTCCTGTTGATTCCGAACCCCGAGGAATTCTACTAAACGGCAATAGCTCTGGATTTTCTGAACGTATTTGTGGTAGTTAAGATTCTTATATGTTCCAAATATAAACCATTTTTTACTGGATAGCAACAGATTATGGAAACATTGGCGCCGCAGACCTACGACAAGTACATCAAGGGAATTATGGATATCAGCCGGGCCATTACCTCGGATCTTTATCAGGAAGACATTCTGAAACTGATCGTCATGGTAACCGCCAAGGTCACCGGTGTGGAAATCTGTTCATTGTGGCTGATCGATGAAGACGCCGATCCGCTGAAAATCCGGCTGACAGCCACCCAGGCTATCGATCCGGATTATCTCAAGGATCGATCTCTGAGCATGAACGAAGGCATCGTGGGATATGTGGCTGCGCAGAAAAAGCCGGTGATCGTTCCGAATGTCCTCGATGAGCCGCATTTCAAAGAAAAAGATATGGCCAGACGTTTGGGCCTGGTATCCATGGTCAGTGTTCCGCTTCAAGTCAAAAATGAGAAAGTCATTGGCGTTCTCAATTGTTTTACGGCAGAACCGCATGCATTTTCCGAAACAGAGGTCAATCTGATTCAGACAGTCGCCAATCAGGCGGCGGTGGCCATTGTCAACACCGAATTGATGGTGAAAACCCGCGTGATTCAGGAGGAACTGGAAACACGAAAACTTGTTGAACGGGCCAAAGAGATTCTGATGTTGCGAAGGGGAAAAACCGGGGAACAGGCCTATCGCTGGATTCAGAAACGGAGCATGACCACCCGAAAATCCATGCGCAGTGTTGCGGAAGCCATTCTGCTCTCTGAAGAGCTGGACTGATCAATCGGCGACATACAGGCCCCTTCGCTTGCGCTGGATTTTACCGGTTTTATGAAGCCGATGCAGGATATTGCGGATTTTTTTTTCATCGAAATGCGTGATTTCAGATATTCCGGCATAGTCCAAGCCGTCTACGGATTCCTGGATGGCTTTCAGGATGATTTCTGAAGCGTTCGACGCCGGGTCGCGTTCGGAATTGCGGGTGCTGCCGCCGCTGGTTTTGGGACTGCCGGACTTTTTGGATTTTCCGCTGACAGCAGTCTTTTTGATGGTTTTTTCCAGTTGATCCAGTCGGCTCACAATTTTTTGAATATCCTGCCGGGTGGGTATTTCAAAGCGGATCATGAAAAATTTGATCATCGCATCGAAACTTACCGATTTTCCACTTCTTCTGGCCATATTTTCCTGGTTGATCCAAACCCGGTCCTTGCCGGAGGGAGACGTCTGCTGCAGCACCGCGACCGTGTCGGATCGGATGACATGAAAGAGATATTATTGTTTTTCTCGTGTTTTTATATTATTTATTGTAAATGGATTTTGGAATATTTCAATAATTAATCCGGTAAGGCGGTTAATTTCACATTTTTTTCAGGAAAACAACGATGGATGACAGCGGCGCACCGATTATCCTGGGCTGTGATCATGCAGCCTATGATCTGAAGGAAAACATCAAAGCGTTTATCAAACAGAAAGGCGTTGAAATTCACGATGTGGGGGCGTACAGCGCCGAGTCGGTCGATTATCCCGATTTTGGATATCTGGTGGCCGGTGCGGTTTCCACCGGAGAATATTCCCGCGGGATTCTGCTCTGCGGCACCGGACTCGGTATGTCCATGGTGGCCAATAAATTTCGGCATGTCCGCGCCGCCTTGTGTAACGACCTGTTCTCCGCCATCATGAGCCGGCGCCACAACAACGCCAACGTCCTGGTGTTGGGCGGGCGAGTCATCGGGGACGTGCTGGCAAGAGAAATTGTTTCCGCGTGGATGGAAACGCCGTTTGAAGGTGGACGGCACCAGCGGAGGCTCGCCAAATTCGAGAACATGGGATGCCTTGCTGCCGCATCCGCCGCCAATAACCCATAACCCGTTCAGAGGTACCACGTTGATTTTATCCACCATCGAACGCATTGACCCGGATATCGCCAGGGTGATTGCCAGTGAGTATGAAAGACAAGAGAACACGCTGGAGCTGATTGCTTCGGAAAATATCGCCGGTCAGGCTGTTATGGATGCCCAGGGCAGCGTGCTGACCAACAAATATGCCGAAGGATATCCAAATAAACGGTATTACGGCGGTTGCGAATGGGTCGATATGGCGGAAAGCCTGGCCATTGAAAGAGCCAACTTGCTGTTCCAATCCACATATGCCAATGTTCAGCCCCACTCGGGATCACAGGCCAACATGGCCGTCTATTTTGCATTTCTGAACCCCGGAGATACCATTCTCGGAATGAACCTTTCCCATGGCGGACATCTGACGCACGGCAGCCCGGTCAGTTTTTCCGGCAGACTTTATAAAACCGCCCACTACGGCGTCGATCCCCGGACGGGATGTATAGACTACAACGCGGTTGAAGAAATTGCCCATAAAGTCAAGCCGAATCTGATTGTCGCTGGCGCCAGCGCCTATGCCAGAATCATTGATTTCGAAGCATTCGCCCGAATCGCCAGATCTGTGGGCGCCTATTTCATGGTGGATATGGCGCATATTGCGGGTCTTGTGGCTGCAGGGCTGCATCCTTCACCGGTACCGCATGCCGATGTTGTTACCTCAACGACCCATAAAACACTCAGGGGCCCTCGCGGTGGTTTGATCATATCGGCCACACCCTGCAGCGACAAACTGAACCGGCAGGTTTTTCCCGGCATTCAGGGGGGCCCGCTCATGCATGTCATCGCCGCCAAAGCCGTCGCCTTCAAGCTGGCGCTGATGGATGAATTCAAAACCTACCAGCAGCAGGTCGTGGGCAATGCCGCTACACTTGCCGCCTGCCTCATGGAGCAGGGCGTCGATCTGGTGTCGAACGGCACCGACAACCATATGATGCTGGTGGATCTCACCAATGTAAACATCACCGGCAAAGATGCTGAAATGGCCCTGGGCCGATCCGGGATTACGGTCAACAAAAATTCGATTCCATTTGAGACCCGCAGTCCGCAGATCACCAGCGGCATCCGCATCGGAACCCCAACCGTGACCACCCGGGGGATGAAGGCGTCGGAAATGGCGCTGATCGCCAACATGATCGTTTCTGTGCTGAAAAATCCATTAGACGAAACCATCATCTCACAGACCCGAAAAAAAGTTCATGAACTTTGCCGGGCGTTTCCGATTTATCAGGATTGACGACAATGGAGGAACCGGCAAACCGGAATCCGCAGATAGATGCAGCAGAAAAAAAAAGCGGCGGCAGACCTTCATGGGAAACCTATTTCATGGATATCGCCCTGCTGGTCGCCAGTCGTTCCACCTGTCTACGACGGTCCGTTGGAGCCGTCATCGTCAAGGACAAACGGATTCTTGCAACAGGTTACAATGGAGCGCCTTCAGGCCTGGCGCATTGCCTGGATATCGGGTGCCTCCGGGAACAGCTCAATGTGGCGTCCGGCCAGAGACATGAACTATGTCGGGGGATACATGCGGAACAAAATGCCATCATTCAGGCCGCCTGCCATGGTTTCTCCATAAAAAACGCCATTCTGTATTGTACCAATCTTCCCTGTGTCATTTGCACCAAGATGATCATCAATGCCGGGATCTGTCGAATATTCTACCAGGAAGGCTATGCTGACGAGCTGTCGCTGTCGATGCTCAGAGAAGCAGGCGTTGAGGTCATTCAGACAATTTGAGGGAATTTGCCCGATGAAATGTCCGTTTTGCGCAGATATGGAAAATAAAGTCATCGACTCCAGGTTGAGCAAGGAAGGGCACGTCATTCGCCGGCGCAGGGAATGTCTGGCATGCAACCGTCGCTTTACAACCTATGAGCGGATTGAAGAAATTCCCTTGATGATCATCAAAAAAGACGGCCGGCGGGAAGAATTCAACAGGGATAAAATTCGCAGCGGCATTACCAAAGCCTGTGAAAAACGCAATGTCAGCATGAACAGTATCGAGGATTTCCTCGACGAACTGGAACAGGAGCTTCGGGAAACCGGAAAGAAGGAAATTTCATCCGCTGTCGTGGGAGAACGGGTCATGAATCGGCTGCACGAACTGGATGAAATCGCCTATGTGCGGTTTGCCTCTGTCTACCGGGAATTTAAAGATGTGAACGATTTTGTTCAGGAACTGAAACTGATGCTGGAGAGTAACCGATCGTGAAGGACCCGGGCGTTTACATGCAGATGGCCCTCGATCTGGCTGCAAAAGGGGCGGGCTACACTTCTCCCAACCCGATGGTTGGGGCCGTTGTCGTGGATTCAGACGGACGGATCATTGGAAAGGGATATCACCGGTCGGTCGGTGGACCCCACGCTGAAGTCCATGCCATCGATGACGCCGGTCCGGCCGCCAGGGGGGCGACGCTGTTTGTCACCCTGGAACCCTGCAATCATTTCGGACGAACACCTCCTTGTACGCAAAAAATTCTGGAAGCGGGAATCGCCCATGTGGTGGTCGCCATGACTGATCCCAACCCACGGGTCGAAGGCGGCGGCAATTCCTTTCTGGCTTCTCGGGGCGTTCAAATTACGACAGGCGTGTGTGAAGAACAGGCAAAACGGCTGAATGAATCGTTCATCAAGTTCATTACCACCCGCAGACCGTTTGTCGTCCTGAAATGTGCGGCCACCCTCGACGGCAGGCTGGCGACACGTACCGGAGACTCCAGATGGATAACGGGGGAAACTTCCCGGACTTATGTTCACAGTCTCAGGCATGAATATGACGCCATTCTGGTTGGGGGGGGAACCGTCAAAGCAGACAATCCCAGGCTGACGACCCGGATACCGGCTTCTCCCGATGGCAGAAAGCCGAAAGATCCCCTGCGAATCATTCTGGATACCCGACTGACCCTTCCGGATACGGCCGGCGTGCTTTGCTCCGAATCCGAGGCAGAAACCCTGATCGTTACCGGGCCGATCGATTCCAGGAGAAAAAACACCCTGACCCGGCAACCAAACGTTCGGATTCTGGAGTCCCCCCTGAAAGACGGGCGGATCGATCTGAATGCGCTGATGGGTATCTTGGGAAATATGGGGGTGATAAGCCTTTTCATTGAAGGCGGCAGTCGGGTGATAGCCGGAGCACTGGCCGCCGGTATCGTTGACAAGGTTCTCTTTTTTTTCGCTCCGAAAATTTCAGGAGGGGATGACGGCGTACCGATCTGCCAAGGGCCTGGCCCTGAATTCATGAAAGACTGCATTCCGGTCAATTCGATGTCGGTCCGGCATTTCGACCCGGACATCCTCATCGAAGGATACCTGAAATAAAATTTGATGGGATTGAATATGTTTACTGGAATTATCGAAGGACTGGGAACCATCACCGCCATTCAAACCACGGGAAAAGGCAGTCGCCTGACCGTTACCAGTAATTTTGACATTCAGCAGAGTCGGATTGGCGACAGCATCGCCGTCAACGGCGCCTGCCTGACCGCAGTGGAACTGGGAACTCGCCGATTTGTGGCCGATGTCTCTCCGGAAACCTTAAGCCGGACGACTTTTGGAAAAGCAGTTGTCGGCGAGAGGGTCAACCTGGAACGGGCGCTCCGGCTTTCCGACCGATTGGACGGCCATCTGGTTTCCGGCCACATCGACGGCATGGGCACCATCGATCGGAAAAAATCCGCCGGCAATGCCGTTATCATCACCATCAAGGTTCCAGAATCGCTTTCGCGCTACATGATTCAAAAAGGCTCCGTTGCCGTGGACGGCATCAGCCTGACCATCAATCAGTGTTCAGAAGGATATTTTGAAGTCAGTATCATTCCCCACACTGCAAAGCTGACCACCATCGGGTTCAAGACGGCCGGCGCTCCCGTAAACATTGAAACCGATATGATCGGAAAATACGTGGAGCAATTTTTGTCGCCCCATCATCACCCCAAGACACCGGAAACCACGTCTGGTCTGGATATGCAATTTCTGACAAAATCCGGATTCATATAATTTGGGCACTGATCATCGTTTCGGTCAGGCCATTTATCCATCCATTTTTAAATATAATTTTAGTCAATTAAGGAGAAACTTTTTATTACATGCCATTGATATCCATAGAACAAGCGATTGGAGATATAAAAGCCGGAAAAATGGTGATTCTGGTGGATGATGAAGATCGCGAAAATGAAGGCGATTTGACCATTGCAGCGGAAAAGGTCACTCCGGAGATCATCAATTTTATGGCCAGATACGGTCGGGGGCTGGTATGCCTGTCCATGACCGGCGAAAAGCTGGACAGCCTGAATCTGCCGATGATGGTCAAGGACAACACCTCTCCGTTCAATACAGGATTCACCGTGTCCATCGAAGCCCGGCGGGGGGTTACCACCGGCATCTCGGCAGCGGATCGCGCCACCACGATCCTGACCGCCATTGCCGACGACACTAAACCCAGCGACCTGGTGCGGCCAGGTCATATTTTCCCGCTGAGGGCCAGAAAAGGCGGAGTGATGGTGCGGGCCGGTCAGACGGAAGGCTCTGTCGATCTGGCCAGATTGGCCGGACTGAAGCCGGCAGGCGTCATCTGTGAAATCATGAATGATGACGGCTCTATGGCCAGAATGCCATCCCTTGAAATTTTCAGTGAAGAACACGGCATCGGCATCTGTACCATCGCCGATCTGATCGAATACCGGATGCGGATGGAATCCTTTGTCCGCCGGTCTGCGGAAGCTACCATTCCCACAGCCTTTGCCGGCGAATTCAAAGTGATCGTATACGAAAACGACGTCGATGATCTGATGCACGTCGCACTGGTCAAAGGAGAGATCTTTGCCAATCAGCCGATTCTGGTTCGGGTTCACTCCGAATGCCTGACCGGTGATGTATTCGGTTCCATGCGGTGCGACTGCGGTGATCAACTGCACAAGGCCATGGAAATGATGGACAGGGAGGGATCGGGGATTCTGCTCTATATGCGGCAGGAAGGCCGCGGCATCGGTCTGGTCAATAAGCTGAAGGCGTATGTACTCCAGGACCAAGGGATGGATACGGTGGATGCCAACCTTGAACTCGGATTTCAGGCAGATATGCGTAATTACGGCATCGGCGCCCAGGTGCTGGTGGATCTTGGTGTCAAAAAAATGAGACTTCTCACCAATAATCCTAAAAAAATGATCGGACTGGACGGATATGGCCTGAGTATTATCGAGCAGATTCCCATTGAAATTGAACCCAATGAGTTCAACCGGTGCTATCTGGAATGCAAAAAACACAAAATGGGACATCTGCTGCATATCGACGAAACCCCTTAAGGAGGATTTATTTCATGCCCAACATGATCGAGGCCAATCTGCTTGCCGAAGGTAAAAAATTCGCCCTCGTGGTCAGCCGTTTCAATGATTTCATCACCGACAGACTGGTGGGAGGGGCTGTTGATGCACTTGTCCGTTCAGGCGCTGCAACCGAAAATATCGACATCATCAAAGTGCCGGGTGCTTTTGAAATCCCGCTTATCGCCAAAAAAATGGCGAAAAAAGGCAAATATCATGCTATCATCTGTCTGGGTGCCGTCATTCGCGGTGCAACGCCTCATTTTGAGTATGTGAGTGCGGAAGTTACCAAAGGCATTGCCATGGTCAGCCTCGAGTTTGAAATCCCGGTAATTTTTGGGATTGTCACAACCGACACCATCGAACAGGCCATCGAGCGCGCCGGAACCAAGGCTGGAAACAAAGGGTGGCATGCAGCGGTTGCCGCCATCGAAATGGCGAATTTGATCCAGAACATCGACCAGGCATAATCTATGGGAAATCGACGCAAATCGCGGGAGCTTGCCATCCAGGCTCTTTTTTTTATGGATATGAATGACCGTTTCGCAGAAGAGAAATTATCCCTTTTCTGCGATAATTTTTTGCCATCCGCTCAGACTCGTCCTTTTTTTCTGCATCTTGTCCGCGGCGTTTCAACGGCCAGAGCTGAAATCGATGCGCTCATCGAGCGATTTTCGAGTCACTGGAAGATCAGCCGGATGTCCGGAGTCGATCGCAATGTTTTGCGGGTGGCTGTGTTTGAGATGCTGTGTTGTCAGGACATTCCCTCCAAGGTATCCATCAATGAGGCCATCGATCTGGGAAAAAAATTCGGCACCGAAGAATCCGGCGCTTTCGTAAACGGCATCCTGGATAGTATTCGACTGGCAATGGAAAAGGAGAACCTGTCCATTCCGATTCGCGTGGACTGCGCATACATTCCGGATGCGCCTGAGCCCGACCTGTCCGGGCAGGATTCCGAGCTTGAAGGGGAAAATGAAACAACGCCAAGTTTTTCCGTTGAACCCAAACCCGAATTTTACCCGCAGAATGGCGACGGTTCCAAAGATCAGCCGTCGGAACCCGGTATCCCTGCAATGAAACGGCCCAGAAGAACCTTGATTCGCCCATAAAATCATCTGAAGCCTGACATAGGTCAAAGGAGTATTCATGAACGACAGAAAGATATTATTAACCGAAGATGAAATGCCGCGCCAATGGTACAATATTCTTGCGGACATCAAAATGAACCCCCCGCTGGGTCCGGATGGAAAACCGATTGGGCCTGAAGCGCTGGCGCCGGTTTTCCCCATGAACCTGATAGAGCAGGAGGTCAGCACGGACCGGTGGATCGATATTCCTGAGCCGGTACTGGATGTTTACCGCATCTGGCGGCCTTCCCCCCTGGTACGAGCGCTCTCTCTGGAAAAAGCCCTGGACACCCCGGCGCGGATATATTTCAAAAATGAAAGCGTCAGTCCGCCCGGAAGCCATAAACCCAATACCGCCGTTCCTCAGGCCTATTACAACAAAATTTTCGGCATCAAAAAGATGACAACGGAAACCGGCGCCGGCCAATGGGGCAGCGCCCTGTCGTTTGCCTGCTGTCAGTTCGGCCTGGAATGCAAGGTGTACATGGTCCGCGTCAGTTTTGATCAGAAACCGTATCGTAAGGCCATGATGGAAACCTGGGGCGGAAAATGCGTGGCCAGCCCCAGCATGGAAACCCGGGCAGGCCGGGACGCGCTGGCGAAAGATCCCGACACGCCGGGAAGCTTGGGGATTGCAATCAGCGAAGCCATCGAGGCGGCGGTCAGCGACACGAGCGGCAAAACCCGGTATTCCCTGGGAAGTGTGCTGAACCATGTCATGCTGCATCAGACCATCATCGGCCTGGAAGCCAAAAAGCAACTGAAAAAAATAGGGGAATATCCGGATGTCATCATCGGCTGCGCCGGCGGCGGCAGCAATTTCGCCGGACTTGCATTTCCGTTTATCCTGGATAAAATCAATGGAAAGCACATTGACATCTATCCGGTTGAACCGGCGGCCTGCCCTACCCTGACGCGGGCGCCCTTTGTGTATGACCATGGGGATACGTCCTGCTACACGCCACTGCTGGCCATGCACAGCCTCGGACATGCCTTTGTTCCGCCGCCGTTTCATGCCGGGGGACTTCGGTATCACGGCATGGCGCCGACCGTCAGCCAGCTTGCTGTAGAAGGGATCATCACCCCGCGATCGGTTCAGCAGATTCAGGCCTATGACGCAGGCATTCTTACCGCCCGGACCGAAGGGATTATCCCCGCGCCTGAAACCACGCATGCCCTGGCCTGTGTGGTGGAAGAAGCCCGGAAAGCCAAACTGGAAGGCAAGGAAAAAGTGATTCTGTTTAACTGGAGCGGCCATGGACTGCTGGATTTCGGGGCATACGAAAAATACTTTTCAGGCGAGCTGAAAAATTATGAAATGACCGATGATGACATCTGTCAATCCAGCCAGGTGTTTGAAAATTTTCCTAAACCCGCGCTTTTGAAAAGCCGGTAAAAATGCAGGCAATGGAATACCCATTACCTGTAATCTGCAACCCATAGGTTTCAAGATAATAGCTTTGGGCAGGCAACAGGAAGGGGATCGTACTTTTTTTTCGTACATCCCCAAGCGATAACGCACCCAAAATTTTTATCCTGAAAGCTATATAACCTACTTTTAGGAGCTTGCTTTGATTCTTCAATCCCTGGCTGTTGGGCCAATTATGGCGAATTGTTTCATTTTGGGTTGTGAAAAAACACGAAAAGCGGCTGTCATCGATCCCGGCGCCGAATCGAGCCGGATACTGATGAAGCTGGCCGAACAGAAACTGACGGTCGAGTATATCATCAACACACACGGCCATTTCGATCATGTCGGCGCCAATCGGAAGATGAAGGACGCCACCGGCGCCAAGCTGGTGATCCATGCACTCGATCAGAACATGCTGAGTGTTCTTTCGGAAACTTCCGCCGCATTCGGAATGTCAGTCGAAAACTCCCCGCCCCCGGATCAGACGGTTCAGGATGGCGATTCCCTGCAATTCGGGGAGATCACGCTTAAAGTGCTTCACACGCCGGGACATACGCCAGGCGGTATATCTTTGCATACGGACGGTATGGTATTTGTCGGCGATACGCTTTTTGCCGGGTCCATCGGCCGCACCGACTTTCCCGGCGGGGATTTCGATACCCTGATAGCGAGCATTCGAAACAAGCTTTTTTCGCTCGGAGATCAGGTGGTCGTCTATACCGGACATGGTCCGGAAACCACGATCGGCAGGGAAAAGCGTTTCAATCCGTTTGCATCCATGTAGAAAATTCCTGGCATTGATTGACGTGCCGTTCCCTTCCCTTTACTCCCCCCCCGCGGGGGAGGTCGGCGGGGGCCGGTCAAAAAGAGGGTCAGGTTCACAGCGAATCGCTTATCTTCTGCACCTGCTTTAAATAATTTCTGATGTGATTCTGCCCGACGCCGATGGCTCTGGCGGTTTCGGCAACATCCTGATTGTTCTGAAGCAGCTTCCGCCGGATGAATTCTGCTTCAAAGGCTTTCTGTGCATCCTTGAGCCGGAAGAGGGAAAACAGCGATGTTTCCATTCGTGCGGCGTTTTCATTTTTCTCGCCGGAATGGATGGGAAAAGGGATATCCTTTTCGGTGATCACCTCGCCTTCCACCATGATGGACAGCCGTTCGAGCAGGTTTTTCAGCTCCCTGACATTTCCGGGCCATGCATAACCGCTAAGCAGATCGATCGCCGCTGGCGCCAGTGTTTTTCCGACAGAGTGATTCTGCCGAGCGATTTCACCGAGAAAAATATCCACCAGAAGCGGTAGGTCATCGATCCGCTGCCGCAGTGGTGGAACCTCGATAGGAATGACATTGAGCCGGAAATACAGGTCTTCCCGAAATGTTCCCCTGGTGATTTCAGCTTCTATGTCCTTGTTGGTGGCAGCGATGATCCGAACATTCATCTCCAGTGTCCGGCTGCCTCCGATACGATGAAATTGTTTTTCCTGAAGAACGCGCAGCATTTTCCCCTGAGACTTCAAGCTCAAATCCCCGATTTCATCCAGAAACAGCGTTCCGTTGCCGGCCAGCTCGAAATTACCCCTTTTTTTGCTGGTTGCACCGGGAAAGGCCCCTCTTTCATGGCCGAAAAGCTCGCTTTCGATCATATCCTCGGGAATGGCGGCACAGTTGACATCCAGCAGCGGTTCATGGGCGCGGCTGCTGAGCTGATGGATGGTACGGGCAACCAATTCCTTGCCGCATCCGTTTTCTCCGGTAATCAGTATCCATGCATCGGTGGGGCCGGCCACGGCAATCTGTTTCTTCAGCGCGAGAGTCGCCGGACTGTTTCCGGTAATGGAATTTTTTTCAATGGTCTTTTTTCGCAGATATTTGTTTTCTTCTTCAAGCCTGCGATAATTCAGCGCCCGATTGATGGCCACGATCACCTTGTCGATGGAAAGCGGTTTTTCGATCAGATCGAAGGCTCCCAGTTTGGTGGCGCTCACTGCGGTTTCAATAGTGCCATGTCCGGTAATGATGATGACCTGAATCACCGGATTGTCTTTTTTTATCTCCTTCAGGGTCTCGATGCCGTCCAGACCCGGCATCCAGATGTCGAGCAAAACCAGATCCGGAGCTTCTTCCTCGATACGTTTAAGCGCTTCGTAGCCGTTTGAAGCGGTAAAAATCTCAAACCCCTCGTCAGAGAGAATTCCACTCAGGGACTGCAGTATGGAAGGTTCATCATCGACGATCATAACAGATGGATACATGGTGTGTCCTTTGTTGACTGTTGAACTTTCATGACACGCGGGTGTCACCCCGGCGAATGAAAAGTTATTGCACGCGAAACCGCGAAGTGTTTTTGTTTCATGTATTTGTGGTTTAATGCTTTATTACATCAGATTTCCTGCCTTGGATACTTACGCAGGCAGCTCGATAATAAATCTGGCCCCTCTGGGCTGATTGTCTTCGGCGCGGATCGTTCCATGATGATCCATCACAATGGTGTTGACAATGGCCAGCCCCAGTCCCATGCCGGTAACCTTGGTTGAAAAATCCGGTTCGAAAAGCCGGGTCTTGTCTTCATCGGAAATGCCGTGGCCGGTGTCCGCCACTTCAACACGAACCCTTTTTTGCACAGCACCATGAGAAAGAGAAATCGTGATGGCTCCATCTGAATGAATGGCGGCGACGGCGTTGTCGACAAGATTGATCATGGCCCGTTTTATCTGTTCGCGGTCTATATTGATAACAGGGAGGTTCCCCAATTTTATGATTTCAAACCGGACAGCCGTATGGCCTTCACGGAACAGCGCAACGGTTTCTTCAATAATGGGCAGAATCTCCCCCGGTTTTGGGTTTGCCGAAGGAAATCTGGCGAACGATGAAAATTCATTGACAAGATTTCTAATGATATCAACATGATCAATGATCATCTGCGTGCATTCGTCAAAAACAGGCTCCTGGATCAGCCGGGAATATCTTCGTTTCAGGCGTTGAGCGGAAAGGGTAATGGGTGTCAACGGATTTTTTACTTCATGGGCGATCCGTCTGGCGACTTCCCGCCACGCAGCCGTCCGCTGAGCTTTTTCAAGCTCCGTCAGATCATCGAACACCACAACGATTCCGATATGCCGTCCGCTGTCGTTCTTCAGCGAGCTGATATGGAGCATAAAGCTTCTGGGCCGGCCATCGATCGTTACCCTCAACGGCAATTCAACAGAATCATTGTGAATGCCTTTGAATCCATGAATGATCTTTTCAGCCATTTTCAGATAGCGGGCTTGCAGAAGGCGAACGTGGTTTTTCCCGACAACCTGCGCCGCCGAGATATTCAGCATTTTTTCAGCCGATTTATTGATCGTTGTAATGAACCCGTTTTCATCCAGTGTCACCACCCCTGCGGACACATTTTTCAGAACGATTTCCATGTACTGACGTTTTTCTTCGATTTCGAGATTCTGTTCGCGAAGCTTGTTGGATGTCAGCTCCAGTTGATCTCTGTTGAGCCGCAGATCACGGGTCATCTTGTTGAAAGAATCCACCAGGCTGCCAATTTCATCATCGCCAACCGGCCCGATCTGAAAACTTAAATCGCCTTCGGCAACCCGGCGGGTTCCTTCGCCCAATTCCTTGATGGGAATGCTGATGGATTTTGCCAGATAAAACCCGAACCACACTGCGCAGAACACCACCAGAAGACCTACCACGGAAAGTGTGATATAATAGGATATTTGAATGGGTTTTTTCAGAAGCTTGATCTGCTGATACTCTTCAAAGCCCCGTGAAATGGACGCCATATTTTCTGAAAGATACGGCGGAATCACAACCGTCAAAACAAGAAATGCCTCTGCTTCAGTAGATTTGACGCCGAAAGGAATGGGTCCGACGGTTCGAATCACCTCTCCCTTGGAGATGACCTGAGAGAAGGATGTCACTGATTTGGGATAAAATTCTTTGCGAAGCTGTTCCAAGGAGACCGGCTGCAGTATTTGATTGTTCAGATCGCGCCCCAGTGACTGGGTGATTCGTCCGGCATGGGCATCATATACTTCCACCGCATCCAGATTGAATGACCGCTGTACGACTTCGACGTACTGGAACAATTCCTTGGCTCTTGCGGACTCCAGAAGTTTTCGGGTCTTGATCTGGTAGGCGGCCTTCTCCAGATAAAACGCATTGCTGTTTTCGGTAATCCCATAGATCTGCCGCCCCACGTGCAGCGAATTTTCAAGGGCCTGCTCGACCGGAACATTGAACCAGAAATCAATGCTCGTTGTAATAAACCCCATGGAAAAGAAAAACATCACACCTGCCGGAATCAGGGTCAGCGAGACAAAGGCGATCACCAGCCGGGTTCGCAACTTCGATCCCATCACCTTTCGTCTGCGATCGTACAGCAGTTTTACCAGGTTGCGAAAAACCAGAAAAATCATTAGAATCAGCAACAGCAGATTGATGTTTGTCATCGTAAACATCAAAATGGTATTGGAGATGGGAAAATCGGCGCCGAAATGGATGAGCTTGTTCTGAGCGTATGTCATCAGCGCAACCACCACGATAATGGCTGCGATGATAATCATCTCTCGCTTTCGTCGTTTGCGATCTTCGGAAGAGATAAAGGAAGAAGCCGTTTTGAAGCGATTTCGATTCATAACGGCAAATTTTACCGCTGCCCGACTGATTTTGCAATGATTGAGTAAAAAGACTCATGCACGATCATGTTGTCTGGCACATATGCGATCGGATTCACCGAAAAAAATGACCCATCAAAAACTTCCTGTAACTGCGGCAATCCGCAAGCTCAAGGCTGAATCTATTACATTTTCGCTTCATCCGTATGCCTATGAAGAAAAAGGGGGAACGGCAACGGCTTCGATGGCCCTGGGTGTTGCAGAGTACGCTGTCATCAAGACGCTGGTGATGGAGGAAGATTGCCGGAAACCGTTCATCATTCTGATGCATGGAGACAAACAGGTTTCCGCCAAGGCATTGGCCAGGCAAATGGGCGTTAAAACGGTTCAACCATGTACGCCGCAGAAAGCCGAAAAAATGACCGGATATACCGTGGGTGGTATTTCCCCTTTTGGTACCCGGCAGTTGCTTCCGGTTTACATGGAAGCCTCCATCGAAAATCTGCCGGAAATTTACATCAATGCCGGCAAAAGGGGGCTTCTTCTCTGCCTGACACCCCGGGATATGATTCGGTCTTTACATCCTGTTCTTGTCACGGTTGCCATCTGACCGTGACGGATTGACCGAAAAAAGATCGATTTTTATGATAACAAATCAAAATTACACGATTTTTTATCTAAATGCTTCAGGATTGTCCGCCCTGTCCTGATAAATTCGATCTTGCTTGACATATTTTTTGAGAGTATCCTCAAGCGTTTTCATGGTATCGAAATAAATGCCGATTGTTTTTTCAGTGATGCGCTTTTTTACAGGAGAAAAACAGCATGTGTCGTTTGTTTTCCATAACCAGCGAAGAGCCCCTTTCGCCGATGGTTGCCTTTGAAGCCCTTGATGTCATGCGTGAAGGCCACGACGGCTCCGGCGTAGGACTCTTCCTTCGCGATCTGGGCGGCCCGTTTGAAGACATGAAGGACGCGCCAATCCTCTCCGGCATTTTTACCGAAAACGGTCTGAAACGCCTGGATGCCTTCATGATGAATCTGGGCTTCATGACCAAATACAAATTGCCGATAAAAGTATCCAAAACACCGCCTGCTGGTGTACCCAAGCGGGATATATATCTGATTCGGGCCTATGAATACCCGGAGGAATGGGATGGTTTAGACCAACTGGAGCTTCATAACCGCCTGGTCAACATCCGCCTGCAGCTCCGGGAAATGGGCCGGGCTGAAGGCGACATGATGGTGTTTTCCTTCTGGCCCGATGTCATCATGATCAAGGAAATCGGCGAGCCGCTCAAGGTCGCTCAGCACCTCAAGCTGGATCGTAAAGACATCCAGGCCAGAGTCATCATGGCCCAGGGACGCCAGAACACCAATTACGCCATCAATCTCTATGCCTGCCATCCGTTTTTCCTTCAGGGCTTCTCCACCATGACCAACGGCGAGAACACGGCATTCATTCCGGTCCGGGACTACCTTCAGTCCCGGGGATTTCCCGGCTACACCGGGTATCAGTCGGATTCCGAAGTCTTTACCCATATTCTGCACTATACCCTGGAGCGTCTGGGGCTGGGCATCGAAGCCTACAAACACATCATCACGCCGCTTCAAGATGCGGACATCGCAATGCACCCGGACGCAAAGCTGCTTCAGCAGCTCAAGCAGTCCTGCCGGCGGCTGATCATCGACGGGCCCAACTGCGTCATCGGATGCCTTCCGGATCACACCCTGTTCATGGTTCAGGATCGCAAAAAACTCCGTCCCGGTGTGGTGGGCGGCAGGCCCGGAAGATATGCATTTTCCTCCGAGATATGTGGTCTGGATGCCGCCATTCCGGATCGCGATAAAACCCTGGATTTTCAACCCATGCATCTGGACACGGCCATTGTCGGTCCGAATCGACAGGAGGTTGCGGTATGCCGTCAAACATCCCCATTACCCCTTCCACGCTGAGCGTCAAGGATCTTCCATGGCAGATCGACTGGAACAAGGACAAATGCACTCTCTGCGGGCAGTGTACGGCTGTGTGTCCGGTTCAGGCCATTGAACTGGGGGTATTCCGGAAAAGAGCCCTGGATATGTCTCCGGGTTTCACGAAACCACCTGAAAGCACGATGCAGATTTATTATGGTATCCGCCAGAAAACAGATCCGGCCTACATCTGCGTGGGATGCGCCATGTGCAACCTGGTCTGTCCGAACGGCGCCATCACCCCCTGCAGCAGCGACGAAGCCGATAAACTCGTTTTTCACCGGGACCGCGGCGGACTGCCGCGCAGCCGGGGCGGCCGCCGGAATGTGGCAGGAACGGTTCTGGATCAGATCAAATTCATCCGGATTTCCATGCTGACAGACCCGGCGCTCGATGCCGGAAGGCATGAATTTGAAATTCGAACCCTGCTCGGACGGGTCCTGCCGCCGGAAGAAAACCTGAAATTCATTCGGCAGAACGGGTGGATTCCGCCGGTTCGGGAAATCTATCCCCTGATGATCGGCGGCATGTCGTTCGGCGCCTTGTCTCCCAATATGTGGGAAGGCATTCAAATGGGTGTGGCCTACCTGAACGAAGAGATGGGGATGCCGGTACGGATCAGCACCGGCGAAGGCGGATGCCCGCCGCGGCTCCTGCGGTCCCGCTTTTTGAAATATGTAATCCTTCAGATCGCCAGCGGGTATTTCGGCTGGGATGAGATCATCCATGCCCTTCCGGAAATGAAGGAAGACCCCTGCGCCATCGAAATTAAATACGGCCAGGGCGCCAAACCCGGAGACGGCGGGCTGTTGATGTGGTATAAGGTCAACCGTCTCATTGCAGCGATCCGGGGGGTTCCGATCGGGGTCAGCCTGCCGAGTCCGCCCACACATCAGACCCAGTATTCTATCGAGGAGTCCGTGGCCAAGATGATTCAGTCTATGGCCATGGCCTGGGGTTTCAGGGTGCCAGTTTATCCCAAGATATCCGGAACATCCACAGCCTTGGCGGTTCTAAACAACCTGACCCGGAACCCCTTTGCCGGCGGTCTCGGCATCGACGGAGAGGACGGCGGCACCGGGGCGGCCTACAACATTTCCATGAATCACATGGGCTATCCCATCGCGAGTAATATCCGGGATGCCTATCTGGGCCTGGTGACGGCCGGCATGCAGAATGAAATACCTCTCATCGCCGGAGGCGGTATCGGTAAAAGCGGCAATCTGGCCGCCAATGCGGCAGCCCTCATCATGCTGGGCGCCAGCGGGATTCAGATCGGAAAATACATCATGCAGGCAGCCGCCGGATGTCTGGGGTCCGAAAGTGATCGCTGCAATATCTGCAACATCGGCCAGTGCCCCAAGGGGATCACCTCCCAGGATCCTCGGCTGTATCGCCGGCTGGACCCGGAACAGGTGGCCCAGCGCGTGGTGGATGTGTTTCTTAGCTTTGATACGGAACTCAAAAAAATCATTGCGCCTCTGGGCCGATCGACGTCGCTGCCGGTGGGCATGTCCGATGCCTTGGGAATCAACGACTACCATATCAGCGAACGACTGAGCATCAATTATGTGGTTTAGGATGAATTATAGACTTTCAGAAAATTCATTATAAATCTACCACGATCGCAAAGATTGTTTCATGTCAGTTACCTTTGCAATTCATAGCTGTTTTTGGAGTGACGTGTCAATGGAAAACAATATTATAACGATTTCAGGAAAAACAGGCGGGCTCCGGCTGGATTCCAGAATCCTGGAAGAGCGGATTCAGGAAGCGATTGCCGGCGGATACCGGCATCTGACAATCCAGGCGTACGGGCAGCATGGCATCGGCGGCAGACTCTGGCGAGCCGGAAATGATCCGGTCCACGTGAAAGTGGAAGGTCATTCCGGACAGCGGTTGGGTTCTCTGGGTTTTCCGAACACTGTGATCGAGATTGACGGGCCGGCCTCCGACGATGTTGGTTGGCTGAATGCCGGTGCTCAGATCGTGGTCCACGGTCATGCGGGAAACGGCGCGTGCAATGCCATGGCCCAGGGCAAGGTCTTTGTCGGCGGCAATATCGGTTCCCGCGGTATGACCATGACCAAGCAGAATCCGCGATTTGCCCCGCCCGAGTTGTGGGTGCTGGGATCGGTCGGGGATTATTTCGGGGAATTCATGGCCGGCGGCATTGCTGTTGTCTGCGGCGTCCATCCCCAGGACCCCGACAATATTCTGGGGTACCGACCTCTGGTCGGCATGGTAGGCGGCAAGGTTTTCTTTCGGGGGCCGCATCACGGATTCAGCCAGGCGGACGCCAGAATCTCGCCCATCGAACCGGCGGACTGGGACTGGCTGATATCGAATCTGGAACTGTTTCTCGGCAGAATTGGCAGAATCGAGCTGCTTTCCGAACTGGCGAATGCCGATGCCTGGCAACGGATCACGGCCCGAACGCCCAAGGAAAAAACATTACGACAACAGCGATCTCTGGCGTCATTTCGCGCCGATGTCTGGGACAAGGAGCTGGGAAAAGGGGGTCTGATCGGGGATCTGGTCAGCTTCGACCGAAGCCCCATTCCGTTGATACCCACCGGCGGTCTGCGGCGTTATGTACCGATGTGGGAAAACCGCAAGTACAAGTCTCCCTGTGAGGCCGAGTGTCCGACCGGCATTCCGGTTCATGACAGGTGGCGCCTGGTTCGCGAGGGCCGTGTGGATGAGGCTGTGAATCTGGCCCTCAGTTATACCCCGTTTCCGGCGACCGTTTGCGGATATCTGTGTCCGAATCCTTGCATGCAGGCATGCACCCGTCAGACCCATGGCATGGCGTCCGTGGATATCGCCCGACTGGGAAAAGCCAGCATTTCCGCCGGCCTGCCGCAGCTTCCGGAAATCAGCGGCAAATCCATCGGGATCATCGGGGCAGGGCCTGCAGGACTGTCCGTTGCCTGGCAACTGCGACTGAAAGGACATGATGTCACGGTGTTCGATACGTCCGCATCTCTCGGGGGAAAAATTGCTTCCGTCATCCCGGAAAGCCGGATTCCCGAAGCTGTGGTGACAGCCGAGCTGGAACGGATTCGAAAGGCCATTGCCCATGTGCATCTGCAGCAGCGGCTGGAAAGAGCCGATTTTGAGAGGCTTCAGGCGGATTACGATTATATGGTGATCGCGGTCGGCGCCCAAAAACCCCGAACCCTGCCTGTTCCTGGCAAAGATATGACCATAACTGCCATGGATTTTCTGATACAATCCAAGGCTGGAAACCTTTCCCCCGGAAAACAGGTGGTCATCATCGGGGCCGGAAACGTGGGCTGTGATGTGGCCACCGAAGCCAAACGGCTGGGGGCGGATGCCATTACACTCATCGATGTACAGGAACCGGCCTCTTTTGGAAAGGAAAGGCAAGATGCAGAGGCCGCCGGAGCCGTCTTTCGCTGGCCCTGCTTCACCCGGGAGATCACCTCCGAAGGCGTTGTTCTGACCACCGGCGAAACCATTCCGGCGGATAGGGTGGTCATCTCGATCGGAGATGCACCAGACCTGGGTTTTCTCTCGGAAGAGATAATGACGGACAAAGGCTTCATTCAGGTCAACGCCCACTATCAAACAGCGGTTCCCACGGTTTTTGCCATCGGAGACGCCGTCAAGCCCGGACTGCTGACCGATGCCATCGGATCGGGCCGGAAAGCGGCATTCGCCATTCTCAAGCTCATCGAAGGTGAACCGATCGAGATGGACCTTCGCCCGGCAATCGAAACCAGGCGAGTTTCTCTGGAATATTTCGACCCTCGGATTGTTGAATTCAAGGATGTGGATACCTGTGGCTCCCAATGTTCTTCCTGCGGGGCCTGCCGGGATTGCGGCATCTGCACGGCGGTCTGCCCCCAGGCGGCCATCCGCCGGATGGAAATCATTCCGGCTGGTTATGAATACAAAGTGGATGAAAACCGGTGCATCGGATGCGGGTTCTGCGCCGGGGCCTGTCCCTGCGGTGTGTGGAATCTTGTTGAAAACCAGCCGATGGAATGATAGAAGCAGAAATTGATATGAAAAAAGCAATATTGGCATTGGAAGATGGACGCACCTTCGACTGCCGCTGCTTTACCGGATCCGGTGAGGCAGGCGGCGAAGCCGTGTTCAATACCAGCATGACCGGATACCAGGAAGTCCTGACCGATCCGTCATACCGGGGTCAAGTAGTGACCATGACCTATCCGCTGATCGGCAATTACGGCGTCAATCCCGAGGATGTCGAATCGGATCGGATACAGGTGTCGGCGTTTGTGGTCCGGGAGTATCAATATTTTCCCAGTAATTACCGCTCCAAAAGTTCATTGTCCGATTACCTGAAAGCCCAGTATATTATGGGAATCGATGGGTTGGATACCCGAGCACTGACCCTCCATCTCAGAAATTCCGGCGCCATGCGGGTATTTATTTCCACCGAAGATTCCGATCCGCTTTCCTGTGTGGAAAAGGCCCGCTTGCTTCCCAGCATGATCGGCCAGGATCTAGCCTCCGTGGTTTCCTCCCGCCTGCCTTACCGATGGATGCATAGCGGAATCCTTCCCATCGAAAACATTGAGACGGCGCTGACTTCATCAGTCTGGAAACACCGGGGTAATCTGCGCAGCGTGGTGGCGTTCGATTTCGGCATCAAAACCAATATCCTGAGATGTCTCGATCAGGCCGGATGCGAAGTGATTGTTGTTCCGGCGGCAACATCCGCCGACACGATTCGGAGTATGGCGCCGGACGGGATTTTTCTGTCAAACGGCCCCGGAGATCCGGAACCTTTAGATTATGCAATTCAGACGATTCGGGAATTGCTTGGGTTCCGGCCTATCTTCGGCATTTGTCTGGGAATCCAGCTTCTGGCCCGCGCCATGGGTGGAAAAACCTACAAACTGAAATTCGGTCATCGCGGAGCAAACCAGCCGGTCAAAAACCTGAAGACCGGGCGGATTGAAATCACTTCCCAGAATCATGGCTTTGCCGTTGACCTTACCACCCTGAACCCAAACGATGCCGAAATCACCCACATCAATCTCAATGATCAGACGCTGGAAGGATTCCGGCATCGCACTCTGCCGGTCTTTGCCGTGCAGTATCACCCGGAAGCCTCTCCAGGCCCCCACGATGCCCAGTATCTTTTTACCGAATTCAACCGACTGATGGCCGACCAATAGAAATAATGATGAAGTATGAATGTTTAATTGTTCCTTTCATACCTCATCAATCATACTTCATCATTTAGAGATATGCCCAAACGCACAGACATTCATAAAATCCTGATCATCGGCGCAGGCCCCATCATCATCAGCCAGGGCTGTGAATTCGATTATTCCGGAACCCAGGCATGCAAGGCTTTGAAGGAAGAAGGATATGAAGTGGTCCTGATCAACAGCAATCCGGCCACCATCATGACTGATCCCGATATGGCCGACCGGACCTACATCGAGCCGATTACTCCGGAAACCGTTGCCAAAATTGTCGAACGGGAGCGACCCTGCGCCATCCTGCCAACGATGGGCGGCCAGACCGGCTTGAACACGGCGATCGGGGTTGCGGAAATGGGAATTCTGGAAAAATACGGCGTTGAAATGATCGGGGCCACAATTCCATCCATCCGAAAAGCCGAAGATCGGGATTTGTTTCGACAGGCCATGGAGAGAATCGGTCTGCGGATTCCCCGAAGCGGTATCGCTACGGACATGGATCAGTGCCGGGCCATTGTCGCCGACATCGGATTTCCGATCATTGTCCGGCCCAGCTTTACCCTGGGCGGAACCGGCGGCGGGGTGGCCTATAATGCGGAAGATCTGGATGTCATCGCCAAGGCCGGTCTCGATGCCAGCATGATCACGCAGGTGATGCTCGAAGAGTCTGTTCTCGGCTGGAAAGAATACGAACTTGAGGTCATGCGGGATCACAACGACAATGTGGTGATCATCTGTTCCATTGAAAATATGGACCCCATGGGTGTGCATACCGGAGACAGCATCACCGTGGCGCCGGCTCAGACCCTGACCGATAAAGAGTACCAGCAGATGCGAAATGCCGCCATCGCCATTCTTCGCGAGATCGGCGTGGATACGGGTGGATCCAATGTTCAATTCGCCGTTCATCCTGATACCGGCGAAATGATCGTGGTCGAAATGAATCCACGGGTATCCCGCAGTTCCGCCCTGGCATCCAAAGCCACCGGATATCCCATTGCCAAAATTGCGGCCAAACTGGCCGTTGGGTATACGCTGGATGAAATCCCGAATGACATCACTGGCGAAACCATGGCATCCTTTGAGCCGACCATCGATTACTGCGTCATCAAAATCCCCAGATGGACGTTTGAGAAATTTCCGGAAACCCCGGATTATCTGACAACGGCCATGAAATCCGTGGGAGAGACCATGTCCATCGGTCGAACGTTCAAGGAAGCTCTACAGAAAGGCCTCCGGTCCCTCGAGATCGGGCGATATGGTCTGGGGGCGGATGGAAAAGACCCTGCCGTGCTTCCGACGAAAAGCCGGATAGAACAATATCTGGCAACCCCTAACTCGCAGCGGATATTCTATCTCCGGCACGCATTGAAGGCCGGCATGGATATCCAGGCCATTTACGCGCTGACCCGGATCGATCCGTGGTTTCTGTACCAGATCCAGCAGATCGTAGAGATGGAGAATACCCTTGCCGCATCCGGAAAAAACATGTCTGCCGTGCTTCTCAGGCATGCCAAGACCATGGGGTTTTCCGACATTCAGATCGCCGCCCTTTTGGGGTCCGATGAAGCGTCTGTCAGGCAGCGGCGCATGCAGGAGGGGATTCTTCCAGTCTATAAACTGGTGGACACATGCGCCGCCGAATTTCAAGCCGCAACACCCTATTATTATTCCACTTATGAAACAGAAAATGAAGCCAGAGTGTCAGACCGGAAAAAAGTCATGATTCTGGGAGGAGGGCCCAACCGGATCGGCCAGGGGATCGAATTCGACTACTGCTGTGTGCATGCCTCGTTCGCCCTTCGGGAAGAGGGGGTCGAAAGCATCATGGTCAACAGCAATCCTGAAACTGTCAGCACGGATTATGATACCTCCGATAAACTCTATTTTGAGCCTCTGACCCTTGAAGATGTGCTGCACATCGTGGAAACGGAAAAGCCCTTCGGCGTGATTGTTCAGTTTGGGGGCCAGACGCCGCTCAATCTGTCCACATCCCTTTACAAGGCCGGCGTGCCCATTCTGGGAACCCAGCCGGAAAGCATCGATCGGGCAGAAGACCGGAAACTCTTTCAGGCCATGCTCCATAAGCTCGGGCTGATTCAGCCGGAAAACGGTACCGCCGTCTCTGTGGCCGAGGCCGTGACTGTGGCGGACGCCATCGGATATCCGGTCGTGGTTCGGCCTTCTTATGTTCTGGGCGGAAGGGCCATGAAGATCGTGTATGACCCGAAGGAACTCGAGAACTTCACCCTGCTGGCCATTGCCGCATCGCCGGATCATCCGGTTTTGATCGATAAATTTCTGGAAGATGCGGTGGAAGTGGATGTAGATGCCATTTCCGACGGAGAGAGTACGATCATCGGCGGCATCATGGAACATATCGAGGAAGCCGGCATTCATTCCGGCGATTCCGCCTGTGTGCTGCCGCCTTACAGCCTGAAACCGGAAATCATTGCCGAAATCACCCGGGCGACGAAAGCCATGGCTGCGGAACTGAATGTGATCGGCCTGATGAATGTGCAGTATGCGGTCAAAAACGACAGCCTTTTTGTTCTGGAAGTCAATCCGAGGGCATCGAGAACCATTCCCTTTGTCAGCAAAGCCACAGGCGTTCCTCTGGCCAAACTGGCCACTAAAATCATGCTTGGCAAAACATTGAAAGAGCTGGGGGTGACGGCAGAACGAATCCCGTCCCACATATCGGTCAAGGAAGCGGTCATGCCGTTTAACCGGTTTCCGGATGTGGATACGCTGCTGGGCCCCGAGATGAAATCCACCGGTGAAGTCATGGGTATCGATGAAGATCTGGGATCAGCTTATGCCAAAGCTCAGCTTGGCGCCGGCCAGAATCTACCCCTGAACGGTATGATCTTTATCAGCGTCAAAGACCGGGATAAACCCGGCGCGCTGGCTGTGGCCGGACAGCTTTATGAACTCGGTTTTACGCTTATGACCACCCACGGCACCGGGAAGTATTTTGAAAGCAGCGGCATTCCCAGCAAAATAGTCAACAAGGTGTCTGCAGGCAGACCCCATGTGGTGGATGCCATCATGAACCGGGAAATCCAGCTTATCATCAACACCGGATTCGGCAATGAAACCAAACGCGACGGATATCACTTACGGCGCGCAGCCATAAAATACAACATTCCCTACACCACAACTCTGGCCGGCGCCATTGCAATGGCAAAGGCCATTTCCGCCATGAGGCAGAAGGATCTTTCGGTGAAATCCCTTCAGGAATATTGAAAGATAAGAAATCAATCATGATCGAGACACCCCGTTTTGAATTCGAAGAAATTTACGAGGAAGACAAGCCCCGCGAGGCATGCGGCTTGTTCGGCATCCATGGCCATCCGGATGCGGCCCGTCTGACCTATTTCGGACTCTACGCGCTGCAGCACCGAGGACAGGAAAGTGCTGGCATTGCCGTGATTCAGAACAATCAGATCATCGCCCACAAGGGGATGGGACTGGTTTCGGATGTATTTAAAAAGCCCTACATGGAACTGCTGAATGGGGACACCGCCATCGGTCATGTACGGTACTCGACCACCGGCAGCTCTATTCTGACCAATGCCCAACCCTTTGTCGTTCACCATCGGCAGCGTTCCTATGCCGTCGCCCATAATGGAAATCTCGTCAATGCCCATGTTTTGAAAAACGAACTGGAAGCATCGGGTTCCATTTTTCAAACCACGATGGACAGCGAAGTGTTTCTTCACCTCTTCGTCAAAAATCTGGGATTGGGTTTTGAAAAAGCCCTGTTAGAAGCAGTTTCTCGCATCAAAGGGGCGTTTTCACTGATTGTGATGACAAACAGGGGCGAGATCGTCGGTATCAAGGACCCCAATGGATTCAGGCCCCTCTGCCTGGGCCGGTTAAACGGCCATTATGTGTTGGCATCGGAAACCTGCGCACTGGATCTGGTGGAAGCCGAGTTTATCCGGGAATTGAACCCGGGGGAAATCGTCATCATCAATCAGGAGGGTATTCGCAGCCTGCAAATACCGGCCGCAACCTGCCGGTCTTTCTGCATATTCGAGTTTATCTATTTTGCCAGACCCGACAGCACCATATTCGGAAGAAACGTTTATCTCACCCGAAAGGCCCACGGCCGACAGTTGGCGCGCGAGGCCCCGGTTCAGGCCGATCTGATCATGCCGTTCCCGGATTCCGGCACATATGCGGCGCTGGGATATTCCGAAGCTTCCGGCATTCCATTTGAAATGGGTATGATCCGCAACCACTATGTGGGAAGGACGTTTATTCAACCGACCCAGAGTATGCGGGATTTCGGCGTTCGCATCAAACTCAACCCCGTCAAGGAACTCCTCAAGGGCAAGGATATCGTCATTATCGAAGATTCCATTATCCGGGGTACGACCGTGCGAACCCGCGTCAAGGCGCTTCGGGAACTCGGGGTCAAAAAAGTCCACCTTCGGGTCAGTGGCCCGGCCCACCGTTTTCCCTGTCATTACGGCATCGATTTCTCGACCAAAGGCGAATTGATCGCATCCCGCATGCAGGTAAACGAACTCAGGGATTTTCTGGGGCTCGATTCGCTGCATTATCTGAGTCTGGGAGGACTTCTGGCGGCAACCGGCATTGAAGACCCCGAAGAATGTTTTTGCAAGGCCTGCTTCGACGGGTGCTATCCGGTAGCGTTCGATGCCGGTCTCACCAAGGATTGTCTGGAGTGATGATAGGCGAGCGGCAGAGGGGGGAGCTGAAAATTCAGATGGTGGCCTATTAACGTGTAGACAATAACGAATAGACAATTTTGAACTTGCGTAAAGCCTGATCTTGTGTTAATTTTTTGCTAATCGGGTTTTTTAACGACTATTTTAAATATCTGGTTGAAATTATTACCATGCAGTCTGCATGGTCAATTTTGCAGCATCTCAAATAACGGATAACATTAAAGGAGGGGGTATTTTCTATGAAAACTTTGATCGGTGGTGCAGTAGCTGCAGTATTGGGACTTATTGGTGTTTCTATTTGGTTTAAAGAATTCTTGCAGATTCTGGCCGGCGTGCTTCCTATCATGCTGCTTCTTGGAGGAGGTCTGGCGCTTTACCTGGGATTTGATGAGCTGAAAGATACCTGGAAAAAAGATGACAAACCGGCATCAGCACCTTCTGCCGACGGCCCCGATAAATACAAACAGGAAATTGATGATCTGAAAAAAGAAATTGCGACATTGAAGTCCGACAAGGCCTGATTTCCGACGATCCATTTCATTTACAAAAATCTCTCGGCTATTCCCGGCATCCTCCGGGAGTTAGCTGTTTCCTTCCGGAATAAAGGAGTACTGGCTGGCGCCAATACTCCTTTTCCTTTTACGCCTTCTGAAGAATTGCTGAAGTCGCTAGTTTATCCGCCCTTTCATTGCCTTCTATCCCAGAATGCCCTTTGACTTTAAAAAATTTCAGGTTTTTGAACCGTTTCATCAGTATACGAATGTCATTGACAAGCTCCGTGTTTTTTTGGGCTTTCCAGCCCAGTGTCAGAAGTCCGAAGGCATAGCCGCTGTCCGTATAGACCCTGACCGGCAAATCGGGATTTTTTACTTCGCTAAGACCGGTTCGAATGGCTTCAAGCTCTGCAATGTTGTTGGTACCCAATCCGATATGCCGCGAGATTTCCTTTTCATGCTCCCGGTAGCGAAGCAGCACCCCGATCCCAGACGGTCCGGGGTTTCCCGATGAAGCGCCGTCCGCATAAATAGTAATGCAATCTACGTCTTCCGGGTCAGGAGGGCAGGCCACAGGCAGAATGGTCTTTCGGTTTTTTTCGGATTTTTCGCGTGTTTTTGATGAAGCAGGGCCATCGCCGGGTGGGGCATCCAATGGCAGGATATCTGAGTGGCGAACCCGGTACTCATAATCCTGTTCTTTCTGATACTTGATCAGTACCTTGCCGTTATCAACAAGAATTTTTTCATCTGCATCGACGGCTACCCAAACCTTGTTCTGCTTGAACCGCATGCGTATCCAGCCGGAATCTGGCGTTTTCATCATCGTTTCCTCTGTCTCGTGAATATGTTGAATGAACCGATTTTTAGATCACGGTTTCCCGTTCACTGTTTTCGACTCGAATTAACGAGCTCTGAAGTTAAAACGAAACTTGTTATTTTATTGAATTTCAGGATATGGTAGTCTTTTATGTTCTTAGAGTCTCATCTGTCTTTTACAGCCTGTAAAGAACATTGACAGATTGGAGGCTGCCTGCTGAGCATGCTTTGGAGATGTTTCCAGTCTTTGGCAATTATTTCTTGCAGATATGTCCTTAAAAAAATGATTCTCATTTGTGTGGCATATTGATTGCTATCGTACTTTCTTTGGTGATATTTCGAGATAACACTGTGGAGGCCATCCGTCCAGATGAAAAATACATTATACAGCAGTCTGAGAAGAAAAATCATTTTACTGACCTTGATTGTATCGCTGGCGCCTCTGATTCTGCTGGGCGCCACCATTTATTATCAATTCGAGAAAATGTACAGGGAAAAAATTGAAGAGCAGATCAAATATCGTTCTCAGGCACAGGCCGAGGCGGTTGACCGGTTTTTGAAAACCCGAATGGCCATTCTAGGGGCGATGGCGGATACGCATTCATTCTGGCAGATGACCGATGAAAATTATCTTTCTCAGCTCTTTCAAATCATGAACCTCAGGCAGGGCAATTTCGTGGATCTGGGCGTGATAGACAACGTCGGTCAGCACAGAGCTTACGTGGGTCCGTATGATATCAAAAAATTTAATTATTTTCATGAACCCTGGTTTGATGAGGTGATGAGTAAAGGGATTTATATCAGTAACGTTTATACCGGTTACCGAAAATTGCCGCACTTTATCATCGCGGTGCGCCGCCAGGAAAATCAGCAGACATGGATTCTTCGCGCCACCATCGACCCGGAGGTGTTCGGCGAAATCGTCCGATCCGCCCAGGTCGGAAAAACAGGTGATGCCTATATCGTCAATTCAGAAGGCGTCTATCAGACTCTGCCCCGCTTCGATGGTGAAATCCTGTCCAAGTCGTTGATTCAGCCTTCTCTGTTCGGCAGCGGTACAGCAGTGCTTTCGGCTGACGGAAAGAGCGGAAGGCGACTTCTTTATGCTGGAAGCTGGCTGAAAAACAACAAATGGCTTCTGGTCATCAGTCAGGAAGTGTCCGATGAAATGGAAAACCTTTTTGAAACCCAATATATGGAGATATTCATTGTTCTCTCCGGTGTCCTGGCCATCATCCTGACAACCGTACTGACCACCCGCATGACCATTAACCGATTGATCGCCAACGACGCCAGGATGAATGAACTCAATGCTCAGCTTATGCAGTCGGACAAACTGGCGGCCCTCGGTAAAATGGCTGCCGGGGTGGCCCATGAGATCAACAATCCGCTGGCGGTCATTCTCCAGAAGACCGGGTGGATGGAAGACCTTTTGTTAGAAGAAGATTTCCAAGCTAGTGACAATCTTAACGAATTCAAGTCGTCCATTCGAAAAATCGAAGAACATGTGGAACGGGCTCGAAAAGTGGTTCACAACATGCTGGGCTATGCGCGAAAAATGGAGCCTCACCTAGAGGATGTAGACATCAACGATACCATCAATCAAACAATCAGTCTGCTTGAGAACTATGCAAGAAACAACAATATCGATATTCAGACCGATCTTTCATCGCGCCTTCCTATTATCGCCAGCGATCAAGCTCAATTGCAGCAGGTTTTTTTGAATCTGATTTCCAATGCCATCGACGCCATTGGAAAAGACGGCCTGATTGAAGTCATCAGCCGTATTTCAGATGATCAGGTTACTGTCAGCATCAAGGATGATGGACCGGGGATTCCGGAAGACAAGCAAAAGCGGATTTTCGATCCATTTTTCACAACAAAGGAAGCCGGAAAAGGAACCGGTCTTGGGCTTTGGGTCAGTTACAGCATTGTCGAAAAACTCGGCGGCAGAATCGGCCTGAAAAGCGAGGTCGGAAAAGGTGCGACGTTTACGGTGGAAATTCCAATTACGACACCTGAAAAGAAATAATGATATCATGAAGAAAGTTGTTATTTACTTTTATATAACACGGGGTAATTATGGAAAAATTTAAGGTTCTGGTGGTGGATGATGAGCAGGACTTTCTGGAAACGTTGGTCAATCGGTTGAAGAAGCGCGATATTGATACCCTTGGCGCAGCCAGTGGTGAAGAAGCACTGAAGATCATGAAGGACAACTTGTTTGATGCAGTTGTTCTGGATATCAAGATGCCGGGCGGAATGGACGGCATCGAGACCCTGCGGGAAATGAAAAAAATCCAGCCTCTTGCTGAAATTGTTCTGTTGACGGGCCACGGGTCCGTTGAGACCAGCATCGAAGGGCTGAAACTGGGCGCTTTCGATTATCTGCTGAAACCGATCAAGTTAGAAGAGCTTCTGGTAAAGCTTTCTTTGGCATTTGAAAAAAAAGATCTCCATTCTCATAAGATTCGGAATCTCAAGATCAAGGAACTGCTTCGGTAAACCACCCATCATATGCTTATGCCTGCAACCAAATATAAAAGGTGATCGATGATTCGAAAAGATTCCTACCCCGTTTTAACACCTGAAGAAGCAGTGGCATTCATTCAACATGGCAATACAGTGGCTTTCAGTGGATTTTCTCCGGCTGGTGCGGCAAAAGTTGTTCCGGTTGCACTGGCCAATCGGGCAAAACAGGAACACGAGAAAAATCGGCCATTCAAGCTCAGAATCCTGACAGGCGCCTCCAGCGGCCAGAGTATCGATGATGAACTGGCCAAAGCCGACGCCGTATCCTGGCGTGCGCCCTATCAGGGAGAGACCAGCTTAAGGCAGAAAATCAATCGTGAAGAAGTTGAATATGTGGATATTCATCTTTCCCATGTTCCCCAGATGCTGGCTTACGGTTTTCTGGGAAAACTGGATGTCTCCGTTGTAGAAGCCACGGAAATCACCCGAGACGGCCGGGTATATCTGACCTCTTCTATCGGCGCTTCCCCGACATTTCTGAAATATGCCGATAAGGTGATTATCGAGATTAACAAAAAACATTCTCCCAGGCTCAGAGAAATGGCGGATATTATCGTCATGCCGCCTCCGCCATACCGAGATCCCATAGCGATTCACGAGCCCCTGACCCGGATCGGGTGGCCTTATGCCGCGGTGAATCCGAAGAAGGTTCTGGGCATCGTGATAAATGACGAGCCGGATCACGTCGGTGAGCTGCCCCCTCCGGATGCGGTCAGCCATCTGATCGCTCAGCATGTGGTGAAGTTCTTGTGCGATGAGGTTACTGCCGGTCGACTGCCGAAAAACCTGCTGCCGCTTCAGGCCGGCGTCGGCAGTGTGGCCAACGGGGTAATGGCTGCGTTGGGGAAACATCCGGATATTCCGCCGTTCAGCATGTATTCCGAAGTGTTTCAGGATTCCATGGTGGATATCATGGCCGAGGGAAAACTGACCGGAGCCAGTGCATGCAGCCTGACGGTTTCCTGGAGCAAATTACAGCAAATCATTGGGAACATGGATTATTTTGCATCACGCATCGTGCTTCGGCCCCAGGAGATATCCAATCACCCGGGAATCATTCGCAGGCTTGGGGTCATAGCGATGAATACGGCCCTGGAAGCCGATATTTACGGCAATGTTAATTCCACCCATCTGTATGGAATGGATGTGATTAACGGTATCGGCGGAAGCGGAGAATTCACCCGTAACGGTTATCTGACGATGATGATGTCGGCTTCCATCGCAAAAGGCGGAAAAATTTCCTCCATAGTTCCCATGTGTCCTCATATCGACCATAATGAACACTCGGTTCAGGTCATCGTTACCGAGCAGGGTCTGGCGGATCTTCGTGGACTGGGGCCCAGCCGGCGCGCAGAAGCCATTATCAATAACTGCGCCCATCCGATGTTTCGGGATTATCTGAATCGCTATGTGCGGGAATCTCGCACCGGCCATATTCGGCATGATCTGATCCGATGCTATGAACTGCACCGGAACCTCATGAATCAGGGGAATATGCTGCCGTAAGGAGTGTGGTGACATTTTGATTCATGTCCGCCAGGGATTGCGCCAATGCTTTGCCGGAATCGAAGGCCTCCTGAAGATATTCAGGGTGTTTCAATACATCGCCTTCAAAGTCCAGCCCCCGGTAAAGAAGAGATCTCCAGAGTTCCGCATCCAGAACATCGAGAAAATACTTTACCGTAAGCAACGAGCCTTCAAACAGTTTTTTGCCCTGAGTCGCGCCGACGGAAATGAATAAACCCTTTCTTTTGGGTGTCCATTTGCCGGCCTGAACCTTATCGATCCAGTATTTTTTTACCCACAGAGACTGGCACCGGTCCATCAATATTTTCGTGTGGGCGCTGACGGTATAAAAAAATATGGGGGAGGCCAGCATGATCCCGTCGGCAGCCAGCAAAAGCTCCTGAACTTTCTGAAAATCATCCTGTATGGCGCAGCGACCCGTTGATTTGCAGCCATAGATTTCCAGGCAGGGAGATATCTTTAATTGCCTCAGAACAATTTCCTCGACATGTACCCCTGCCTCCCTGGCGCCTTTGACAGCTTGATGCATCAGCATGGCGGTATTACCGTTCAACCGGGGGCTTCCGAAAATTGCGATGATGTTCATGTCTATGCCTCCGTCTCATCTTCAGTATACTGCCAACGGTCATAATATTAATTTTTGAGCCCCCCACCCTCCCCCCGCTGGGGAAGGGTGCATGAGGAAATTTCAGATTATGCCCGTTCGCAGTATGCCAATCTTTATTCAGAACTGAATTCCTACAAAATTGATGAATCCGAAAAATATAAAGACAATCTCCGCTCCAGCGAAAGACGGAGTCCATAACCAGTTGAAGGCTCTGGATTCAATCGTTGACCGAAAATGACTGAAAGAACCATTTACTGAGTTTTTACGAAGCAATCAAGAAATTTGTCTTCCTGCAAAAAAAAGCTTGAATTATTGATAAAATAATGATGTTACATTCCCACATCATTCTTTGACAGATGACAGTATACGCATGGTACTCTGGCGTATCCGTTCCTGAGATTAAAAACCCGAGGAGTCCAATAATGAATCTCAGCGCCGTTTTAATTCGAAAATTGGAAGATATCGATCCGAAAATGAAGGATGTCTTTTTGTGCTTCATGGAGGAGGTCGATGAAAAAACCAGGATTATTTCTGTCGGACGAAGCGATTTCGATGAACTCAAAGATATCGTTCGTCAGCTTGCCGAGACTCAGAACCGTACTGGGCACCGAATTGAAGAGCTTGCCGAAGCCCAGAGTCGAACAGAACACCGGCTTGAAGAGCTTGCCGAAGCTCAGAATCGAACAGAACACCGGCTCGAAGAGCTTGCCGAAGCTCAGAGTCGAACAGAACACCGGATTGAAGAGCTTGCCGAAGCCCAGAGTCGAACAGAACACCGGCTTGAAGAGCTTGCCGAAGCCCAGAAACAGACCGAGATATCCGTCAATGCCTTGTCGGTGGGCATGAAAGATTTGCGCTCCCAGGTCGGTGGCCTTTCCATGACTGTCGGGTACGGGATTGAAGATCGGCTCATGCCGCATTTGCATCGGTTTGCATTACAGGAATTCGGAATAGAAGTCACCCTTGTGGACCGTCGAAACATCGTCTATCCCGATGGTAAATACGATGAAGTCAATCTGTACGTCGAGGGGAAAAAAGACAGCCTCCCGGTTTTTCTGATCGGAGAGAGTAAAGCGCAACCGGGAAAAAAGGATTTTGACCGATTCGCTAAAAGGATTGAACGCCTGCAAAACGTTCTGAAAGGGCAGATCACTGCCGTGATGGTAGGCTATCATTACACGCCGGAAGTGGAAGCATATGCATCCAGACTGTATCCGAATATTTTTCGCTATAAAACTTTTCAGATCACAGCGATGGGATAGTTCTTCAGCCCACCCGGATGAATTTCGGGCGTCCATTCGTGTTTGCTTTGCATCTGCCGACATTCTATAATCGGAAATGTATTGCAAAGAGAGCGTATGCATTCAATGGGAAATGGAATCAGATCGAAATGCGGATATTCTTTGCTTGAAGTCGTTGTCGTTATGGCAATTCTTGCCATAATATCTGCAATCTCATATCAGAATTACATGGCCTGGATACCCGGAATTCGCCTGAATGGAGCGGTTCGTCAGGTGATGAGCGATTTAATTTCAGCGCGGATGTCTTCTGTCAAAGAGAACGTCAGTGTTGCCGTATCGCCTGTAAACAATCATTCATATGCAATAACCATCGGAAGTCAGGAACCGAAAACATTTGATCTGCAACCGAATTTTCCGGGAACCACCCTTAAGTTTACAACGATTTTATTTTCCTCTCGCGGAACGTCATCCCCGCGAACGATTACCATTCAAAATGCCGCCGGCATAAAGACCATTACGGTTGCAATCACCGGTCGCGTAAAATCGAGTTGAGGCTTCCATTTATACATACCGATGGATTCACATGCGTAAGATCTTTAATGATCATGGATTCAACCTTATTGAAGTTTTTATTGCAATGGCTGTTTTATCTGTCGTTTTGCTGGGAATGGCCGGTTTGATCAATATTACCGTATCCGTCAACAGGAACACCGGGGATAAAACAGCAGCCATCACACTGGCTCAGGATAAAATGGAAGAAACCATGACAATGGGATATGCGGATATTTCTTCAATGTCGCAAACCATCACCGAAGACTATGATTCTCTGCTGGATGGCCTGACATTCAAGCGTATCACCGACATCAAAGTCAATAAGCCCGATTCAGGCATGAAACTCATCACGGTTGACGTTTATTGGAACAATGACAATCGACGGGTACGACTCCAATCCATTCTGTCAAAAACCGGCCCGGATTAGTGAAAGAGAGATGGCTGTATTTTTCATGCGGATTTTGTGGATGCGAAAAAAGGAGGGCAAGATTCTTGTGGAATGATTCTATCGGCTCATCCAACGGACTGATGCTCATCGAATTGATGGTAGCGCTTACAATCGGCATGATCGTTATCGGAGCCCTCACCGCGACGTTTATCCTTCAGCGGAAAGCATACAGCACCCAGGAACAGGTAATCGAAATGACGCAGACAGCTAGAGCTGCGATGGACATGATCGGCAGAGAAGTCCGAATGGCTGGATATTATAGTCCCATGGTTCCTATGCAGCGAGAACATGCGACCGATCCCGATTTCGTGGGCATTCCGGTTTCAAGTTCGCGACTCGAGATTCTGGCCGATCTGACCGGTGATGGCGCTACCGACGATATGAATGAACACATCATCTATACCTTCGATTCAGCCAAGCGGATGATTCGAAGAAACAGCGGCGGCGGCGCACAGCCTTTTGCCGAAAATATTCAAGCTTTCACGTTTGAGTATCTGGACGCTGCCGGCAGTCCTGTTTCAACGGATAGTGCGGTGCGAAAAATCAGGATCATTATTACCGCAAGAACGGTCAAGTCGCATCCCGATCACCCGGAGAGCGGATACGCAACCTTGACTCTGGCTGAGGAAGTCTTTCCCCGCAATTTGCGGCTGTAGTGATCGGCATGCACTTCCGGATATTTTCACGGTACAGGGATGGCCTTTATTGGATGCTGCAAGAATTTTGAATCACGATCGTGGCGTGGTATTGTTCACTGCCCTTCTGTTTGTCCTGATCATGTCAATCCTTGGGGCTATCGCTTATGTCATTACTGCAAACGACTCGGCCATAGCGGTAAACCTCGAAGTTTCCCGGCAGGCTTTTTACAGCGCTGAAGCCGGGGTGAATTTTGCGATAAAATCCATCGAGGCGGACCTCAAATCAAATACCCTGGTACTTCCTTCAACGGATGGGGGTGTGATTTCGCTGTCGTCCTATACGCTGCCGTCCGATGAAGACATTACAGACATTCACTTCGAATATTTGCCGATCGATGCGCCTGTCCTGATGTGGATCGCAGAAAATCTCTATCAGTTCACAGTTCGTGGGTATGGTTCCAGAAATGCGGATGCAGATATCAGCGTGACTCTCAGAAACGATACTGCTTTCAAATACGGCGTATTCGGTGACCAGGGGGTCGTATCTGCGGAATATACCAATTATTATGGGTATGACAGTACTGAAACGTTAACGCCGGCCGGAGACGACGGAAACAATCAGTGTCATGTCGGCTCTAACAGCAACGTGAATTTATCGGGAAACACACAAATTCACGGATACATCGGACTGGGTAACAACGGAATAACCGATGCCGTGTATATCCCGAGTGGAAATCCGGAGCCGCTGATTTATGCGGATGGGGATGCGGAGCGATCTGTCGGGCGCATCACCCCTGATCCGCTGGGGGTTGCCGGCGGAGCTTATGCCCAGAAATTCGATGATAGTCGTACTTACAATGATAACGGCATGATTCCATCGCAACTGATTCTTGAACTCGGCCAGTCTATAACGTTGAAAGGAAAACCCGGTGGCGCCAACTACTATTTTACCAAAATTGAATTGAAAAAAAATGCGGTCCTGTCGATTGACACTTCGGCAGGACCTGTCAACATCTATCTGTCCGGAGAATTGAACGGAAAATCCGGAACGATCACCCATGCCGGGGGTGATCCCAAGAAATTCGCCATATTTTCCGACACGGCCGATCCCATATCGTTATCCAATGCAAACCCGTTTTATGGCACCGTTTATGCTCCGTATGCAGATATCGAGATATATAACCGTGCGACGATCTACGGCGCCGTTGTTGCCAGAACGGTCGCTATGAAAAACGCAGGCAATTTTTATTTCGACAGCGCACTGAAAAACAAATATCTAACAAAGGATGTGGTGATGGCGTCATGGTTAGACGTGCGCAGATAGTGCGGTCATGTCCGTTTGAACAGACGATTGACTTCTTGTATAGACCACTCGATCCAGGTAGGGCGGCCATGGGGGCAGTGGGCGGGGATTTCGCAGGATTCAAGATCTTTGATCAAGGCCATCATTTCGGCAGAGGTCAAGGACTGATTGGCGCGAACAGCACCGTGACAGGCCATCAGCTTCAGGCAGGCATCCAGGGATTTGTCCAGATTTGCCGACAGGCCGGTCTCCAGGATACGATCCACCATGTCGATTACCAGAGGCTTGATCTCTCTTCCGGAAAGAATTGCCGGTACGGATTTTATCACAAATGAATCCTTTCCAAAAAGCGCGATCTCAAAGCCGTATCGGTCGAGTTCCGGAATCAGTTTTTCCAGAATCTGCGCCTGGCGGTAGCCCATATCCAGGGTTTCCGGAATCAGCAGCCGCTGGACCGGAAGTCGTCTATCCAGGGATTTGTCCGCTAATTTCTCGTAAAGAATCCGCTCATGGGCCGCATGCTGATCCAGCAGAATCAAATTTCCCCCGGATTCGCAAATGATATAAGCGTCATAAAACTGGCCGATGGGCGTCAGATGGACGGCATTCGGCGATTTCCATAACTGGGGCTGATCTTTGGGTATTGGCGGACTGAAGGGCGCCAGCGGATCAGACGACGGGCCTGGTAGCGGAACGGGTTTCAGGCCCGAACTCATGGCAGGCGTAATACTGTCGGAGGCAGGGGAGGGATCGGAATATTTTTTTTCAGCGCAAACCCGTTCCTCGGATACGGTTGGTTGAGCATGGATTTTAGATGGCTCCCAAGACGGTTTTTCTTCACGGACAAGTCCGGCGGAAACCGCGGCGACGATGGCGTCATAAATATATTGCTGACGGGAAAAGCGGATTTCATGTTTGGTCGGATGAACATTGACATCCACCTGATCGCAGGGAACCGTAATAAACAGAACCGCCTGCGGAAACTGCCCTTTCATCAAGCGCCCGCCGTAAGCCTGAATCAAGGCGTGCTGAACCATCCTGCAGCGAACCGGCCTGCTGTTGACAAAAACGTAAATCCCCTGAGAAGTGGTTCGGGTAATGCGGGGAAGCGACATCCAGCCGGAAAGTGAAATACCCTCGTCTTTCGTGTGAACAGTGAAAAAGCCGGATGCAAACTCTTTTCCAAGAATATCGGTGATTCTCCCACTCGGGTCGGCAGCGGCAGACCAGTTCTGAAGAACCGTACCGTTATGAATCAGCTTGAAATGGATATTCGGCCACCCCAGGGCCATGCTGGAAATAACATCGGAGATGTGCCCCATTTCCGTAAGGATGGTTTTTAAAAATTTCTGTCGGGCCGGGGTGTTGAAAAACAGGTGTTTGACCGTGATCTGGGTGCCAGCAGGAGAGCCGGTATCCAGCACTTTCAGAAGCTTTCCGCCTTCCATGACGATTTCCGTTCCCGATTCCGCTGTTTCTTCTCGTGTGACCAGTGTCAATCGGGATACCGAGGCAATGCTCGGAAGGGCCTCTCCCCGAAAGCCCAGTGTGGCAATAGCAAACAAGTCGCTGTCCGCATAAATCTTGCTGGTGGCATAGCGTTCGATGGACAACAGGGCATCGTCCCGGCTCATGCCGCTACCGTTGTCGCTGACCCGAATGAGAGACCTTCCGCCTTTTTCCACCTCAACCACGATTCGGGTGCTTGCGGCATCCAGGGCGTTCTCGACCAGTTCCTTGATAACAGACGCCGGGCGCTCCACCACTTCTCCGGCTGCAATTTTATTGGAGAGTATTTCGGGAAGAATTCGGATTCGGGTCATGGGTCACGTAAACAGTTTTTCCCGGACAAACCGTTCGATAAATTCGGCATCCAGGGGGGATAAATCAAATTGCAAACACGCCCCCTCAATCAGTTCCTTGGCGCTTTTCAGGGGATAAGCGCTGCGCTCTTCGGTGATCCACCGGATCGCTTTTCTCAGGTCTTCGCCTTCGGGTAGAATAGTTGTCATAATATCGCCTTTTTTTGATGAAAATCGGTTGCTTGTTCAAAATGATATGCTGTTTTTAGCAAAATGCCCTCGCTGAAATGCGGCCCCACGAGCTGAAGTCCGATGGGGAGTCCTTTGCTGGAGAATCCACAGGGAACAGACATGCCCGGTATTCCCGCCAGATTCGCCGAAAGCGTGAACACATCCGACAGATACATGGTCAGCGGATCATCCATATGGTCGCCGATGGCAAAGGCCGGTGTGGGAGCCACAGGCGAGAGCAGCAGATCACAGGATTGAAACACTTTTTTGAAATCGTCCATAATCAGGGAGCGTACCTGGGACGCCTTGCCGTAATAGGCATCATAATATCCCGCAGAAAGGGAATAGGTGCCCAGAAGGATCCGGCGCTGAACTTCAGTGCCAAATCCTTTGGAGCGGGTATTTCGGTACATGTCGATGAGTGTGCCGGCAGTCTTGTCCCGGAATCCGTATTTGACGCCGTCATACCTGGCCAGATTGGAACTGGCTTCGCAGGGAGCGATGACATAATAGGCGGCTACGGCATACTCGGTATGGGGAAGCGAGACATCGACACAGCGGACGCCAAGGTCTTTAAGGGTTTGAACAGCGCGGTTCACCGCTTGCATCACTTCCGGATCAAGGCCGCTGGAGGCGTGGTACTCTTTGGGAATGCCGGCAACCAGGCCTTTGAGGTCGCCATTCAGAAAACCCGTGAAATCCGGAACCGGTTCCGGAACCGATGTGGAGTCTTGGGGATCATGGCCGGAAATGGCATTCATCAGCAGGGCGCAGTCCCGGGTATCCTTGGCGAGCGGCCCGATCTGATCCAGGGAAGAGGCAAACGCCACCAGTCCGAAACGGGATACCCGGCCATATGTCGGTTTCATACCGACCACGCCGCAATGCGATGCCGGCTGACGAATCGATCCGCCGGTATCCGACCCCAGAGAGCCGAGACACATGTCTGCAGCAACGGCCGCTGCGGACCCGCCACTGGAGCCGCCGGGAATCCGGGTCAAATCCCAGGGATTGTGCGTTGTTTTGAAGGCGGAATTCTCTGTGGTCGATCCCATGGCGAATTCATCCATGTTGAGCTTACCGATCAGGACAGCACCGGCTGCCTTCAGTTTCTGAACAACCGTGGCATCGTAAGGCGGAATGAAATTCTCCAGAATTCTGGAAGCGCAGGTCGTCCGAATTCCCTGGGTGCAGATGATATCCTTGATGGCCAGGGGGATGCCGGTCAGGGCCGTGCCCCTTCCTTCTGAAATGGTTTTGTCTGCGCTGTCCGCCTGAGCCATGGCCAGGTCTGCATTAAGCGTGATAAAGGCGCTGATCCGGTCTTCGACCGCATCGATTCGCTCCAGAACTGCCTGCGTCAGTTCCCGGGACGTTAACCGGCGCTCGCTGAGCAGGGCTGCCGCCTGACTGATTGTCAATTCATACAGTTTCATATTTTTTGTCCTGTTAACCGATCACTCTTGGAACCCAAAATGTGCTGTCATCTTTTTCCGGCGCATTGGCAAGCGCCAGTTCCTGCCCCAAGTGTTGCTTGATTCTGTCATCACGAAAAGCATTGGTCAAGAAAATGGCATGAGAGGTAGAGCGGACGCCAGTGGTATCCAGCCGGTTCAGGGTATCCACATAATCGAGGATGGCCCCGATCTGAAGAGAAAATTTTTCGACCGCTGCATCATCCAGCTCGAGACGGGCCAGGTTTGCGACATGAACGACATCTTTTTTCGATATTTTCATATGTTGCCTGTGACTTTATTTTGAAGCCCTGTGAGTTTAAAAAAAACAACGATGGGAGATTGCTCCGCCACGCCTTCTCCAGCGAAGGAATTATACCATTCATAACGCCTCACTGCTTGACTGCATCCACGTTCTCCTGTTTCAAACGATTCATCACGGCTTCCGCTTCAGTAGAACTGGTGTATTTGCCAATGACGACCGTGTACCAGATGCCTTTGCCCTGAACCATTTTCGGTGTCTTTGAAGCTGATATGCCTTTACTTCGCAGGCTTTCGATAAGCGCGTCGGCGGATTTTTTATCCAGCAGAGACGGCATCTGAACGGTAACCGGCATCGATGATACCGTCTTGTTGTCGGGAGCCGGGGGTTGGGGTTTGGGAACTGCTGCAGGCGTTCGTTCCGGAGCTGGCGGTGCGGCTTTTTCCGGAGCCGATTCTCTGGCCTGAATCGCTTTGATATCATACATGGATTTAATCTTGACTTCAGGCGCCGTTTTGATGGCGTCCGGTGCAGATTCGAAAGATTCGGGCTTGGCGGCTGCACGTAAGTCCGGTTTTACAGGGGAAAGCGGTACGGCCGAAGCCGGTTCCTGATGAACGGTTTTTGGCGTTTCAGCAGCAGGCTTGGCCGATGTTGGTGTCGGTATCAGCATTCTGGCCGGATCATCTGTTTTCTTTTTGAGTTCTTCGGGATATTCCAACTCGGCCTGCGTTGTTAGAATGTCCGTATCAATATCATTTTTTGTCTTCCGGCTTTCCGTAAACGTCTTGGTAAGCGCGGCGATTTCAGTTTCGATTTTTTGATAATCAAACATGGCAGGTGCTGTTCCTCTGCCGACGATGACGCCGAGAAAAAACATCCAGCCGGAAATAAATAGAATGAGTACAAGCCACAGTACAGACCTCTTCTGGTGTGGATCGGATTGGTGAGCTGGCGACTGCTCGTTTTGAGAATGATTTTTGGTCTTCATTGGATTTTTTCCGTAAAAACAATCAGGAATCCTTGAAAAGCCGACGGCCCGACGCTCCCGGTTGCATTCCTTACATGGATTCCGGAGCAGAAACACCCAGAAGTGACAGGCCGTTGGCAATGACCTGTCTGACAGCCTTCATCAGGTAGAGTCGGGCAAGGGTCAGCGGAATATCATCGGTTAAAACCCGCTGCCGGTTGTAATAGGCATGAAACGACGCAGCCAGTTCCATCAGATAAAATGTGATGCGGTGCGGTTCCAGCAGTTCCGCACTGGACCGGACGATTTCCGGATATTTTATCATCATTTTGATCAGTGCGATATCTTCCGGCGTATTCAGAAGACACAGGGCCGCATCGTCCGGGACGATAACACTGATCCCCATTTCGGTGCTTTTCCGAACGATACTGCAAATTCTGGCATGAACATACTGAACGTAATAGACCGGATTGTCGTTGGTTTTTTGTTTTGCCAGTTCAAGATCGAACTCCAGCGTGTTGTCGGAGCTTCGTGTCAAAAAAATGAATCTGGCTGCATCCCTGCCGACTTCCTGAATCACATCCCGAAGAGTCACAAACTCTCCGGCGCGGGTAGACATGGCCACAGGTATACCGGCCCGCAGCAGACTGACAAGCTGCACCAGGACGACTTGAAACTGCTCTTTTCGGTACCCTCCGGACACGATGGCGGCCGTCACTCGGGGGATGTAGCCGTGATGGTCCGCCCCCCACACATCGATGACCTTCTCGAACCCCCTGTCGTATTTGTCGTAGTGATAGGCGATATCGGATGCAAAATAAGTGGTCTGCCCATTATTGCGGACAACGACCCGGTCTTTTTCATCCCCGTGGGAGGTGGTGTCGAACCACAGGGCTCCGTCCTTTTCATAGATGATGTTGCGGTTCCGAAACGATTCGATGACGTCGGCAACTTTTCCTGAATCGTACAGACCCTGTTCGCTGAACCAGCGATCAAAAAAAACACCGAACGATTCCAGATCCTGTTTCATGTCTTCCAGAATCAGATCGGCGGCATATCGGGCGCAGAACATCACGGCTTTTTCATCAGGCTGATCCAGCAGATCAGGGCCTTTCATATCCATGATCCGGCCGGCGATATCCCGGATATAGTCGCCCTGATAGCAGTCATCCGGAAACCGAACGGACTCCCCAAGAAGCTCCTGATACCGAAGGAATACCGATCTGCCCAGAGTGTTGATCTGTCTTCCGGAATCGTTGATATAGTATTCCTTCTGAACATCATATCCGCAAAAGGACAGGATGTTGGATACGCTGTCGCCGACGGCCGCCCCGCGACCGTGACCGACATGCAGGGGACCCGTGGGATTGGAGCTGACGAATTCAACCTGAATTTTTTTTCCGTTGCCGATATTTTCAGAGCCGTACCGGGAACCAAGTTCAGGAACCCTCTTCAAAAAACGTATCCAGGATTCCGGGCGAAGATAAAAATTGATAAACCCCGGGCCAGCAATATCGACATGGTCGATCACCCCTTGCGTATCCTGAATGTGCCGAATGATCGATTCGGCTATCTTTCGGGGGGATATTTTTTGAATTGCAGCCGAAACCATGGCGATATTGGAAGAATAATCTCCGTGAGAGATGTTTTTGGGAACTTCGATCACGAAATCCGGAAATGCCGGTGACGTAACCAGGCCGTTTTCATGCGCCGATGTCAGTGCTTGTATGATAAGATGTTCAAGTAGCTGTTTCATTAAAAGTATTAAATATCCATGAAAGTTTTAAAAATCAAGTCTATATTCATCCCAATCGGCCTTAGACCTTCCCAAAGACGTATTTGCTGATCAACTCCTCGAAATCGATGGCTGACTCGGTTTCAATGATCTGATCTCCGGATTTCAGCACCATATCCGATCCGCCCGGGGTGAGTTTGATGTACCGGTCTCCGATCAGACCAGACGTCTTTACGGATGCAATGACATCATCGGTCAGAACGATATCTTTCTGTATTTTCAATCGAACCAGGGCCATCTGGCGGTTCGGATCGAATTGGATGGAGCCGACCTGCCCCACCTGTACGCCTGCGATTTCCACCTGAGAGCCGGACTTCAGGCCTGCAGCAGACTTGAATCTGGCATCCAGCGAATAAAAATCATCGCCGAGCCACTGCATCTTGCCGAGTTGAATGGTTAAATATCCCACGCAGGCAATTCCGATCAGCATGAATACCCCAACGGCCATTTCAATGGATGTCTTTTGCATTGTTCCTCCGGATCAGCAGACTTTGAATTGATAAAACGGGTTTGAGCTGGACTCTGCGGTTTCCAGCAGCGATTCCAGGCTGCTGTCCCGGGTTGCCTGGGCAAAGCCGACGCTGAAGGAAAAACAGAAATCCGGACTGGGCTTAGGTTTGATAAAGTCATTGGCTTGAATGTCACGGGCCAACCCTTCACAGAATGCACGGGCCTGGACTCTGTCGGCATTTGTAATCAGCAGAACGATTTTGTTCAGCCCAAGCCGAGAACAGGAATCGGTAATCGCAATTTTATGGCGAATTTTAAGAGCCAGGTTTTCAATGACGGTCTGGCCGGCGATATGTTCTGCGTGTTCATAAATCTCATCGATATTGTCGAATGTAAAAATAACCAGTGAAAATGCAATGTCGTGATTCTGCAGCCGAGCCATTTCCTGCAGAAAACGCCGCTCGACATAAGGCTGATTGTTTCTACCGGAATAAGCACCCTGCGGGGCCTCATACCCATAAATGAAATTTCGGATTTCTGTAACAGGGCTGCGTTGAATTTCCTCCGGGCTGCCCTCGAACAGAATTCGGCCGTCATTCAGCATGGCAATGCGCTGAGAGATATAAAAAATATCCGGGATTTCATGACTGACCACAACGCCTGTAAATCCGAACTTCTTCTGATAGTCGGATATCATGCTGAGAACCGCGTTTTTCCGAATGGGGTCCAGGCCGGTCGTGGGTTCGTCAAAAAGGATGATTTCCGGGTCGGTCATCAATGCGCGTGCCAGTGCAACCCGTTTTCTCATGCCACCGGAGAGTTGTGACGGGTATTTGTCTTCATTTCCCAGAATATCGAGATGCGCCATTTTTTCAGCGGCACGCCGGCGGATTTCCTTTTCCGGCAGAACGGCTGTTTCTTTCAGCGGCAATGCCACGTTTTCATACACCGTGAGTGAATCGAACAGGGCGTTTCCCTGAAACATATAGCTGAATTTTCGTTTCAGGATTTTTCGTTCAGGGCGTTTCATTTCGGAAAGGGGGTGTCCGTTAAAGAGGATATGCCCGGCATCCGGCTCCAGCAGGCCGATGATGTGTTTCAGCAGCACGCTTTTTCCGCCGCCGCTCTTGCCGATGATGGTGGTGATCTCCCCCTGATAAATGCTGAGCGTTATGCCATCCAGAACTCTGTTGGCGCCGAATGTTTTATAAATATCGTTCAGTTGGATCAGCGGTGTTTTCATGAATGGCCCCTAAAGCAGAATTGAAGTCAGCACATAGTCCGCAATCAGTACCAGAACGCACGACAAGACTACTGCGGAGGTCGTTGAAAGACTGACGCCCTTGGAGCCGAACCCATCGGTCTGCAAATGGGTGAAATACCCTTTGAAACAGCAAACGGTCACCACCACCAATGCAAATACGATGGATTTTGAAAAACCGCCGGATATGTCTTTCATCACCACGCTGGATTCAACCCGTGCAAAATAAACACCAGGATTGATTCCCAAAAGCAGCGAGCCTGTTATATATCCTCCGAAAATGCCGATGACGTCGAACAGGGCCGTCAACAGCGGAAAGCTGATGAGTGCAGCAGCGATGCGGGGACTGACCAGATATCTTACCGGATTGATATCCATGGTTTCCAGCGCATCGATCTGCTCGGATATCCGCATGATGCCGATTTCGGCCGCCATGGCGGACCCAGCTCTTCCGATAACCATGATGGCGGTCAGAACCGGCCCCATTTCCCGAACCAGAGACAGTGCCACGGCTGCGCCGAGCATGCCTTCGGAGCCGAATTTCACCAGGGTGTAGTACCCCTGAAGTCCCAGCACCATGCCAGTAAATGCTGCGGTCAGGCAGATGACGAAAACCGACTTCATGCCGATGAAAAAAATCTGTTCCACGATTTTATATATCTGGAGCGGCAACGAAAAGATATGAATCAGCCCCCAGAAAAAAAATACGGTCATTTTGCCCAATCTCTGGACAGGCGACATCGTCATTTGGCCCAAAACGCAAACCGACAGTTTGACAGTGGACAGGATTGCCATGGATAACCCCTTTGCTCAACAAGCTTTTTTGGCGCATACTACAGTGAACGATCCGGATGTGTCAAGCCAATGCCATTGACTTGATTCGGATTTCTGCAACTGTCCAAAATATCGCTTGCTTTTTCAAATGGCTGACACTAAGAATACTGGGTTTGAAATAACAATTTTTATTAAAGTTGGGAATCTATTCTTTTTTCTCGGCTTGTAGGAGTGTACTCATGTTTACAACACGAATCCGTTGTTTTTCTGTATTGATTTTGGCGATTGTGCTTCTCTTGACAGGGAAGTCGGGCCTGTCTGCGGTCACCTCACCCATGGAAGCGCTGAAGATTCCAATCGAAACCGTATTGAGTCTATTAAAAGATCCGAAATATAAGGACCCGGCACACCGTCAGCAGCAACGGAACAAGATTCTGGAGATTACCCATACGCTGTTCGATTTTACCGAAATGTCCAAGCGGGCCCTTGCCCGTAACTGGAAATCCTTCAGCCCTCAGGAGCAACTGCAATTTGTCGATGTTTTTGCTGACCATCTCAGCAACACCTATATGGATAAGGTACAGGGCGAGTACAAGGGGGAAACGATCGTTTTTCTGAATCAGGAGATGATTGCCGAAGGAAAAGCCATGGTGACAACCAAAGTCGAACGCGAGCCCAGCCCGATCTCCGTGGATTACAGCATGCTGACCGTCGATAATCAGTGGCGGGTATACGATGTCAACATCGAAGGCGTCAGCCTGATCAAGAATTATCGCACCCAGTTCGATCAGATTCTCACCAAGGAAACCCCGGTGCAGTTGATCGAACGGCTCAAGAAGAAAGTCGATATTAAAATCGGAAATTAAAGCGTATGTGTGACCGACCCATCGGAAATGAGGTTTCTTTGAAAAAGACTGTGGTCATCCTGATGCTGTCCGGTATGTTCATGTTTCTGCCGGGTGTTCAGGCTGTTTATTCCGACGATTCACCAACCCTCCAGACCCGTTCACCCGACGATGAAGAATACCTCGAAGAGGATGCGCCGCGCATCACGGTTGCCGATCCGTTGTTCGAACTGAACCAGGCCGTGTTTGAATTCAATGACAAATTGTATTTCTGGGTGTTGAAACCTGTTGCTCAGGGATTTAGAGCGGTGGTTCCAACACCGGTTCGTCAGTGTTTCAGAAATTTTTTGCACAATCTTGGGTCACCGATCCGGATAGGTAACAGCTTATTACAGGGTAAGATGGACGATATGGCGTCTGAGATGTGCCGATTGGTTTATAACACGACTTTTGGCGTACTGGGATTCTGGGATCCGGCAAAAGAATACCCCCACCTGAATCCGCCCAACAAGGATTTCGGGCAGACGCTGGGCCGCTTCGGTATTGGTAATGGTATCTATCTGGTGCTGCCCGTCATCGGGCCATCCACGCTGCGGGATGTTGCGGGCATGGCAGGAGATGTTGTTTTCACCCCCACGGCATTTATCGATCCGGCTGTTGTTGGCTGGTCGCTGAAGATCGGTGAATCCATCAACGATCTGTCGTTTCGAATCGGCCAATACGAGGAATTGAAGGATGCCGCCATTATTCCCTACGAGTCGTTCAAAGACGGGTATATTCAATATCGAAAACAGAAGATCGATCAGCCGTGATTTGGAAGTGATGCACTTATGCCAGAGATATTGTATTCTCAAATCAAATCTTATCTGACGGCGCTGAAAGCCGAGTCCGCCGGTAGTCCTTTACCGTCGGTCATGCTGATCTTCGGAGATGAAATGCTTTATAAATCCGCACTTCAGACCTTGCTGGACGTGATGATTCCTCCTGAAAAACAGGCATTCAGCTATGAACCGGTGGATGGCATTCCAGAAAATGTTTACCCGATGATTGAAAAGATCAACACTTATTCTTTTTTTTCGAGTCAAAAAGTCGTCGGATTTTTGGATACACGAATCTTTTATGCCAAAAAAAACACCGCCGAGATCCTGGATAAAGCAAAAGAAGCATACACCGAAAAGGATTTCAAAACAGCAAGCCGCTGTTTTTTCAGTCTGCTGTCGGTAGCGGGCCTTTCTTTTGACGATGTTCGCTACAAAACCTATGCCGGGTTGAATATCGATATGGACGCCGTCGGGGATACGGCATGGCTCGACAGTCTGGTGGATTATTGCGCGGAGAACCCCGCCTTGGAAACATCCGATTCAGACCCTGTCAAGATCCTTCAGCAGGCGGTTGAAAAGGGATTCCCCAAGGGCAATCATCTGATCCTCACCACGGATTTGGTGGACAAACGAAAAGGGTTATACAAGCTGATCGTGGAAAAAGGTCTGGCAGTCGATTGTTCCGTGCCGAAGGGGGAAAAGTGGGCGGATCGACAGGCGCAGGATGCCGTACTGGCCGAACAGATGAAGACCATTCTGTCGCCTTTCGGTAAAACGATGGACAAGGCGTCGTTTCAAAAGCTTGTCGAGATGACGGGATTTGATCTTCGGATGTTTGCGGGAAATCTTGAAAAGCTGGTGCAGTATGTTGGAGAGCGCAAAACCATAGGTGTGGAAGATGTGGAATCTGCGCTTCCCCGCACCCGTCAGGACCCGATCTTCGAGTTGACCAATGCCGTCACCGACCGCAATTATGAGGCTGCTGCATTTTATCTGAAATCGCTGCTTTCAAGAGGGTTTTTCCCGCTTCAGGTCGTTTCGGGCATCGTCAACCAGATCAGAAAAGTGCTGATCGTCAAAGATTTCCTCGACAGTCCGGCCGGAAAATTCTGGCGGCCAGGCCTGCCGTTCGATCACTTCAAAAAGCAGTTTCCCCAGACCATTCAGCCGGCGCTTCAGGCGCATGATGCGATGCTGATCTCACGTCTCGGTGAATGGGAAACCCGGTTGCACGCAAAATCAGAATCCGATGTACCGCCTCCGGATAAAAGAAAGAAAAAATCGGCTGCTGCCGAGAAAAAACCCGCCGCGCCCGCAACCGATATGCTGCTCGTTAAACAGCCCGTCAATCCGTATCCACTCTACCTGTTGATGCAAAAATCCGATCGTTTTACCCGAACGGAACTGGTTGCGGCCATCATCGGCATGGACCAGGCGAATTTAAGCCTCAAGTCCAGTAAACTGAATCCCGAGATGATTCTCGACAACATGATTCTGAAAATCTGCGGAATGGCTAATTCCAATCTGCAACCAGGATAACATTTTTATTGATCTGAAAATTCACACCCGCTGTGGGTGTCGATCTGTCCATGGCAACAAACAGGATTTCTTGAAAGGGCTGCCGGTTGCATCCGCCATGCCCGCCACCTTTTATCGAAAGGAAACATGACCATGAGCTTTGATTTCAATGCGGACGATATTTTTGAGATGGCCGAACAACTGGAACGAAACGGCGCCAGATTTTACCGGAGTGCATCCGAGAATGTGGCGGATCCGCAATCCAAAAAATTTCTGATCCAGTTGTCGCAGATGGAAGAGCAGCATGAAAAGACCTATCAGTCGATGCGCGCCATTCTAAATGAGAAAGAAAAAGCCGCCACGGTGTTCGATCCTGAACATGAGGCCGTGCTGTACCTGCGGGCTCTGGCCGATACCCGAGTATTTTTTGAAAAAACGATTGATCTAAAATCCATGAAAGAAATTCTGAAGGCTGCCATCGAGGCGGAAAAGGATTCCATCGTATTTTACCTGGGGATGAAGGATGTGGTTCCCGAAGGTCTGGGAAAAAATCGGATAGACGGAATCATCAAGGAAGAAATGGGGCACATCCGGCTGCTCAGCAAAGAACTTGTGGCTTTGAAATAGACGAAGATACCCCCCTTTTAAAAAGGGGGTATCATTTTTCCGGAAGCTTGCTGTTTTCAGCCAGATCCTCCAGCCCACTTCTGTTCAGAAGCTGAATATCACCACCCTGGACACTGATCAGTCGCGCCGTCGCCATTCGGGTGAGGATGCGGGACAGCGTTTCCGGAATCGTTCCCAGCAGACTGGCCAGTTGGCTTTTGGATATGGCCAGTGAAACGGAATGCGGGTTTTCCTGCTCTTCCGACAGATACAGCAAATAAGAAGACAGGCGGCCGGGGACTTCCTTCAACGATAGATTTTCGATCTGTACCGTAAACTCCCGAAGCCGAAGAGACAAAACCCCCAACATGCTCAAGGCCAAAGATGGGCTGTGATGAATCAACGCCACAAACGCTGCCTTGGGAAAAAAAAGCAGGCGGGTTCCTGCAATGGCTTGGGCAGTTGCGGGAAACGGCCTACCCGTAAATACGGGAACTTCACCAAAGGGTTCTCCGGGCCCGAAAATATGCAGAATCTGCTCTTTGCCTTCGGGTGCAACTTTAAAAATCTTCACTCTTCCGCTGACGACGGTATAAAAACCGTCGCCGGCATCTCCTTCTGAAAAAATGATCTGGCCTTTATCATAGTCCTTACAGACGGTTATCGCAGCGAATTTCTGCAGTACACTCTCTTCCAGCCCGCTGAAAAGTGGGGTTTTTGAAATGATCTCTGTTGCGGCAATGAATGAATTTTTCATTTATTTTCGAATTTTTAGGATAAGTTGACTTAAGTCAAGGAAGTTATACGGCGTTCGGGTTAAAACCCGATTCAACAATGACAACAAAAAAGATTCGATCAAACAGGCGGAAGGTATCGACATATTTGTCCGATTGCGTTTTCGGCCTGAACCCCTCATAAAACCTCATAGCGAAAGGAGATTACCATGTTTTGTTTTCAATGCGAACAGACGTCTAAAGGCGAAGGATGCACCAAAATCGGCGTTTGCGGCAAGCAGCCAGAAGTGGCAGCCCTTCAGGATCTGCTGATTTATTCGGTAAAAGGCTTGTCTCAGGTGGCTGTTGCTGCCCGTAAAGCCGGAGTGGTGGATGATAGCACCAACCGCTTTACCTGTGAAGCCATTTTTTCAACGCTGACCAATGTGGACTTTGATCCGGACCGTTTTGTCACGCTGATCCGTGAATGTACTGCCAAACGCGATGCGCTGAAGCGTAACGTTCAGGCAGCCTTTCCCGTGGGTCCGGCGGATTTTATCCCGGCCGGAACCCTGGAGGGAATGGTGAAACAAGGCGAATCCGTCGGTGTCAAATCAGATGCATCCGCAAACCCCGACATTCTTTCTCTCCAGCAACTGCTGATTTACGGAATCAAGGGGCTGGCAGCCTATGCCGATCATGCCGCAATTCTCGGTCAGAACGACGATACTGTCTATGCCTTCATTCAAGAAGCCATGGCCGCAACGCTCGACAAAAGCCTGGGTATCAACGAACTGGTGGGGTTGGCCTTGAAATGCGGTGAAGTCAATCTGCGGGCCATGGAGCTTCTGGATGCCGGCAATACCGGAACATATGGCCATCCAGTTCCGACAGCCGTTTCCCTGGGGGTCAAAAAAGGCAAGGCCATTCTCGTCTCCGGCCATGATCTGAAAGACCTGGCGGATATTCTCAAACAGACCGAGGGAAAAGGGATCAATATTTACACACACGGTGAAATGCTTCCCTGCCATGGGTACCCGGAACTCAAAAAATATGCGCATTTCTACGGCCATTATGGAACCGCCTGGCAGAATCAGGCCAAAGAATTTGCGGCCTTTCCCGGCGCCATTTTAATGACGACCAACTGTATTCAAAAACCCAAAGAAACCTATCATGACAACATTTTCACGACCGGCCTGGTAGGCTGGCCAGGTGTCCGACATATCGCCGATAAAAATTTTGCTCCGGTCATTGAAAAAGCCCTGGCATTGCCGGGATTTGCGGAGGATGTCGCGGGTAAGTCCGTAATGGTCGGCTTTGGCAGAAACGCCGTCATGGGGGTTGCAGGGGCGGTCATCGATGCCGTCAAGAACAAAGCCATCCGTCATTTCTTCCTGGTCGGCGGCTGCGATGGCGCTAAATCCGGCAGGGATTACTACACGGAATTCGTCGAGAAAGTGCCTTCAGACTGTGTGGTGCTGACCCTTGCGTGCGGAAAATTTCGTTTTTTTGACAAGGATTTGGGCGCGATCGGCGGCATCCCCAGGCTTCTGGATATCGGGCAGTGCAACGATGCTTATTCAGCGGTACAGATCGCAGTGGCTCTGGCCAATGCATTCGGCTGTGGGGTCAACGACCTGCCGCTGTCCATGATTCTGTCCTGGTATGAACAGAAAGCCTGCGCCATTTTGCTGACGCTGCTCCATCTTGGCATCAAAGACATTCGCTTGGGGCCAAGTCTTCCGGCCTTTATCACTCCGAATGTGCTGGATGTGCTGGTGAAAAACTTCAACATCATGCCCATCAAAACGCCGGATGAAGATCTGAAAGCGATTTTGGGATAATTGATAGTTACGAACGACCGTCTGGTCGGGGGCTGAAACCCACCCTGACCAGACGGTCGCGTTAAGCCCCATACACTGATAACCTTTTGGGAGAACAACCAAGATGAAATGCCCGGGACAAGATACCCAGTACTGGAAACCAGGTGCGATTTTTGAAGCCGCCTGCCCCAAGTGCGGCGGCATCGTCGAATTTTTCAAGGATGACACCACCCGCAAATGTCCGCACTGCGAACATCGTTTCGTCAACCCCAACATGGATTTCGGATGCGCGGCATATTGTCAGTTTGCCGAACAGTGCCTGGGGTCCATGCCGTCGGAACTCCTGGCCCAAAAAGAAGACTTGCTGAAAGACCGGGTAGCCATAGAAATGAAACGGTATTTCAAAACCGATTTCAAACGGATTGGCCATGCTTCCCGGGTGGCCCGCTATGCAGAGCGGATTGCCAAAACCGAGAAAGGCAATATGGCGGTCATTCTGTGCGCGGCCTATCTGCATGACATCGGCATTCACGAGGCGGAGCGTAAACACGGCAGCACGGCCGGCCGGTTTCAGGAGCGCGAAGGCCCGCCCATTGCCCGATCCATTCTTATCAAACTGGGAGCCAAAACGGAGTTGATCGATGAAGTCTGCGATATCGTGGGTCATCACCATCATCCCCGGTCAGAAGAGACCGTCAATTTTCAGGTTCTCTTTGATGCCGACCTGATCACCAATATCGAAGAAAACCATAAGGAATCACCGTCTTCTTCGGAACATCTCCGGAAAGTGGTGGAAAAATCCTTTTTAACCGAAAGCGGACGCAGGGTTGCACGGGAAACACTGCTGTCATAAAGGGAAATGCGCGATGAAAGTACTGCGAAAAATTATCCAGATCGATGAAGAACGCTGCGATGGCTGCGGTCAGTGTATACTGGGATGTGCGGAAGGTGCGTTGCAACTGGCTGACGGCAAGGTGCGCGTTGTTGCCGACAAATACTGCGATGGTCTGGGCGCCTGTATCGGCGAATGCCCCACGGGCGCGTTGACCATTATCGAGCGGGAAGCCGATGAGTTTGACGAAGCAGCGGTGGAAGCACTTCTTGAGCATAAACATGAAAACGAGACGGCCCAGCCCAGCGGCTGTCCGTCTGCCAGGCTACAGATGTTTTCGCACCCTTCGGCCTGTGAAAAAGCCAATCACCCGGCATCGCACCAATCCGGAGAAGATTCCGCCCTGTCGCACTGGCCGGTTCAGATCCGCCTGGTTCCCGCCGATGCACCGTTTTTACGTGGAGCAGATCTGTTGGTGGTGGCCGATTGCGTTCCGGTGGCCTATTCTTCCATCCACAAAGACTTCATGGCGGGCCGGGTCGTGATGATGGGATGCCCCAAATTCGATGATGCCCAGAGCTATATCGACAAATTTGCTGCTGTATTCGCCCGCGCCGGATTGAACAGCATCACGGTGCTGAGCATGGAAGTTCCCTGTTGCTCGGGCCTGCCGACAATCGTCAGAAAAGGGCTTCACGCATCAGGTGCTGCCATTCCACTGACCGAGGTCGTTATCGGCATCAAGGGAAAGGTTATTGACGTCAAAGAAGGATAATACGCCTGAAACGTTTTCGTTTCCTTAGGGAGCTAATTGTGATATTTTAACAGCATGACACGCAACTCACAAAAAAATGTTTCGGGTAAAACGACCCCAAACACCCCACCGGTACAGGCGCCCCCGATGAAGGAAACACCAACCGACATCTTTGAAGTTCTTAAACGCACCAAACCTTTGATATCAAAAGAAAAATCTGACCTGAAGGTCTTTTTTCAGCTCAACTTCGATGCCAATGGTGCGTATATTGATGTGGTCAACGAAAAGGGAAAACCGGTCAGTCCCGGTCACGAATATTTCTCGGGCCCGACCCGTGAAGTTCTGAAATCCATCGAAAGCATCAAAAAACAGAACAGCTTCCGGATAGACTGGAACAGATCCAGCGCACAGGTTTATCTGAGCGAACACGACTACCTGTTCTGGCCGCTGCGGCACTGCGACAATTTCGTTGACCCCGGCATGAACCGCCTCCGTTTTTCCGATGAAGAAAGCCGAATCCGGGTACTCATCGCAGAGAACCAAAAAGCGATGCTTAAAAGCCGGATCGTACTGTCTCACGGGGGAAAACATATAGAACCTGTTCAACTCCTGAATGAAAGCCACGCTTTCAGCGATGGCATCATTTACCCGATTCAGGCCTTGAGCGAAAACTTCCGGGTGCTGCCGCTTTTCCAGACCGTGTTGCTGCCCAACAGTCTGGAACGCTATTTTTCTCTTCTCTTTTCTTATTTCAGCAATATCTCCGTACGTTACCAGGGCTATACCGTAACGTACGGAGAGCCCAAGCAGGCCCGGCCCACGCTGATGATCGAAAAGATCGATTCAGACAATGCGCTGCATTTGCGGGTTTCCACGTCTTTGCCAGGGCTTGATCCGGATTTCATGGAATCCTATGATGTTACCCGGGTGGCATCGATCAACGATCTGGAAAAAAAGATCGCGGTATCCGATGTTCAGCATGCAGAAGTAGTTTCCGTCTTTTCCGAAATTGAAAAACTGCTAAAAAAACACAAGCGGGCCTTACAGGATGTTCCCGGCTTTTTCATGGACGATAATCTCTTTATTATCGAGGAATCCCTGGCCGGTGCCTTTATCTATGCAGAGCTGCCCAATCTGATATCTCGATTCTCAATTCTGGGAACAGACAAACTCAAATCCTACAAGATGCGGGCTGTCACCCCGAAACTGAGACTGTCTCTGTCTCATGGCATCGATTTTCTTGAAGGCGATGCCAGTCTGGAGATCGAAGGGTACACCCTGTCTCTGTTCGATGCGTTGAACCAGTATCAGCAAAACGCTTACATCACCCTGAGCGACGGCACCCATGCGGTTGTCAATCAGAGTTATATGGCCCGGTTGATGCGCCTTTTCAAAAAACGCAAAGACAAGGTCAAAGTCTCTTTTTTCGATCTGCCCCTGGTCGAAGAACTGATCGATGAGAAAATCGCGGAAACCGCATTCAAGAAGTCCCGAGAAATTTTTCTGGGCTTCAACAAGCTGGCAAAGTCTGCATGCGAGATACCCGAGCTTCGGGCAACCTTGAGGGGCTACCAGAAGCAGGGCTATAAATGGGCGAATTATCTGCATCAACACGGACTCGGAGGATGTCTGGCCGATGACATGGGGTTGGGAAAAACCCTCCAGGCAATCGCGCTTCTGGCAGGTATTTATCCCAGGCAAAAAAAGCCATCGCTGGTAATCGTTCCCAAAAGCCTCTTGTTCAACTGGGAAAATGAAATCCTGAAGTTCAAACCCGAGCTGACCTATGCCATTCATCATGGTTCGATCCGGGATCTGGCGGCTGCCCGGGAAAAGCATCTGATCATCACCACCTATGCCACGGTACGAAACGATATCGAGATGTTTCGATCGGAAGCGTTCTACTATGTGATCCTGGATGAATCGCAAAACATCAAAAATCTCAATTCCCAGGTGTCCAAGGCCGTGATGCTTCTGAATGCCGAACACAGGCTGGCCCTCAGCGGAACCCCCATTGAAAACAACCTCAGTGAACTCTATGCGCTCTTTCGATTTCTCAACCCGGCCATGTTCGGTTCCCCGGAAGAGTTCAACCGAAACTACGCCATTCCCGTTCAGAAAAACGATGACAAAGATGCACTGCACGAACTGAAGAAAAAAATATATCCATTTATCCTCAGGCGTCTGAAACGGGATGTCCTCAAGGAACTCCCCGAAAAAGTGGAGCAGACCCTGTATGTGGATATGAGCGATGAGCAGAAGATTTTTTATGAGCAGCGCCGCCGGTTTTACTATGAAACCGTCAAAGCCCAGATTGCTCAGAACGGAATTCAAAAATCCCAGTTTTTCATCCTTCAGGCCCTCAGCGAGCTGCGCCAGATTGCCAGCATCCCGGAATCCAAGAGCGAAAACGGCATCATTTCTCCAAAACGGGAAGTCCTTGTGGATCAGATACGAGACTTAGCCATCAATAACCATAAGGTACTGGTATTCGCCAATTTTCTCAATGCGCTCGACTGTATTGCCGAGGATCTGGAAAAAGACGGCATAAAATACCTGATGATGACCGGCGCGACCCGTGACCGGAAGATTCTGGTGGAACAGTTCCAGGAAGATGACACCTTCAAGGTTTTTCTCATGACCCTGAAAACCGGCGGCATCGGACTCAATCTGACCGCTGCCGACTATATTTTTATCTTCGATCCCTGGTGGAACAAATCAGCCGAAAACCAGGCCATCGACCGGACCCATCGCATCGGACAGGATAAAACCGTTTTTGCATATAAACTGATCACCCGCGGAACCATCGAGGAGAAAATCCTTTTGCTCCAAGAGCAGAAAAGCGAACTCTTTGACCGCCTGATCTCCAGCGACGGGGCCTCGATTAAATCGTTGAATGAAAAGGATGTGGAGTTCGTTCTGGGAAATTGAACATCACGATGATCACGCAGCAGGCATAACTTTCAACAATTCTTGTCCGTATCGAAGGGTTCGATGAAAAGCAAGGTAATCCCCTTTCCCACTGAACAGCCTCCTCTGGAAACCGCTATCCTTGGTTGTTATTCTACGGATAGTTTACAGATTATTTACGGGCGTTATCTTAAGTCCTTGTTTCAGGCAAGCGATTTTAAGGAGAGAGGCTCATTTTCTGTCGGTAAACTGGCAAAGCGGCATGTGGCATGGGCGATTGGCCAGACATTTTCCCAAAAAGAGCTGTTTGAAAAATTATTGTCGATTCTTCCGCCGGGGGTGCTTCAGGTGTTGAACCGATTGACGTGGCACAAAGGCGAGCATCCCATCGAGTCCTTCACCGAACCGCTCGATCCGCCGTTTTTCATCGAGACAGTTGAAACGTGGAATGGCAAGCTCATATCCAAAGAAACGATCAACCCCTGCTACGCCATCATTCCAGCCAAAAAAAATTATAGCTATCGATCCTTTTACGATTACCATTCCATCCTCTTGTATCTCCCGGATCTGGTTCGAGACCAATTAAAACAACTTCTGCCCCCTCCTGAAGGCTACCACCTGAAGGGTATGGACACCATCGACAAAACCGATTTTTTATATGAAGACGGAAGTCAGACACTTCATCAACTACACCTGATTTGCACTTATATCGGCCAGGGAAGCCTGAAGTATTCAAAAAATGGTGAGAAAATTCTAAAAACATCCGCCAGGGAAATGGCGGCTAATTGTCATATCCAAGAATTTTTTGTTGAAAAAAATCCGGATATGGAGCATCTGAAGACCACTCTGATCGTCGATTTTCTTAAAAACCAATCCATCAAGGAAACCCAGGCTGCACCCGAATTCCTGAAGCAGATTTTTGACCAATTTTTCAAAAAACTGCCTGATTCGTGGGATTTTCACTTAAACAGACTTCTTTTCCACATCAAGGGGATCCATAATTTACAAAGCGGATATCATGAACAGATCCGTCAAAGAAATGAGCACAATGTTCGGGTATCCCTCCAGAATCTGCTGAGAGCATTGCAGCCGGGGCTGTGGTATTCCGTTCAAAAACTGCTGGAATATTGCTTTTTTCGGGAGATTGATCTGGAAATTGTGGATAGATCGTTTGCATCGAGGTACCTGACGGTCGATATTCGACATGACGATGGACATCGTGGCTATGGGGATTCATACCGGATTGCGGAAATCTCCACGCCAATTTATCAGCAAGCGTTGGTCGAGCCTTTTTTCAAGGGCTTCATGTTCCTGCTGGCGGCGTTCGGCATTGTGGATATCGCGTTCAATTTTCCCAAAAACAGCAGCATTCAAAAGAACGAAAAAGACTATCTTTCCGTTTTTGACGGTCTCCAATATATCCGCCTGACCCCCCTGGGAGCTTATATCGTGGGTCTGGCAAGAAAATATGCATTCAAAAGCGAGATCGAGAGCGCCAATCTGGTGTTGGACGATAAAAGGCTGTTGATCACTTTGGATAGAACAGACCAGCTCAAAGCCATCACGTTGGGACAGCTTGCGGAGAAAGTCAGCGAAACCTGCTACAAGGTAACCTGTGGTTCATTTCTAAAATCATGCACCACGCAGAAAGATATCGAAACGAAAATCGGGTTGTTCAGAAAACAGGTGTCGGCAAAACCGCCCCGTATCTGGGAGAATTTTCTGAACGATATTTTGAATAAAATAGATCCGCTCACCCCCGAGCCGGATTTGCTGGTTTTCCGACTGAAGGAACATCCGGAACTGATTGAACTGATGGCCATGGACGACATCCTGAAAAAAAATATCCTGAAAGCCGAAGACTATCATGTCATTATTTCCGCTCCAAACCTGAACAAGGTCAAAAAACGGTTGGAGGCGTTCGGGTATTTCAATCACCCGCTCAAGTGAAGACAGAAGGGGTGGCATGCTGTCAGAAGAATCGCTGGTTGCAACAACCAACGGTCAATATACTGACAGCGTTTGTCCGCAATAATGAATTCCTGTGTTAGCTTAGACTGCATACATCCGCTTTCGAGGAATCAAAAATCTCCAGAACTTCGCCGGCAATATGGGTTTTCATCTCTTCGTCACCCATAAAAACCACTTTTCGAAAGCCGTTGCTGAAGTCGATTTCCATATCACAATTGTATTTACGCGATGTGGCCTTGGCGATTCTGGCGATGATTTCCAGATTGGCATCTTCAAGCTGAATCGGAATCATGTTTAACTGCATATTTCCTCCTTCTAAACAGAGACAGGTTTTCGTCTGAAACCCGGATAGTTGCTGTGTTGTCGATATTTAATGCATAGCCCGTGCCATACCTGGAAGATTATTGTCGAGTAGGCATAATATGGTTCCTATCATTTAGGTTTACTTTGTATTCCCTGTTTCTCCGCCCTTTCGGTCTGCGGAGTGTCACATCATTCAAACCATGTGAGGAACTTCAATACCCCTCACAGAACCGGACTTG
>CAJBLH010000021.1 GCA_903953895.1 uncultured Desulfobacteraceae bacterium | reverse complement strand
TGGTAGCGTTAGTATCGAACCACCGGGGGGGATGTCTAGAACAAATATCAATCTATGGGTCACTACATTTGCATTTTCAAATTTGGCCATAGTTATTTCAGAAGGTTATTGCACACTAACCCCTAAAAATCGGCCAAAATCGCCTCCGCCGGAGGAAATTTGGCGAACTTGGGCTATGCAAAAAAACTCCGGACACGGGAAGAAGTCGCCTCTCACATTGCCCGGTTTGAGGCCATCCAAAATCAGGACAGACTCAGCCAGCGTGATACCGTTGAACAGTTGGGTATTCCACGATCTACTTTGCAGGAATGGTTGAAACGTAGGGACAGAATTGACTCTGACCCTCAATTGATCTCCTTTTTCGAATCACCCGTCGGTGTAGCATTTTTACACCGGCTCATCATAGCGGCTCATTTTGTTCTGACATTTTTGAGCCCTTCCGGCATCCGGCTGGTCTCTATCTTCATTGAGCTGACCGGTCTCGATCATTTCGTGGCTGTTTCCTATGGTGCCCAACAAAAGGTCTCGGTGCAAATTGAGGAAACAGTTACCTCATTCAATAGCGAGGAAATTCGTCGCTTGTCGGAGAACATGCACCCCAGGAAAATCACTGTTGTTGAGGATGAAACCTTTCATCCGGAAAATTGTCTGGTGGGCATCGATGCGGTTTCAAATTTCATTGTCTTGGAAAAATACGCCTCCGGCAGAAAAGCGAAGGACTGGACATCCGCGCTGAATGAAGCTCTGGCAGGCATGCCTGTAGAGGTCATTCAATCCACCAGTGATGAAGCCAAAGGAATTCTTCATCATGTTCAAAAAGACATGGGAGCGCATCATTCCCCAGATCTGTTTCATGTCCGGCATGAACTTGCTAAGGCAACCAGCATAGCTTTATCCGGGAAAACAAAGCAGGCTGAAAAGGCTGTTGAGAAAGCAAACTGTGCTCTGGAAAAGAAACTGGAACAGAAAAATGCCTGGTTTGCCAAAGAACACGGACCAGGGCGTCCACCCTGTTTTGACAAACAGATTGCTGAGTCTCAGACAAGTCTGGCCGAAGCGGAAATCCAGATGGAAACAGCCTGTGAGCTTCAAAGCAAGGCCAGGGAAGTAATACGGGGTATTGGAAATGACTACCATCCCTACGATCTTGAAACAGGAAAACCCCGAGATGCCAGGATCATCTCATCGGCCCTTGAATCCCATTTTACCGAGATTGAAATGGTTGCAGCCCAAGCCGGTCTGGCGGATCGATGCATCCAGAAAATTGAAAAGGCCAAACGGGTTACCGTCCACATGATCGCGACCATCGCGTTCTTTTTCCTGACCATAAAGGCGAAAGTCGAAGCACTCTCCCTTCCATCCGATGTGGAGCAGATCGTTTACAATGTTTTGATCCCTGGGATTTACCTTGAACTGGCTGCATCCAAAGCATCACGCGCTGCCGAACGGAGAAAGTTGAAAAGAACCTCCGAAGTGATACTGGAACAGGCATTGACGCCGGAATCGGTTTTTCATCGCCTTGAGAGAGAAGACCGTCTGGTGGTTATGAAAGTAGCCAAAGTCCAGTTCCGCGGTAGAAGGTCGTAATGGACAATTGTCGCTGCATCATCATGGGATACACCGTATTCGGGACAGAAATTTGTCTGCACTGACAACAGTACATAATTTTTTTATAGAGAGGCAGGATAACACCACTGCTGCGGAAAGATTTTTTAACCAAAAACCCAGAGACCTATTCCAATATGTACTGGACCGGGTAGATATACCCGGAAGACCAGCTCAGAAGCGGCCCCAAAAAAATAATGGTATAACTTCAATCATTAAGGAGATGATGTAGTCATGTGGCCGGAACGATGATCAAGGCCGTAATTTCATTTGCGAATGCTGACACCCAACATTACTTGTGGACAATTGTTTTAACGGCGGGAAGAGTCAACGAAATCAACAACCTTACATGGGATGACGTGTCATTTTCAGATCGTTATGTAACGCTGTGGACTAGGAAAAGAAAAAATGGCAATCGGGAGCCTAGGGAAATCCCAATGGTTCCGAAACTGCAAGACATTCTTTATCACAGATATCAACAGCGTGATGAAACCATCCCTTGGGTTTTCTGGCATGAATACTGGTGCCGGGATAGCCAGAAATGGATACAAGCACCGTACAAGGACAGAAAAAAGATTATGGGGACACTATGCCGAAGTGCAGGTACAAAATATTTCAGGTACCACGCAATGCGTCACCTGACAGCTTCTGTTCTTGATGACATGGGAACACCCATAGGCATCATTCAACGTATATTGGGTCATCAAAACCGCAAGACGACTGAAATCTACCTTCATTCTGTTGGTGATGCTGAACGCAAGGCGATGGACAAACTCCAGGAGATAGACGCATTTTCGAAAGTCGAATCAACACTCCTTGAGGCACCGGTTAATATGGGACGGCCCTTTCTTAACCGCAAAGTTGACCGCCCTCCATTTGACGTATTGATTGCTGAAATCAATGAGCTGGGATATTCGGCAGTTGGTCGTAAATATGGGGTAAGCGACAATGCCGTCAGGAAGTGGTTGAAGGACTACCAGAAACAACAATCGTGAATAAAATTCGTCCGCGATGTGA
>CAJBLH010000020.1 GCA_903953895.1 uncultured Desulfobacteraceae bacterium | reverse complement strand
TGACATGAACACGGGAAGCGGGAGCTTCCCGACTGGGTTCCCAAGCTGGAGCTTGGGAACCAGCGGCAAATAAAATCATTCAACGAATCGACAGAAACGATGGTCGTACCCGGCTTTCACGTCAATCCACGATGAGCCGATCATCGTTTCTGCCAGATGATCAGCACTGAATTTACCGTAAAGACGCAAAAGACGCAAACCAACAGCCTGTTTTTTTATCCGGTTTTCTTTGCGTCTTTGCGGTGGTATCAATTAGCAGGAGAACGAAAATAATGCCTTGAAAAACCGTTCAGGTTCGAATAGATAATAAAACATTGATTCGATGACTTGTTGGCATATTCCAATCAGGAGGCAGAGAAAAGTATGGAACAGAAAATTCTGGTTGCCCTGGACGATTCCAGAAATGCAATGCGGACAATTGCGTTCATTGTCAAAACTTTTTCACCGGCTGAAAACGATATTACCCTTTTCAGCGTTCTGCCGGATATTGCAGCACTTTGTGATATGAACAGCCCTGAACTGACCCCGTATTTTCTTTCCCAGCACAGCAGTTTCAATCAGCTTGAAATGCAAAAAAAACAACGGATCGATGAGGCGTTGCAACAGGCAAAGGACATCCTGGTAAAGGCCGGTTTCGAAAATGACCGGATACATCTGAAAATTCAGCAAAAAAAGAGAGGCATTGCCCGGGATATCATCGAAGAAGCCCAGTGTGGGTATGCCATTGTCGTTTTGGGAAGAAGAGGCCTTTCCGGAGTTCAGGAATTTATATTGGGAAGTGTTTCTCAGAAAGTGATTCACAGCGTAAAGGACATTTCCGTGCTGATTGTGAACTGATTTATTGTGCGTCCATCATACTTTTTTCCAGGCTGATATCGATGATACATTCCCCCCGAACGGTTGCTTTTACTCAAAATGCAACCAATGTTTTTTTTCATATTCTGACAGCATGCAACCTCAGATGCCGCCATTGCTATATCAACCCGTCTCAGCACGGGGTGGCGTCGCTGAATATCGATACGATAACTGCCTGGTTGAGCGCGTTTGCTGGAAAAGAAAATCCGCCCAATGTCATTTTTCTGGGGGGTGAGCCCACCCTTCATCCGGATCTTCCCCTTGCAGTAAAACAGGCCAGACAACTGGGATATCAATCGATTACCATTGATACGAACGGATACTTGTTTCATGATATTTTAAATCGATTGCAACCCGATGAAGTGGATTTTTTCAGTTTCAGTTTAGATGGCGCCACCCCGGCAGTCAACGACAGCCTCCGCGGAGATGGCTCTTTTCAAGCCTGCCTGAAGGGAATTCGACAGGCGATTGCCGGGGGATTTCACACCAGTCTGATCTATACGGTCAGCAGCGCCAATCTCCAGGAACTGGAAAAAATGCCGGAACTCCTTCGGGATATCGGTATATGCCGATTTTTTATTCAGGTAGTGGGCATCCGTGGTAAGCCGGCTCAAGCAGCGGCATCCGAGCCGGACAGAATCAATCAGGTCTCTCCGGAAGAATGGTTGAACAAGGTGCCGGCAGCAGCCCAAAAAGCTGCAGAGATGGGAATCGATGTCATTTATCCCAAAGTTTTCCTGAAGCCGGGCGAGCCGTTTGCCTGCGCCGGGAAGGTGGCCGACAATTATTTCATTTTCCCCAATGGCAGGGTTTACCGATGCCCTCTCTGCGAAGACTATCCCCTTCACGGTAAAATTTTTGAAAACAACCGTCTGACTTCAATGCCGGGAATAAATGAGATGGATTTGTTTAAACTCGATATTCCAGAAGGTTGTGTGATGAATCGAATTATCCAGCCAGGAAATATCCGTTATCTGCCGGATGGATCACCGGTGTATCGCGTTGCTTGCTGTCTGCTGAAGGAAGAGATTTGTGGAGGATAAAAATTTGAATTCGAATCTGATTTGGACGGAAATTGATTTAAATGCCATTTCTCATAATGTGCAGGAGCTTCGCCGCATCACCAGTTCCGGTTCCCGGTTTATGGCCGTGGTCAAGGCCGATGGTTACGGACATGGCGCTGCTGAAGTCGCCTCGGCAGCCTTGAAAAATGGGGCCGATTGTCTGGGGGTGGCCAGAATGGATGAAGGGCTGCATCTGCGCATCGCTGGAATTTCTGCTCCGATATTGATACTGGGGTTTACCCCGCCAGAGCTGAGTACAAAGGTTGTTTCGCATCACCTGACACAGGCCGTTTATACGTTTGAGGCAGCCGAAGCTTTGTCTGAAGCGGCTGCACAGCTTCAGACAAAGGCAAAAGTCCATATCAAAGTGGATACGGGAATGGGCCGGCTTGGTCTTCTTCCGGACAGTCCCAGAATTTCCATGTTGGGCAAACACCTGCCGGGGAATACCCTACGGGTGATCGAGTCCATATCTCGTCTTCCCCATGTAGAGATCGAGGGAGTTTTTACGCATTTTGCGTCTGCAGACAGTCAAGATAAAACTTACACCCTCCAGCAGTTGGAGCGGTTTCTGGAATTTCTGGAAAAGCTGAAAATCCATGGTCTGGAATTTCCCATCCGCCATGCCGCCAACAGCGCCGCGCTCATCGATCTGCCGGAAACCCATCTGGATATGGTCAGGGCCGGCATTTCTCTCTATGGGTTTTACCCATCTCCCGAGGTCAACCGGGAGCGTATTTCGCTGATTCCGGCCATGACCCTCAAAACCCGGATCATTCACGTCAAAATGGTTCCTGCCGGATTTCACATCAGTTACGGATTGACTTATCAGACGGAAATGCCGACGGTGATCGCCACGGTATCCGCCGGATATGCCGACGGGTTGAACCGGCTGCTTTCATCACGGGGGCAGATGCTGGTACGGGAACGTCGGGCGCAAATCGTCGGCCGGATATGCATGGACATGACCCTGCTGGATGTGGGGCATATTCCGGATGTTGCTGTCGGTGATGAAGTGGTGATCTTCGGTGTTCAGGGCAGGGAATGCATTCCGGTGGACGAAATGGCGGATACCCTGAATACCATCCATTATGAAATCGTGACAAACCTGTCTCCCCGGGTAGAGCGCATTTATCTATAGACATTTTTATTGCCCTTCATGGATCGAATCGGCCCCATGCCAGGCTTCCATTCGAAGATGTTGGCGGTTAAAAGCGCCAAAATACCAGCGCGAACCATTGTCCCCATCTGCGTCATACTGTAACACGACAGTTGCTCCCTCAGAGAGGGCATTCAGTTGAGCATGTGTCAAATAAAACACCATCGTATGTAAATCAGCATCTTTGGGTCCGCCCATGGATAGGATCTGATTGCCGATGCGCAGTATCGGCATGGCGTTTCGTACCGGGAAAGGCGTGGTGCTATGAAGTTCAATCACTACAAGATCATTCATGTCGGAATCATCGGTTACCGCATACTTTTTTGCAGCAGGGGATTGTGTTGCAGCCGAAACGGTAGCCATGTCTTTTTTTGATAACTGAATATCAGCCACATAAATTGCCCCGCGCAAGCTGCGGTCAAATGTCAGCCGGACGCCGTGAATGGCGGTAAGGGGTGTATGAAAATCATCCAGAGGTATTCGGGCCGTTTGCAAGATGGGATGGAGCCCTCCCGGACCGCCCACAGGTCCGCGTAGCTCCGTATAATCCTGAACCTGCACAGGATCTGAAAAACCGCCATCGGCCCCGGCCAGTTGAACCGAGAAGTTTGTCGCCTCTGAAGCGGGTGCTTCAATATCCTGTCGGGATAAGCGCATATCCAGTGTGCGATAGTCGCTGCTGATATCCTTCCCCGTGCCTGCGCTTGTCCAATTCGCCTGAAAATAAGCGCCTTTATTTGAAATCCAGCTTATCTTGCCGGCACGTTGAGAGGGATCGTGGTCAGGAACGTGGTGATGCACAATTTCTATGTTGATAGCTTCGTTTGGAAACCCGTATGTATTTGTACCTGTACTTCCTGAAAAGTTTTCAATGGTTGTCGTTAGATTCTGATTCGGCGAGATAGTGAATCCCCGATCGATGGGCGTGATCGCTGTAATTTCGGCAGGTAGTGGAAAAAGCGGATTAAAAATCGTATTGAGATCATTCTGGGGAAAAGGGCCGACTGATGACAGAAAAAAAGGTATCAGGCTATCCAGAGCAGTCTGGCGCTGCGGTTCAGAACCTATCAGTTTTGGGTCAAAAATCGGCGTGTGCCGCAGACACATCTTTGCATCTGAAACCTGCCACTCGGTGTTATAAAAATTGTGGTTTGTGCCCCAAACCGTATAGGTGGATTTAGGCGTCATAGGCGTCTCTGTGACGGAACGCAGCATTCGGTCAAAAGGTCTTACGCCTTGCAGGTTGGAGACATCGCCGTCGCACATCGGGAGCAGAACATTCCATGCTACCCCTTCGGCGTTCAACACCCGACTGGTCTGGCCGTCTACCGGGCCAATTTCGAATATGGCGGTAACGGCCAAACCCGGAATTAGGGTCTGCCACGCGCTGCCCGTGTCTCGATATTGCTGGTAGGCGGCACGCGCCCCTTCGCCGCCGCGTGAGTGCCCCATAATTCCGACATGGGCAATATCCACTTTGCCGACAAAGCCATCGCTTTCCACGCCAAGCGATGCGGGGGCGCCTCCCGTGGTGTTCCATTCATACCACCGTTGCAGATGTTTCAAAATCAACCTGCCGCGTGCAAGGTTCAATCCGGAATCGCCTGGAACACCCATGGCGCCGTTGATTCCCCGATTGGCATTGATTGAGACAACGATATACCCCCATGAGGCCAGTGGCTCCGCCAGGTAGTCGTAACCCGCGTGATTGGGGGTAACCACATAGCCTGGTGGGCATGAACCCGTGTAAGTGTACTCGATTTTATCGTCAACACGCGGATTTTCACCGGTTCCGCATGTACCATGATTACCATGTAAAAAAGCGACTACCGGGAAAGGGCCATCAGACAGATCGGATGGACGATATACGCGTGCCCATAGCTCTGTTGGCCTATTCGATAATACATCCGGGTTCACTTCCGCCGGGAACTTGTATTCGGCTGTTGTGACGGCATAACTGCCTTTAAGCGCCATTGCATCATCGAACGGGTCATGAAAAGCCATGACCGATGGGACGGGCGACCATAAGGTGAACCATATCCCGATCAGAAGTATTGCAACACAGAATCGGGAATAAAGCCATTGTCGTTTAAATTCTGAACACCACGTCATCTTGATTGCATTCATAAATTGCTCCTGTCGATATCATCTTTCCCGTGAATAATTATTTCGAGGCTCTATCACTTTCAGTTTTACAGCTTAAGACCTGCCGGCTCGCTGTTCTACGCTTAACTAAAAAGGTCACTCTCATATTTTCTAAATTGTTAACCGGCCTACTCGACATGTCTATATAGACTTTCAGAAAATTCATTTTGCAAGGCAACAGGGAGGGAATAGGCCTTTTCGGCCATTCCCGACCGATAACGCAGCGAAATTATTTTTCTGAAAGTCTATAGCTTCACTTCAACCTGCACCTCATCATAATAAAAAGGTTCATCGAAAAGACCGTCGGGGTTCATATCCACCACAAAATAGAACGTGTATTTCCCGGCAGGCAGATATCCATTGAAAATTTCAACAGTGGACAGGCTGAAAAGCGGATCGGCAACGAGCGGATAAATGCCAGAAATCCATCCATACCAGGCCAGAGAATACCATCCCCAGGGCGTGTTTGCCGCAATCCACCACTCCGCAGATTTCCCATATAAATCTCCCGGATCAAGACATATCGTTATCGAAACCGGAGTGTCCGCCATGACGGTAGCCGAGCCATCCTGGCCATTGGCTTTGATGTCGGGAGCTGGATATGTCGGCGCCGCCTGTCCGCCTCGAACGGCACGGGCATTATAGCTATTGGTCTTAATGTGGCCATCGACATCGCCGAAATAGAAATTTACGATCCAGGCGTCATGGGTTTTGTAGGCGTTGGTTGTTCTGGTCCAAAACCATGAAGCGGCTGTATCCGGAAAAAACCCGACACTGATGGCCGGATCACACCGGCTGGTATCGGCAAGGCTGCGCAATTCCTTGGCGCTAGGCAGTCGCCAGTCCGTATAGCCGCCAAGATCGAGACCTTCACAATGGGCCAGCGCCTGCTCCCACGTCATGTTGGAAGATACGGTTTGCTGCCACATCAGACCCGTAAACATATCTGTCACCGTGCCGTCACCGTTGTCTTGATAACTACCGGCGGCATCGGATTTCCCTCCTCTGACGGCCCGAACATAGAGGCTGTTGCTCTTTAGGTAGGCATGGACATAGCTGTAATCGAAATGAACGAGCCACGCATTATCCGTATAGTCGGCAAGAGTCGACCTGGTCCAATGCCAATCAGAAACCGTATCGGGAAAATATAGTGTATCGATTGTCGGCCCAGGGTAGGGAACAGCAAAATTGATGATAGAAGCCAACTCCTTTTCCGAAGGCAATCGCCAGTCCGAATATCCACCATATCTGGCATCGTTCAGTGCTGTGATAAAAGCCTCGGTATTTGTTCCATCACCGGGTGTTCCGGCATTGCCGCCATTGGTGGCAGGATTGCTGTCATACCAGGTGTAGGTATTGTCTGAATCGTGAGAATTGATGTAGTTCTTGACGCCATCTTTATCGGTTTTCATCTCCCAGATCAGGCCGGTGACATTGTCACGAATCATCGTCCATGACATGGCCGGATCCGGGAGCGCGTAGCCGTTGCTGTCCAGCTTGGTGTAAGACAGGGGATTGATGCAGAAGTTGCCATCCTGACCGTAAAACGCCTGACCGGCCGATGGACAGGTAATGGCATTGCCGACAGTGTCGTAGCATTTGGTCTGGCCGGTATCAGGTACCGGTGATGCAAAAGCTTGCGCTGTTACGAGTATGAAAATAAAACATAGCCGACGTCCCGCAATCCATTGATATCTCATTTTACTTTCCTCTTACCTTCCTCTTCAATGTTATTTCACACGAATCCAAAGATATCCTCCGAAGCCATATTTCTCTGTCTTCTTGGATATGGCCAGCAGCAATCTTTCATCAGACACCCAATACGGCTCATACCAGTCTCGATCCACATCCATCACCAAAACCCGCTTATTGGTCTTATCATAGGCTCCGATCGGCGAAATATGCGGATAGGGTCCGCCTGGCGCTTCGGTCACCACATCCTGAATATAATGGATCAGGATATAGTCATTGCCATTCCCTTCGTTGACGGATAGATCATTGCGAAACTTCAGCAACGTCGTCTCATCCGTATTGGATACCTCAACACGTTCTATCGCATAATGTGGCACATCATATTGGCGAAAAGCTTCCTTTACTACCGTTTCCAATTGATCGAGGCTCAACCCCTTCTCTGCATTAAGCCCACCCGGCATTAACCGTTCCTTCCAATTAACGGCTTTGACTTTGTCGAGCAACTTGTCTTGAGTGACATTTGTCTCTTCGGCCTTGAGCGTGCGGCCCGCTCTGGTAACACCATTTAAAACCATGGTCACGGAGGCGACGGAGCAGGCAAACTCATTGAACTGGGAAACATAGAACGGCGCCAGATTCCAATAATCAAGCGCCTGATGTGCTGAGTTCTGCAAATATTTATGGTCATGAGACAGGGGGACGGCATAAGGCGCTCCAATCGGTCCATACTTCGGCATTTCAATCGCCGGCAGATTTTCCCCCCATGCCATGATCAGACAGCATATTGACAGAATGACCCATTTAACTTGCCTATAGTGCGCCAACCTATACCTCACCTTTGATTGATAAAGGGAAATGAATTTGCAGAGATTTCAATTAGACCGGATCTCTTCCCGGAGTCAACTAAAAATCCGGGAAAAAATGCCGATTATATACTTTGAACGCCTCCCCCCTGCGGGGGAGGGGGCTGGACGAAACGAAGATCAAGACACGCTAATTTCCCCCAAGTTGATACCTGCTGACGGCCTGCAGATGTTCTTCCCATGTTCGTGAGAATTGATGGGTTTTATCCTTTCGGGACACAAAATACAGATAATCGCTTTGAGCAGGATACACCGCAGCCAGCAGCGATTTGGCGCCCGGACTGGCGATTGGCCCTGGCGGCAGGCCTTGGCGGGTGTAGGTGTTGTAGGGGGTTGGGGTTATCAGATCCCGGCGGGTGATATTGCCGCCAAAATGGTCCATACCGTAAATCACCGTGGGATCGCTTTCCAGCCGCATGTTTCGTCTTAACCTGTTGTGAAATACGGATGAAACCAGAGTCCTTTCGCTGTCCGAACCCGTTTCTTTCTCGACGATGGATGCCAGGGTCACGGCCTGGTGAATCGACAGCCCTTCTTTTTCCGCCTGTCGAACCAGCTCCGGAGTAAATACCTGATGAAATCGCTGAACCATGGTGGATAGAATTTTCTCGACGCTCACACCTTTCGGAAAAGAATATGTATCCGGGAACAGATAGCCTTCAGCCGACTCAGCTTCGATTCTCCATTTACGGCACAACAGCGGGTCTTTTGCGAACTGTAAGAACATTTCATCGGATACCAGTCCTGCTGCGTCAAAGGCCGCCGCGATGTCTTTCAGATTATATCCTTCGGGAATGGTGACTTTGTGTAAAAAAATCTTTCCGCTGACCAGGATTTCCAGTATCTGCCGTGGCGTCATGGCAGCGGAGAGTTGATACTCTCCGGCCCGAATCCGCCGGGCGTAGTCGCCCCCCCGTGCGTACAGATAAAAATAGTTCGGAGATGTAATGATCCCCGAACGAAAAAGCATATCCGCGGTTGATTTGAACGACTGCCGAGGCGAAATCGTTATCAGTTTTTCATCGGCATGCGACGTGGCGGACGAGTCGGCATACTCCATGACATCAGTGAGCACCCAGATACATAGCATTGAGAGAACAAGCAGGACAAACGCTGAAACGGCAATCAACAAACGGATCACATGCCCTGCTGAGGCTATGGGCGCGTCGGCGCTCTTTGCGGCCTGTTCATATTTTTGAACGAGCCGCCACTGACAGTAATTGCCGGGCCTGCATCGCAGATTTTGGAGAGCGGTTTGCTCCATCTCGCTTTTCAGGCCCCGGCTGGAAAGATAAGCATACAGAACGGTTCCCGTGCGGCCGATGCCTAAACGGCAGTGAATCATGACTTTTTTGTTCCGAAAAATGATATCGTCCATCCATGCCATTGCTCTGTCCAGCTCTTCGATATCCGGTGTTTTCTCGTCATGAATCGGTAGATAGTGGACCTCAAAACCCTGTTTTGATTCAATCTCGTGAAGGTCGCAATATTCGGCGCAGAGATTGAGAATGGCGTCTATGCCCGCAGCCTTGATCCGGTCCAGTTCTTCATAAGACAATGGTGCGCCGCCTACCGCAATTCGCTCGGTGACCCAACTGATTTCATAGCCCCGTTTGGACAAAATAAAAAAGTCCTTTTTTCCTGTGCAGTTATCCGATCAACCAATCCTCCGATCGGTTGATTCTCCACCAAGATGATACCATAAGGCAACTCACATGGAAATAAACTCCCATACCGTGTTGTCTTTTTTGTTTATACTGGGAACTGCATAAAATGCAATGTAATACGAAGCAGTTTTATGAATTGATTTGCTCCGCTGGTTCCCAAGCTCCTGCTTGGGAAGCGACGTCGTTGTATTGCTGTTCTCTTTGATTGGGCATCCTTGTGCGGACAGTCTATTTCGAAATCTCGCTCTGGATGGCATGATTGGTCAGCCTGAAAAGAATCATTGTCGGAAATGTTTCCATCTATTCAAACTGTTATGCAGTACCCTTATGCCCACAATAAAGGATACTCTCTCTTTGGCCGCCGCCGCTTACCCTTGTCGTTGGGCCTGACCTTTAGAAGATTGTTGACCCCCCTATCTTTTAGGACTTATAATTGGGCCTCAATTTACGGCCTTCATAATTGTGTACGGGGGGTAGTTATGATCCAAGCCAAATTTAGCCTCAAAGAATCGCACATTCAATTTATTGAACAATGCAACCGGTATGGATTTAAGGATAAAAGCGACGTGGTGCGTACCGCCATCGATCGCTTGTTTACAGAGTTAACCCAGCAGCGCTTGCGCGAGTCGGCTGCTTTGTATGCCGATGTTTATGAAGAAGATGACGAAACGCGGGAATGGACGGATACATCGATGTCAGAGTGGCCAACATGAGCAAGCTGCTGAGGCGAGGAATGGTCATCGACGTTAATCTTGACCCTGCAAAGGGTTCAGAAACCGGGAAAATTCGACCATGTGTGATAGTTACTAACGACACGTATAATGCGCGTGTTCCAGTCATCCAGGTGGTCCCGTTAACAGCATGGAGTGAAAAAAAAGCCAGCATCATCACGAATGCGGAAATTGTTCCATCGTCGCATAACGGGTTAACCAAAAAAACTGTGGCGGATTGCCTTCAAACTCGTCCTGTTGATCACCGTACCCGATTAGTCAAAGTACGAGGTGAGCTGGAAAACGATCTCATGGCAAAAATTGACGCTGCATTAAAAATTGTTTTCGACCTCGCATAGGGCTGGTGCCGGAATTTAAACTCAAAGGGCATAGAATGCGTGATGGAGCCCAATTCGCATCTCATTCCTTGGCCCAATCTGTCATTCGAGGGGATGCGAAAAACTCGCGGTCTTCGTAGGTTATACCTCTTGCGCACCCCTCAATTTAACGTTCGGCTGGCATTGATAAAGGAGGTATACCGCATGGACATGTGGAAGTTCTTTGACATCACGCATCGAGAGCACATTCTCTGCAATCCGATGAGTCTTGAGAAACTTGAACAGCTTATCACGCTTCTGCCTCTGAAATCTGGGGCACGCGTGCTTGATATCGCCACTGGAAAGGGCGAGTTTCTCATCAGGCTTGCAGAGCGGCACCGACAAATGACAGGGACAGGAGTTGATTTCTCTCCCTACTGCATTGCTGATGTCCACAAGAAGCAGTAAGAACGTGTTCCGGATGCCCAACTCCATTTCTTGGAGATGGACGGGGCAAAGTATGTCCCAGAGATATTAGAGAGCTTTGACCTGGTAGCCTGCATCGGTGCGAGTTGGAGTTATTAGAAGCGATCGGAGGTAATCGTTCAGACCCCTCCCCCCTGCGGGGCGAGGTCGGGAGGGGGAGTGAACGGTTACGATCGGAGTGACACGGAACGACTTCGGAACACATTATCAGAATGTAGAGATCGGGCGAGAGCGCGGATTGGAGGCGGTCTACGCACTCGTAAGCAGCCAGGATGACTGGGATAGATATGAAGGGTTACAGTGGTATGCCGCGGAAACCTGGGCGAGTGATAATCGGGATGATCCAGATGATGAAAGAGCCATCACCGCCTCCGAACAAGCCGTTCCACCGGGTCGGCGGGGAAAGACACCCTCCTCCGGTGAACTTCACGTTGGGCGCCTCATTTGCTAACGAAATGATTGCGTGATGAAAGTTTTTATTGAAATGGAGTATCCTCTATGCCCACAATATCAATGTTCTACGGGATTATAATTCGGATGTATTTTGCTCCGGGTGAACACCCTCCACCACATTTTCACGTATATTTTGCGGAATACAAGGCAACGGTGGATATCCGGACATGCGAAATGATTCACGGTAATTTGCCAAGAAAGCAAACAAAGCTTGTTTTGGCGTGGGCTGAACTCCATCAGGATGAGTTGATGGCCGATTGGGAATTGGTGATAAATGGCGAAGAACCATTCAAGATTCAGCCCCTTCAGTAGGAGGTGGCAATATGTATCCGTCAGTAAAAAATGTTTTTGTCGGTGAAGATTTCGTGCTTTCCATTGATTTTGATAATGGCGAACAAGGTAAACTGGATATGAAGCCATTCCTTGATTTTGGCGTTTTCCGGAGGCTTAAAGATCACGACGCGTTTAAGCGGGTTCGCGTGGCCTTTGACACTATCGAATGGGACTCAGGGGTTGACCTTGACCCTGAGTTTGTTTATGCCAAGTGCCAGGGCCAGAAAAATTTATTGGACGAATCACGTTAATATTCGGAAGAAAGGACGATTCATTTCTCGAAAATTTATTCTTGAATCTATCATGTGCTTTGAAATAATTACAGAATATCCTCGTTAATTTGAGTCGAATAAGTACATTTTTTTTGGACATTCAAATTGGATGCCCAACGATCCCTTTGAGCGAAAACGAGAGCGCTCAGCCATGATGCCTGTCCGCATTCATACTTCATACTTGAATATGGTATATCTTTACTGATGCAACCGAAAAGAAGACCGGCGATACCTTCACACCATCTGCCGGCTGGCCAACTGCTGAAACAGTCCGGCTTCGGCCATCAGTTCCGCGAATGTTCCGGTCTGCACGATCCGTCCGGCATCCAGAACATAGATCCGGTCGGCGCGGACAATGGTCGAAAGCCGGTGAGCGATGACGATCCGGGTGGCGTTGAGTCGTTCCAGGCTGTTGGCAACATGGGATTGGGTTTCATTGTCGAGTGCGCTGGTGGCTTCGTCGAAGATAATGATTTTCGGGTTGCGGGCCAGGGCCCGGGCGATCAGGATGCGCTGCTGCTGCCCGCCTGATACCGCACCGGCATACATGAGGGTATGCATTCCCATGGGCATGGCCGCGATATCCTTGTCGAGCCCGGCCATCCGGGCCGCTTCCCATGCCGCTTTCATGGGCATCCCGGAAGCACCGGCAATATTTTCGTACAGGGAGCCATTGATCAGTCCGCCCCCCTGAAGCACCACGCCGATCTGCCTGCGCAAATCCCTCATGTTCACCATGGCCAGATCGATGCCCCCATAGAATATCCCGCCGGTCTCCGGCGTTTCAAACCCCAGAAGCAGCCGCACGATGGTGGATTTTCCGGCGCCCGAAGACCCCACGACGGCGATCATTTCACCCGGTTCGGCGATGATGGATACATTGTCGAGAATGGCCGGCAACTCCGGACGATAGCGAAAGGTCACATGGCGGATTTCCACATTCCCGTCGATTTCGCCCATGGGCCTGCGGGTTTCCACAACTTCGGGGATGGTTTCCAGGATCGGCGACAGGCGTTGGTAGAGTACACCCGTCGAGACAAGTGCGGGCATGATACCGGCAAAACCGGTAAAGGCTGCCGTGAGAGAGGAAAATGCGGCGGTAAAGGCCAGATAATCCCCGATATTCAGCGTTACGCCCCGCCAGTGGGTACCGATCACAAGAAAGAACAAGCCGGACAGGAACGGCGGAAAAAAGGCATTCAACATGGCCACCCCATTCATGTTGTCGATGGACCGCGATTCCCACCGGATATTTTCTGCCAGAACGCCGGCCCACCGAACGAAAGCACGGTTTTCTGAAATGGACATGCGGATTTTGGATATCCCGGTCAGCATCTGCAGACCGACTCCCGCCAGTTCTCCTTCATAGTGATATTTGTTGCGCTGAATGCGGTAGTCTTTATATCCCACCCGGCAGATCAGACCGATGTAGATGAGAAGCACGCCCATCCCCGCCAGAGCGAGGGTTCCACTGTAAAAGAACATCATGGCCAGATTCGGGGCGGCGAAAACCAGGGTCATGCAGCCCATGCTGACATTGTCCGCCAACTGAGCCCGCATGGTATCCACGCCCATGACCCGTTTGGCCAGATCGCCGGCCGTGAAACGGCTGAAAAATCGGGAAGAGAGACGGAACATCCGTCCCCATACGGCCGCCTGGAGCTGGAAACTGGACTGTGTTTTTATCCGCAGCATCAGGATGGATCGGGATAATGTCAGCATCGCGGCGGTAAGGGCGGAGCTCATCAGTATCACGCCTGCCTGAAACAGATGGAATGTATCGGCGGCCGGGATGACGGTATTGAACATCGTGCCGGTCAGCCATACGGGCGCCAGAGCGATGACGCCGCCGATCAGTCCGATCCATAAGACTGCATGAAAATCCCTTTTCAGTCCTTTCACGGTAACCGACAGCACGTCTTTCAACGAAACGACACCCGACGGCAACGGGGAATAGACGGTAACCGCACGCGGTTCGAGTTCCGCCGCCACCGGACGGGTTACCCGGCACTCCCGGCCGTTCACCGGATCGAAACATCGCCAGCCGCCTGCGGCATGATGAAGGGCGACAGGGGTTCGACTGTCGGCCCGAAAGGCGATGGTCGGAATGCCTTCCTGCCGCCACCAGCCATCATCGAGCTGAACCGTCCGATAGTACAGGTTGCATGATTCCAGAAGGCGTGTGGCCTGGGCGATGCCGTGAATCCGATCCACGTCGCCGGATGGATCGGGAAGGACGATTTCGAAGCCGCCGACATGGGCGATCCGCTGAATCACGCGGTGGATCGGCAGTGGAGAGGGAGACGTCCGGGAGGTATCCGCCGCCGGCCGTCGCTGAAAGATCAGCCGTCGCAGATACTCCCGGACCCCTGCGACGGCGGACTGTTCATACGCCACCCGTTGTTTCTGACGCCGCAGGCGCCGCTGCCTTCGGAACGAAACCGCCACCAGCACGGCGCGCAGATACAGCCTGTACATCGAGGCCAAAACTTCGCCTGCCTGTGGATCGGCTGCCAGGTCGGTCGTGGTCCGGCAGGTGACGGCAACCGGGTCCTGACAGGCGAACCATATCTGCGGCGACAGCGGAAACACCGCTCCGGAGCCGAGAAGCATCTGCTCTTCGTTTCCGTTCAGGAAACAGAATCCGTCATGGAGTTCGATCCACAGAACCCCCTGGCCCGGCCGAAAAGAACCCCCTTTTTCGAAATGATACGATGATTCCTGCTCCAGATCGGAGGCGGTGATCACCTGGGTGGTGGCGGGCGGCATATCCAGGGCGAACGGTGTCAGCAGATGCCGGATGAACCGCTCGAACCCCTCTCTGATGCGGTCATCCGAACGGATCAGCGCCAGCCAGGATGCCTGACTCTGATAGATGTGGGTGCCGGCCATGGGCATGGCCAGCAGCCGGTATGAAACGCCGCCGCTTTCGATGCACACGCCGACAGGAAAAAGGCAATCCCCTGCTTCCAGCTCGGCGACGAATTGAAATGTTCCCATGGCGTCGCCGGTGTTCCTGTCGAATCCACCGACAAAGAGATTCACCGATCCGCTCTCGATCCGCCGAACTCGGTCATCGGACAGAAAAAAACCCTGTCCGTTGCCGACAGGGTCCAGCGGGATGTGGGGGGAATCCATCTGCGTCATCCGCCAGCCCTCTTCAGTTTTCCGCCCGGATCATCCGGGCATAGACGCCCGTTTCATCCTGAATCAGCGCCTCGTGCCGGCCCCGCTGCACCACGCGCCCATCGTCGAGTACGATGATTTCATCGCAATCCCGGATGGTGCTGAGCCGGTGAGCCACAATCAGACAGGAGCATCCCCGCTGACGCAGATGGTGAACCATCCGGCGCTCGGTTTCGGGGTCGAGGGCGCTGGTGGCTTCATCGAGAATCAGAACGGCCGGATCATTGGTCAGGGCCCGGGCGATTTCGATACGCTGCCGCTGGCCCCCGCTGAAATTTCCGCCGCCTTCATCCATATCCGCCGCATACCCTCCTGCCCGTTCGACAATGTCCTCGTGGATCTGCGCATCCCGGCAGGCCCGAATCAGATTCTCTTCGTCCATCATGGGATTCCACATGGACAGATTGTTTTGCAGCGAGTCGCGGAAAAGCACGATCTGCTGGTCAACGATGGCCACAAACCGTTCCAGTTTTCGGCGCGGCCAGTCGGCGATGGGCAATCCGTCATACAGCACATCCCCGGACCAGGGCCTGTAGAGCCCGGCAGCCAGTTTGGCGACCGTGGATTTTCCCGATCCGCTTCGTCCCACCACCGCCACATGGGAGCCGGGACGCAGGCGCAACGAGAAATCCGTCACCACTGGCGGCGCCACCGGGCTGTAACCGAACGTTACGCCCCGCAGTTCCAGTTCCCCCCGAATGTCAAAGGCGGAAGCGGCTTCAACCGCGTCGAATTCCCGGTCGAACAGGGGATCCAGTTCGTAATTATCCACATCGTCAAGTTTATCCAGAGCGCCTTTGGCCGCCTGAACCTGTGAACCCAGTTCGGTGATCCGGGTGACAGGCAGCAAAAAAGCCACCATCAAAAACTGGAAAGCCACGAGCATGCCGGCGGTCATGTGTCCATGAATCACCCGCCATGCACCGTAGAGAAGGATGACGGCATTGTTCAGCGCCGAAAGCAGTACCGGCAAGGTGGATACATAGATGGTGGAAACGGACATCCGCTGTTCCGAATTGACATAATGCGCCTGTTGGCCGGCCCATCGCTGGAAAAAATCGAATTCTCCGGCGGATGCCTTGATCGTGTCGATGAGCTGGATTCCCGACATGGCCACAGCCATGAGTTTGCCTTTTTCCTGAATCAGCGACTGGTTCAGAACTTTTCGAAAACGGGCGACCGTTGTCAAAACGATCAGGTTGATCCCGGCGATGGCCATGCCCGTCAGCGCCAGCGGTACATCATACGTCAGAAGGAGCGCGCCGTAGCAGACCAGCATGAACAGACCGGCGATGGCGCTTCCCACCTGACCGCCGACCATGTCGGCCAGTTGATTGTTGAGACCGAGTCGGAACTGGATTTCCCCCGGGCTTCGCTGCATGTGAAACAGCATGGGAAGACGGAGCAGCCGGAAAAACATCCGGGTTGTGTTCAGCGTGACAAATCCGACAGCCAGGGAACGGAAAGCCAGTCGCTGCAGCCAGGTCAGAAAAAGGGAGACCAGCGTGGTGCCGCCCAAAGCCATCAGCAGCAGGCCCAGCCAGTTGGCGTTGGGGCCCAGCACGTCATCGACGAAGATTCGGGACAGACTCGGAATCACCATGCCGGGAATGGCCAGCATGACACTGGTGACGACGATGAAGGCAATGGCGCTTTTCATGGAAGCGGTCAGGCGATACATTCCGGCCCACAGGGACGGCGCCCGCCCGCCCGGCTTGAAGAGCGGCCCCGGACGAACCTGAAGGGCAACACCGGTATAGGCGTCGCTCATCTGTGAAAAGGACAGACGGACAGGGCCCCGTCCGGGATCGTTCAGATGGAAAACATCCCCCTTGCGCCCTTCCAGAACGACAAAATGATTGAATTCCCAGAACAGTATCAGGGGCATCGACACCGTATCCAGTTTTTCGAGCGACAGCCGCAGCCCCTGTGCCTGACATCCATAGCGGCGGGCCGCTTTCAGTACATGAAGGGCGTTGCTGCCGTCCCGTGAAACGCCGCAGTCCACCCGCAACTGTTCGAGCGGGATGTACAGGCCGTAATGTGCCAGCACCATGGCAAGGGATGCGGCACCGCATTCGGTTGCTTCCATTTGCAGGATCGTCGGAACACGCACCCGGCGAATGAACCGTTTTCGGTTATCCACCCGCTCCACCCCCGTCAGCAACCGGTTTCAAACCGTCTCCCCCCGACAGCGGAAATGACGCAATCTCCCCTGCCATTACCATCCGGCCTCCTTCGGTGGGTTGGGTTCCGGCTGTGAATATCCCATCACGGTCCTGCGGATGTAGGGAATGACATAGGATATGGGCGCCCGCTGCGCCACCGTCACCTGGATGGTGCAGAGTCTTCCTGGGGAAATATCGACATCTTCCGGAACCTTCCCTGTCCACCGAACGCCTGCCGGATTGGCGGGATCGGAAATCAGCCGCACCCGCACCGTTCCTGCGGCATCATTTCCCTTGAACAACCGGGCCAGATCTTCATTCTTGTACCAGGCAGCCAGTCGGGCGGGGTTTGCCGGATACAGGCCCACTTTTTCCACCGAACCCACCATATAGCCGATCCGACTGGGTTCCGTATCGGACGGTGAAATATGGACCATCTGCCCCTCCCGGACGGTTTTGATCCGGGCGGCGGAAATCACGGCATCGACAAAAAGCCCATCCCCGTCGGGACGCTGGAGGGTGCAGACCGCCTCGCCCCCTGCCACATGATCGCCGATGTGCTTGTGGATGTTGACGATGTTCCCGTTCGAATGGCTGACAATATGTTTGCGGCGGATCATCTGCGCCATCCTGAGGGCCAGGTCTTGCTGCGATTCCCGAATTTCCCGGTCTTTCTGCCAGAATTCCCGCTCGAACCCATGTTCATGATCCAGCTTTCCCATTTCCTGCGTGACAGTTTCCTGGTGCTGCCGGATGAGACTGACCTCCGTATTCAACATGTTCTGGAGTACGTTCACCGTTTCGGACTCCGTCACCAGCCCGCGGCCACGAAAGCTTTGATACTTTTCATACAGCTCCGTCAATTGCTTCAGCAGGCGATTCAGGTCTTTCATGATCCGGCCGCTGTCCGCCGCGATCCGGGATGTCAACGCCGTTCGCTGTTTCAGATGAGTTTCCGTCAATCTGTGCAGCCCCGCCACATCCTCTTTCATGGATTTCAAACGGGATTGATAGTGGTCGAGCTCGATCTGTTCCAGCGGCAGAGACAGCACCGCCAGGATGTCCCCTTCGGGCGCCGGCGCCCCTTCCGAAATGTTCAGATGCTGGATGATTCCCTCCGACAGGCTGACCACATCGCGAAATTCTCCACTTCGGACCATCATGCCGGACCCGTTCACTTTTGTATAGATACGGCCATACCAGCCCCAATAGACGGATAGGCAGCAAACGAAAGCAACAGCCACTACAGCGATCCACCAGCGGGGAGCGATCAACTGCATCCTTTCTTCCTGCGTTCGGGGGCCGGACTGTTTTTCGAGTGCTTCTTTACGAAAAATTGTGGTATTCAAAACGATTACACGAACCTAATTTGTTGGATTCATAAATTTATGCGGTCTCAAGCATATATCAATCGGTTCAATAGAACATCTTCGACATTCTGCCGAGAATCAATTACGGACATTACAAATATTTTCTGATCAGCTATTCTATACATTAATCGCCATGGTGGAATTACCAATTCCCTGTATTGAAATATACCTTGACCTTGAAGCTCTGGTACAATGCGGCCTCTTTCGGGAAGAGTGTATAGACTTGAAGCTTTTTGCCTAATCTTTTCCAATATTTCCAAGGCATTTTGAGGGCTGTCCACCGATATGTATTCAATGATATTTATCAAATCATTTTCTGCAACATTGGTCCAAATTATTTCATACCTTGAATTCATTACAATTTTTCTTTCAACGAATTCTCAATACCATTAAACACTTCCGACTGCAGCCTTACCCTTCCATTCCGAACATCACTTTCGCCTTGAGATATCAGCTTCAATAAGCCAATTGCATTCCGCATATTTTCATAACTTGCCGTATCCTGAAGAACAGCTCTGGGTTCCCCGTTTTGGGTTATAATTACAGGGCGGTGAGTTTCGTTAATTTGGTTTAATAAATCCGCGGCTCTGGATTTTAAATAAGTAACTGGCTTTATATCTGTTGCGATATTCATTTTTATTGCCTCCGGTTCATATATGGTACCAAATATGGAGCGATTGTCAACGTCAACTTTTCGGTAGGAGCGCTCTTTATTGCAATCGAAAAAAGTCATGCCAATGATTTTTCTTACAGAAAGGCAAATCTTGACAAAACTGGGTGCATTATGCTTAATGTTTTGCTATTTTTCCTCCATTTTAATTGTAGATTGCCACGATAGTGCCGTGATAGGTACGGCCGTTAAAAGTTTGCCTGTGCAGGTTTCTTCAATGCTGCCGGTGAGATGACCCGCCAGGCCGGCTGCGCGGACGTTCCCGGCTGCAGCAGGGCCGCGCACATCTCACGGGTCCGAACCGTGTCTAATAAACATAGATTTTAACCGTTCGAAGCACAAACAGTCTATTTCGAAATGACCCCATATTTCGAAACATAAAAATATACATCTCCATTTGTGGAACGAGATTCACTGTACGCCATATCCAACCACATCCGGGTGCCATCTGGCATCAGAACATCTGGAATGTGGATCATTTTTGAATCATCGGACAGCGTCGAGGCGGTGCACGTAAATGACTCGCTCTGTTTCAAGTTCGACAAAGCGGTGACAGGGATAGATGTCACCATTCACCGCCACCGCATGTAATCCACGACCGATACCGCAACCCGCGTGACGTTTACGGCTATCAACCAGGCCGGCAAACCGTATCAGGGGCCATAATCTGGCCTGCAGTCCCAACCTGAAGGGCACACCCATCCTCCTGTAATACCCTTCAGTTGGTCATCATCAAGGTGGGAGGGCGCGGGGGGAATGATCAACGTTCGAACCTGATCGGTGTCCTCCACCACCCGGATCGATACGCCATCCGGAACACTCACCCCTTCGGCATCGAGAATTTTTGCCGGATCAGCCATCAATCTCTTTTTGAATTCCTCATCATCCCAGCACCGGGCGATGATTTTCTGCATTGGGTTTTCTGCTGTTTCCATTTTTTTCTCCTTTCCTATAATGAGTTGTCATGCTTTGTCGAGGATATTGTGTGAAGAAGATATCCCGTTTCAATTACGCAGACCCAGGTCGATCTGGTTGACCTGCTCCCGCACATAGTTTTTGTCGTCTTCATTCAGCCGACACCAACCGTGAAGTGAGAAACATGGCGATGTTGACCACCGGAAGGTCGGAAGAAGCAGACATCTCCCCTGCCGCCGGTGGATCGGTCGATTCCTTTTCAGAATCTTTGGTCCGCACAGCCAGCCCACACTCATGCAAAGCCTTCATCAGCTCATCGGGGATGAGTGCGCCGGGACTCGGCAACATCCGCAACATCGCATCCACCAGCGCTCCGCTATGAGCTTCGTGGGCATCGGTTCCCAAGCAGGAGCTTGGGAACCAGCGGATTTCATTTTCATGTCTGGGGGTGAAGCCAGGCATGATTCATGAGCGTTTACCGTGAAAATGCAGTGATCAGTTGCCCACTGCCAACTGATCACTTTATCCAATTATCATTTCAATAAATTGGTTCCATATTGCATGATGGATGTCGAATATGAGCGGTTGTAGTTGTCATTGGCGCGGATATGAGTCCCGAACTCGAATGTTTTCCCGACCTGCGATATCTGTTCGAGAGTAGATCGAGGAATCGGCAAATAGGCAACATGGGTGGGGAGCGTCACCCATATCTTCCCGATCAATTTCTGCTTTTCATCGAAGTAATCTATCCATGCCCTGGCAGATGACTGAATCGTTGGCGGAATATTATCAGGCACCTGCCATTCCCAAACCAGGTCTCCCGCCGGATTGATATGCAGGCGGTAGGATCTGGCCGGAATTACCGGCAAATCGACAACCCGGCCGAATTCTAATTTTTCTTCCGTAATTTCACCATCCTTGTCGGTCAATTTCAGGTGATACGTTCCCGTTATCAACTGATCCGTTATCACTGCCGTATAATTGGCGTAGTGATAGGGAGCATCCCATTTCCACTGCCCATTGGCCGCATCATACGTGACATCTGTTTCCATATAGCCGCTGAAAACCGGATTCAGTTTGATCGTTTTCCCGCTGGGATCGGTCAGGACGGCTGTTCCAACAACATCGGTCAAAGGATATTTGTTGTTGACATCCCTGCATTCGAATCCGATGGTATTCGCGCGGGTACTATTTTCAAAAACCCGCGACTGGACATAAAGCAGCTTCAGGCGATAGGTGGCATTTGCAGTCATGGGAAACAAAACACTCATTACAAACATAACAGCCATAATTTTTTTCATCTCGATATCCGTTCGTTCGTGATTCTTTTTAATATTTCCCGGAGCAGGCCGAAAAAGCCGTTCTCCCGTGCGCCGGGCAGATTCTGCCCCTGTTGATACCCTTCCAAGATACCGTAGTGGGCCTCATCCAGTTCGACCAGCGTATTGGAAAGGGCATTATTCCCGAATCGGCATATTTCCCCCCGCAGAGACACTATTCATGGCAGCATCAATCAGCTCTGCAGACACGCTCTTGATCTCCTCTTCAGTAAACTCATACCCCTCGGCCTTGGCCAGTTTCTGCCGGTCGGCCACATCCTCCACCGCCATAATATTCGACCTGAATGCCTCTTCCGTCTTCATCCGCTTGATGAATTTCTTTGCTTGTTCCAGTGACATGATGTGTCTCCTTTCTGTGGGTCGGTGATTCGTAAATCATCAGATATTCAGAATTCAAATAACATCTCAATAACTTATTGTTCGATCAACATCTCAGATGTTTGGTTAATTCCGCCACCCAGCATCGGGTGATGATTTTCTGCTGTTGTCATTTTTTTCTCCTTTTCGATAATGATTAATCATTCATTTTTGAGGATATTTTGTGTAAAAGATATCCCGTTTCAATTACGCAGACCCAGGTCTATCTGGTTGACCTGCTCCCGCACATAGTTTTTGTCGTCTTCGCTCAGCCGGCGCCAGCCGTGGATCACGTCTTCGGCAACGATGGTGGTCTCCCGGCAGTAGAGCGGGTCGGGACGGTGCATGTCACCAGTACTCGCCTGATTATGGTAAAAACACCCCCCGCCGCACAGATACCGTGCCCAACAGGTGCGGCAGACAGGCAGGTTTTCCACCACCGCCCGGTGGTAATCGTTGATACCGCCTACTCGGTAGTTTCGAACATCCCCAAGCCGGACATTTTCAAGCCCGACAAAGCGGTGACAGGGATAGATGTCACCATTCACCGCTACCGCATGTAATCCACGACCGATACCGCAACCCACATGACGTTTGCGGCCATCAACCAGGCCGGCAAAACGTATCAGATCATGCTTCGGTTGCTTGGGATCAAGATTCTTTTCCGAAATGGCGATGAACAACCGGTTCAACTCCTCCCGGCGATAGGCCAGCATCCGCTCGGCTGCCTCCGCCCGGGTTGTTTCACCGTCTCTGTCTGCCGCCCCCTTCAGGATCACCGGCGAAGCAGGAGACAGGTGGCAGTCGGGAAAACCGGCGTTCTCGATTCCTTTTCGAATTGCAAAGGGATCGCTGCCCCCATAGACCGTGGCCCGGGCAACGAGCTTTGGAAATACCTTGCGCAATTTTTGTATGTTGGCGAAAACCCGGTTATATGAACCCCGGCCGTTTTTAAAGGGCCGTTGGCGATTCTGGATTTCCGGTGGGCCGTCGAAGCTGATCAGTGGCTCGATGTTCTCCTGTTTCATAAAGGTGATGATCTTGTTCGTGATCAGGCTGCCGTTGGTGGTCATATTGAATGCGATCTTCTTTCCCCTTGCTGTCGCATGTTCTTTGGCATAGGCCGCCACCTGCCGCATCAGGGTGAAATTCATCAGCGGTTCCCCCCCGAAAAAGCCGATATGAATCTTTTTTTCATCCAGGGAGTTCTCTATGAGCCAGTCCACGGCAGCAATGGCCGTTTCCAATGTCATTACTCCCCGTTTGCCGTATTCGCCGCCGTTGCCGTAGCAGTATGCACAGCGCATGTTGCATGCCTGGGTGAGAAACAGGGCGATGTTGACCACCGGAAGGTCGGAGGAAGCAGGCATCTCCCCTGCTGCCGGTGGATCGGTCGATTCCTTTTCAGAATCTTTGGTCCGCACAGCCAGCCCGCACCCCAGCAAAGCCTGCATCAGCCCATCGGGGATGAGTGCGCCGGAACTTGGCAACATCCGCAACATCGCATTCACCAGCGCTCCGCTGACAGGAACCGCCGCCATATCCGGCACCAAGAACAGAGAATGCTCGCCATTGCGCTCGACGATGTGGTGTTCTTTCAAGGTGACGTTGCCGTGATAGGTACGGCCGTTATATGTGATTTCATAGGGTCCGAACATTCAAAATACCTGTACCTTGGATTAGAAGTTATTATCGTCTGATATCATTGAAATGTGGTGGGCAAAAGTCACTGTGACCACAAGGTATAGGCATATCCCTCCCACCTGTAATGCGCTTCAGTTGGTCATCATCAAGGTGGGAGGGCGCGGGGGGAATGATCAACGTTCGAACCTGATCGGTGTCCTCCACCACCCGGATCGATACGCCCGCCGGAATACGCACCCCTTCGGCATCGATAGTTTTTGCCGGATCGGCCATCAATCTCTTTTTGAATGCTTCGTCCTCCCAGCATCGGGTGATGATTTTCTGCATTGGATTTTCTGCTGTTGTCATTTTTTTCTCCTTTTCGATAATGATTAATCATTCATTTTTGAGGATATTTTGTGTAAAAGATATCCCGTTTCAATTACGCAGACCCAGGTCTATCTGGTTGACCTGCT